>NZ_JBHFNU010000118.1:0-73611 GCF_041929145.1 Aerosakkonema sp. BLCC-F183 | reverse complement strand
CGTTCCTGGTAGCGTCGTTTTTTTTATTTATTTAAAAAACCCCACCCCACCCGCCCTTTGAACCCCCCTTTAAACCAAACAAAATTTAAAATTTGGTGGGGGTTGGGTTTTGGGTTTTGGGGGTTGGGGTTTTGGGGTTTGGGGTTCGGGGCTAGGGAAGAGGGAGAGGGAAGAGGGAGGAATTTTGACTTTTGACTTTTGACTTTTGACTTTTGACTTCCCCACACCCCCTCTTCCTTTTAACTTTTAACTTTTTCGGTGATTTGGGCGACTAATTCTGAGACGATGCTAATTAAAGATGTGTCTATTTCAATTTGAAATTCTTCGTTATTTAAAACACCTTGCACAATTTTTTCTAAATCCGCATTACCTTTTCTCGCTCCCAAACCGTTAATCGCACATTCAATTTGTCTGACTCCACAGGTTAAAGCGGTAAGGGAATTTTCGACCGCCATACCCAGATCGTCATGACAGTGAACTGAGACTATCGCATCGTCAATATTAATAACTTTGTTAAATATCTTTTGCAGAAACTGGGCAAATTCTTTGGGTAACATCAAACCCAAACTGTCGGGGATGCTAATAGTCGTTGCTCCGCTGTTTATCGCCACTTCAATTGATTTACACAAAAAATCCAGATCGCTCCTCGTGGCATCAAAAGCACTCCATTCTACATCATCGCAGTAATTACGCGCCAAGGAAATACTATCTTTGATGACTGCCAATACTTCCTCTTCAGTTTGTTTTGATTTATTGCTCAGATTAACATTAGTATAAGTGTGAATTCTTGCTTTTGCTGCCGGTTCAAGAGCTTGAGCAACCGTTATGATTTCCTCTCTATCTGAGCTTGCCAATCCGCAAATCGTCGATGTTGTAATTACTTTCGATATCTCGAATATTTCCTCAAAATCCTTTTCATACCTACCAGGATAACCGACTTCGATCGCATCCACGCCCATTTGCTCTAGCAGTTGGGCGATGCTAATTTTTTCCTGAAGGTTCATTTTTACACCAGGCGTAAGCTCTCCATCACGCATGGTGGTATCGAAGATTACGATATTGTTATTTGTCGCTAACATATAGCGTAGCCGAACGTAAAAATATTATTATATAGCAAAGCTTCTTCTTCACCTAGTCCCGACGCCCTAGCTATACTGGAGAGTGCATCTTTAAACAAGGGCGATTAAAAATGAAAGAGCGTAAAATAAACGATCCAGTGAGAAAGAAAATAGTTGAGGATGTGCAACGAGTTGGTTGGCACGTTATGGCGGTAGGGGCAGATCCCGATAAGATGAAACCGGGTTTTGCGTATTCGATCGGCTTATGGCAATCGTTCCAACATCCAGAAATTATTATGTTTGGATTGCCATATCACACAATGGGTCACATTATTAACGATATCGGCAGTTATGTGAAAGGTGGCAAACCTATAGTGACTGGTCAACCTTACTCGGATTTTATCCAAAACTACTCGCTTATTTTTGAAAGCGTAGCATCAGCTTGGTGTGTTGAGTACTTGCGTTTTGCTGTCTGGTTTTACGGTGAAGAAGATACCTTTTCTGCTTTACAATGTTTCTGGCCTGACAAAGCAGGCAAATTTCCTTGGGATGTCGATTTTGATGACAAATTAATTAGCTGTCAACCATTGCTGTGCGGTTAAGTGAAAAAAAGAGGAAGAAATCGCTTTGGCTTAGGAAGGCTTATCGCCGCGTACTTTCTTCCTCTCTCAATATAAGACTGACAAAATTAAGTCAAGTCGTAACTAAATCTTGACATCGCTAATGGTTTTGCAAGGAGCTGGGCGAGCAACAGTCCGACGAGCGCGAACGGGCTTTTTCGGAGTGCTTCTGACTGTGCTTGTTGGACTTGTTGATCCACCCGATATGTTAGCTGACTGATTGGAATTTTGATTGACTGAGTTACCTTTACCAGTAACATTAGCCTCTTGGGTGTTGCTTTGAACAACCGCGTTATCGCCACCACTGCGGTTTTGGCAGCAAGGCTCGGAAGTAGGGGTCGCGAATGCAGCAAGGGGAAGCATCCCCAGAGTGGTAGCGGTCAAAATACCGACTAAGTAGGATTTTTTCAGCATTTTTCCAAAGTTTGCGACAGTATTAATCGAGCTGGTGATGGAGTTGGTGGTGGTCATATCAGTGTTCTCTTTGTATAAATTTGCTGTTGGTGAAGGTAGTTGAAATTTACTGTCTTTGTTCCGTAACCCTCGCTTACCCTCTGAAACTATTAAAGGCTTCCTCTGATATCCTCGTCAATATATTTTACAAATCTTCATAAAACCGCCTTCTTCTGTAAGTCGTCAAAACATTTCAGAGGGTTAAGGAGTAACAAGGTACGCGCCAGAAACCCGGTCTCTTCAAGAAACCCACAAACCCAGAAACCCGGTTTCTTCAAGAAACCGGGTTTCTGTGTACCCAGAGGCTGTAACCGTATAAAGGAGGATAAAGGAGGAAAGCTCTGAGATGTATGCCACGCCAAATCAAAGATTTTGGGCCCACAATTCGTCTCATAGGATGCGATCGATCGCGCCAGCTTAACGGGACAGACTCGTGCCCCCATCGTTGCTACAAGCAAAGTTTAACAACCTTTGTTGCAGACCAGTCGCCGTATGCCAAGAATCGCTGACAGGTTGGTAAACTATCTTAGTCTCCGACTCAAATTCACCCTGGAACTGGACAAGCAATTGCTGATTTCTACAATTTCCTTGCACTCGGTAATATTGAGCCTCCGGACTAGCTACTTCAAAAACTATAGTCTCACCCTCACGAACTAACCGATTGATATTCATGTACCACGAGAATTGTGTGAGATATGGATTTTCTGTAGATAACTGGATCGCAGTTCCTGGCACTTCTACCCATGCAAATTGTCTGTTTGCTTCAACTGTTGGTTTAGCTTTAGCTGACTGTGCGATTAGGATAGAAACTGCTGCTATAAAAATAGAAACCGTTTTCACGATCTTCTACTCCCTAAATATCAAATGATGAAAGTGCAAACAAAAAGCCGAATTACTTTGGAATCGATTCCAACGGTATATCCAGAATTTCGTACTTTTGCCAACCAACTGCATCGAAATGCCACCATTCTTTTGACAGAGGTATAAACCCTCCTTTTTGCATCGCTTGTTCCAGCAAAACACGATTTTTGATGGCTTGGGCGCTGGCACCTCTATATTTTCTATGCGCTCGCGGTGTAAAATTATCGAATTCGGTCGGCATTTCTAATTCCTGACCATTGCGATCGACCAGCGTCAAGTCTACTGCTGCACCGCGATTGTGCTTTGACCCCCTTCTCGGATTCGCCACATAAGGACGCGCTGACGGGATTTTCCACATCAGCTTTTGTACTGATAGCGGTCTGTAACAATCATAAACTTTTAAACCCAAGCCCTGTTTCTCCAAATCTTCTTGAACTTTTGATAGTTTTAGCGCGACTTCCCTCCTCAGCAAGCATCGCGCCACCGTGTAGAGTTTTGTTTTGGTAAAATTATTTTCTGTGGCATAACGGATGTCTTGCACTATGTTGCTATTGATAGTCTCAATATCAACCAGTTCGGCGTTATTCGTTTTTTGAGAATTGGGAACTTTTGCTTGTGGCGTTGGACTCGATTTTGGGGAAGTGTCAGGATTAACGCTGGGTGTATTTTGTACTGTGGGGGTTGGACTCATACTTGCAGTATTCGTTGTCGGATCGGACTTCTGACACCCAAAAAATAAAGCCACTAATACAGTATTGGTTATAAATTTGACCCATCTGTTCATGTAAGGAAATTCGCTCCCGCTTCCGTCTCGACTGTGCTGTTCAAATCCAGGATATACGAGTGCAGGACGCTGCGGATTCGCTCAGAAACCCGCTTTATATGTAGGGTTTGTTTTATAAATCCACCTCTTGCATATTATTCGCAAGCTCTTTCAAACTACCCAAACAATCAACCAGTAACTCGCGATTGAGCGAATTGTACTTGGTTTGACCGTCTTTTCGCGTTTGGAGTAACCCCGCCTCGGTCAACGTCCTGGAGTGGTGACAAAACAGCGCCAGACTAATCCCCACTTGATTGGCTATCTCCGAACTGCCGATCTCCTCGCGCTCAGCAAGCAGCTCCACAATCCGCAATCTTGTCGGATCTGAAAGAGCTGCAAAGATTTTAGCGCGTTGTTCGATGTCATTTTTGGCCATGAGAGAGGTAGCGATCGCCGTTATTTGTGTTCGGTTTCGATCGCCCTACCTCTATCTTACGTCTGTTTGGGACTTTGTTAAATACTTAAATAACCACTTGACTTTCTGGAAAAACCCATTTAACATAAAAGTTAAATGGTTGTTTAACTACTGAACTGTAGCTGGATCGATCCGGACGTCTCCACCACCGGAGAGCCGCTGCAAAAAACAAGGAAAGGAGGCTTTTATCTATGTCTGACAACTCCAAATACGTCACGCTGACAGATGACAATTTTCAGAGCGAAGTCCTTGCCAGCTCGGTTCCAGTTGTTGTAGATTTCTGGGCTCCTTGGTGCGGGCCATGTCGAGTCATCGGGCCATCGATCGCAGAATTGGCGGCTGATTTTGAAGGTCAAGCTAAGGTGGGCAAGTTGAATGTTGACCAGTGCGATCGCACCGCGAAAGAGTACAACATCCAAGCGATTCCCACTCTGCTCTTTTTCAAAGATGGTCAAGTTGTCGATCGGCTGACTGGCATAGCTCCAAAGCAAGCGCTTGCAGACAAAATCAACACCCTACTTGAGGAAAAAAGCTTGATAGCTAATGGGTAATTGATGATAGTTCATACTTCATAGCCGATCGAGTAAAGAAACCCGGTTTATTAGCAAAATTTTGAGTTTAACACTTAAAAAATAATGCAGAAACCGGCTTTCTCTCCCTGTCGTGCGTACATCCCGAACAAATTAGCAAAACAAATTAGCAAATGGAGATGCGATCGATGAGCGTCAAGGTCAATCTTTTTACACCATTTAAACTCGGTCGTTACGAACTGCCAAACCGAATTGTCATGGCTCCCTTAACGCGGATGCGTGCTGGTGAGGGAAACGTTCCAACTTCTTTAAATGCTACTTATTACGCACAAAGAGTTTCGGCTGGATTAATTATTGCCGAAGCAACTCAAGTTTCTCCTCAAGGCGCGGGATATCCCAACACACCAGGTATTTATTCAGCAGAACAAGTTGCCGGATGGCGACTGGTAACAGATGCAGTTCACGCTCATGGAGGACGTATTTTCCTGCAACTTTGGCACGTCGGACGCATTTCTCACCCATCCCTACAACCGGGGGGAGAACTGCCAGTTGCACCAAGCGCGATCGCACCCGAAGGCGAAGCAATTACCCACGATGGACTACAACCTTTCGTAACGCCCCGTGCATTAGAAACAGCAGAAATTCCCGGAATTGTCGAACAATACCGTCAAGCAGCAGAAAACGCACTCGCCGCAGGTTTTGATGGCGTGGAAATTCACAGCGCTAACGGTTATTTGCTCGATCAATTTTTACAAAATGGTACAAACAAACGCACAGACAAATATGGCGGTTCCATTGAAAATCGCGCTCGTTTGCTATTAGAAGTAACAGCAGCAGTTGTGAGCGTTTGGGGAAGCGATCGCGTCGGCGTCCGTCTCTCCCCCAGCGGTACATTCGGTAGTATGCACGATGACAACCGCGAGGCATTATTCACCTATGTAGTTTCTGCCCTCAACCGCTTTAACCTTGCTTATCTCCACATTATCGAACCCAGAATTGATGGAAATATCACTGTCGATCGCGTCTCAACTTTAAACACTCGATATTTCCGTGGCATTTTTAACGGTACGCTGATGACAGCAGGTGGTTACGATCGCGAAGAAGGTAATGCTGTTTTGGCTGCTGGCGATGCAGATTTAGTTGCTTACGGTCGATTATTTATCGCCAATCCAGATTTACCGCAGCGTTTTGCCCTCAATGAACCTTTAAACAAGCCCGATCGCTCGACTTTTTACGGTGGAGACGCTTCGGGATATATCGATTACCAAACTCTGGCACTACAAACAGTGTAGCAGTCAAAAGTCGTAGGTTGGGTTGAGGAACGAAACCCAACTTATGATTCTATTTTGTTGGGTTTCGCTATGCTCAACCCAACCTACGAATAGATTAACTTCAAGGTGCGCTCACTACACCAAGCATTTGGGGAATTGTTCTTGTCGATGTAATATAACTTTCTCCCTGACAAATTAATTGTGTAGAACCGCCACCATCCAACATGATTACTTTATCCGCGCCAAAACTTCTGAGCATCTCAGTTGCGTGTGCTTGAGTCGCCGCTGTAGAGTTAAAGATTAAAATAGTTTCGTAAGTGCCGTTAGAGTCGCTATCTTTAACGCCTACAAACGTTCTGCCAAGTTCTTTATACATGAATTTATCGGCATTTTCTTTTAATCCTACAATCAAATTTGGTGCTGAAGATGAGTACAGAGAAATTTTGCCGTTGAAGGGTGTTATATCGGCGCGATCGCTATTTATCTCCAGCATCAATTTTTCCGTCGGATATTCACTTTCTCCCGCATATCCATCGCTGATGACTTTGCCATTAACTTTCACCGGAAAAGCTAAATTAGTAGCAGGTTGGCTGTTAGTGCTGAAAAATTGACCGTTAGTTATACAAAAAGCATTTGGATTTGATGAATATAAATTTAACCAAGCTTGGTTGAGAGTTTGACGTCGCATTTGCGGATCGTCTCCTCCGTAAGCACCTTGATTATTACCAGCATCGGTAATATCTCCATTCAGCAATTTGACAGATGCACCTTGGCTCAAATCTACAACTTGCACATATTCTGTATTTTTCTGGTAAAGTGTAACGCCTTTGGATGTTTTAACTAAATCAAATCCAGGCGGAACTACAGAAGGAGTATAAATTTTCTCTGACGCGCTTAGTATGCTCTTTGAGCAAAGGTACACAAAGAAAAGAGAAATAAAAATTGGTTTTTTTATGTTTATAGTGAAAAATGTTTGCATTTGCATATGTTATATGATATCTGGTAGCATAAAAAAATACGTTATTATCTGCGTTCATCTGCGTTTATCTGTCTTTCATCTGCGGTAAAAATTTAACCCCCGATCTCCCACAGATAATATGAGAGCATCAGTCTTACACCACCGATGCTACCGGACACAATATTATAGATGAGCGCGATCTGTTTGCATAACAAATCCGAAACAGCCGTATAAAACAAAGCTAATCTTTTTTGTTTATCAAACTTTTGCATTTATCCTCTGATTTGCCAATTCAACTGCTAACCGCAATGCTGCTTTCATACTGGTAGCATCGGCAATTCCTTTACCCGCAATATCAAATGCCGTGCCGTGATCCGGGGAAGTACGGATAAATGGCAAACCGATGGTAGTATTTACAGCCCGATCGAATGCCATTAACTTAACTGGAATCAAACCTTGATCGTGGTACAAAGCTAAATAACCATCAGCCGCAGATGCTTTTTCACCTTTGGCAAACCAAGCTTGACCCGGTTTCACCCACATAGTATCCGGCGGCACAGGGCCATCCAGAATTGTGTCCGGTCTGGCGTGGCGTTCTTCCTCCAACCAGGGAATTAACCAATCGAGTTCCTCGCGTCCCAATTGTCCCTGTTCGCCGCTGTGGGGGTTTAATCCAGCAATGACAATTCTCGGTTTTGCGATCGCAAAATCTTGCCGCAAACACTCCACCAGCAAATCCAGTTTCGCACTCATCAACTGCGGTGTCAGGGTATCGGCTACTTGACGCAGGGGAATATGTGTGGTAGCGAGTAGAGTGCGGAGAGTCCAATCGGTGTGAGGCGATCGCGCTACAAACAACATCCCGAACCGCCGCACGCCCGCCCGTTCTGCCAAAAGTTCTGTCTGACCGGGATAATCGTAACCAGCAGCTTTCCATGCCGATTTAGCGATCGGCCCCGTGACAATAGCGTCAAACTCACCGGAAAGAGTGCGTGCGATCGCACTTTCCATATAAGCAAAACTCGCCGCACCGCTAGCAGCATTACCAGTTCCAACCGCAATATTATCGAAATCGAGATCTAAATCCACATTTAGGAGCGATAAATCGGCTGGTTTTGCCAAAATCTGCCTACATTCAGCAGAATCGGACAAATTGAGATAAATTTTTGCTAGTAGCGATCGACTGCCTATCACCGTAACATCGCAATCTTGGACAACTTCAGGATCTGCCAGCGCCTTCAGAATTACCTCCGGCCCAATGCCAGCCGGGTCTCCCAGAGTGACAGCCAAGCGGGGACGCCGATCGTCTTTGAGCTTAACAGACATTTGCTCAGACAAATTTTTTCCAGCTTTCATTTTGCTTGCCTTGCACCTGGGTATCCAACACAAAACGTCAAACTACCTTTGCGAGTCTGACGCGCTTAATGATAATTTATCCCCAGTCTAATTTTTTACGACACTGGCATGAGATGACCGATCGTCATCCCAGCGAACTCGATCGACATAGCAAAGGAGCATTTTACCAATGAGCGGCGAAATTTTCAATGCAGCTATTTTATCCGCTTCCCTCGTCCTTGTAGGTTTAGCGATGGGCTTTGTCCTCTTAAAAATCCAAGGAGTTGAGAAATAGAGAGGCCAGAAAAAGTCAAAAGTTAAAAGTCAAAAGTCAAAAAGAAGAGAAAGAGGCAGCAGGGAGAAGGAAGAAGGGCTTTCGGTGCAGAATTAACACTTTCCCCCACTCCTGACGCCCAAAGCCCTTTTTTTCTTTTGGCTTTTGACTTTTGACTTTTGACTTTTGACTTTCCTTAGCCCCTAATCCCTGAATTCTGATAATATCTTAGAGAAACATTAAGATTCATTACTAAATTTCTGGATGAGCTTATTAATCGTCGGTTCCACAGGCACCTTAGGAAGACAGGTAGCCCGTCGCGCTCTAGATGAGGGACATGAAGTACGCTGCTTAGTCCGCAGTTTCAAGAAAGCTGCTTTTTTAAAAGAATGGGGCGCTCAACTCGTGCCTGGGGACTTGTGCGATCCTCAAAGCCTACCGCCAGCTTTGGAAGGCGTCACAGCCATTATCGATGCTGCCACTGCCCGACCTACAGATTCCCTGAGCATTAAGCAAGTAGACTGGCAAGGGAAGGTAGCCCTGATCCAAGCCGCCAAAGCAGCCGGAATAGAACGTTATATATTCTTTTCCATTCTGGATGCCGATAAATATCCTGACGTACCCCTGATGGATATCAAACGATGTACAGAACTGTTTCTGGCAGAATCCGGTTTAAAGTATACTATTCTGCGACCCTGTGGCTTTATGCAAGGGTTAATCGGACAGTACGCCGTTCCCATCTTGGAAAAACAAGCAATTTGGGTAACAACCCAAACTACTGCTGTCGCTTACATGGATACCCAGGACGTCGCTAAGTTCGCCGTTCGCGCCCTCTCCGTTCCCGAAACGGAAAAATGTACTTTTCCGGTAGTAGGGACACGAGCGTGGGGTGCTGATGAAATAATTAACTTGTGCGAACGCTTGTCTGGGAAAGAAGCAAAAGTAACCCGCTTACCTCTGGGTTTATTGCGTACTACTCGCCGAATAGCCAGGTTTTTTCAGTGGGGCTGGAATTTAGCCGATCGCCTATCCTTCGCAGAAGTTTTGGCCTCGGATAAACCCCTTACCGCTTCAATGGAAGAAGTATATACTGTATTCGGTCTCGACCCGCAAGAAACCACAACCCTGGAAGCGTACCTCCAAGATTACTTCAGTCGAATTTTGAAGAAGCTGAAAGAATTGGATTATGAACAAGCTAAAACTAAAAAGAAATCAAAAAAAAGAGCATTAAGATTTTAAGCAACGGCATGAAAATAAGCATAATCTTCCTGAATGTGCTTACAGGTTGATTGTTACGGGTTAGTAGCCTAACAGCGATAAACCCCTAAAAATGAACCAAAAAAAGCCCTCTTAACTAGATTGCCGTTTCTGTTCAACTCCTTTTTCAATACATCAACTTTCAATCCGAAGCTGGACTTCTTTGCGTGCCCAAAGTTGGGATTATATACAACGACGTTAAACCTGTAGCTTGTCGCCTTGCTACAGAGTTAAAAAACGATTTGACCGCTGCTGGTTGGGATGTCTTAATGGCGACTGGTGCGGGCGGTATTCTGGGCTACTCGCGTCCGGAAGGCCCAATTTGCCACACGCCGATCGAAATGCTAACACCTCCAGATTTCGACGAGGACATCACCTTTGCCGTGGTGTTAGGTGGAGACGGCACAGTTCTGGCAGCATTTCGTCAGATCGCACCTCTGGGTATACCCCTGCTGACTGTCAATACCGGTCACATGGGTTTTCTCACAGAGACTTACGTCAACCAATTACCGCAAGCGATCGAAAAGATTCTCGCCGGTGAATACGAAATTGAAGAGCGAACCATGCTGACGGTGCGCGTGTTACGGGAAGAAACCGTTTTGTGGGAGGCGCTTTGCCTCAACGAAATGGTCATTCACCGAGAACCGCTCACAAGTATGTGCCATTTTGAAATACAGGTAGGCAGGCACGCAGCGATCGACATTGCCGCAGATGGGGTGATTCTCTCCACTCCTACAGGTTCGACAGCCTACGCTCTCAGTGCCGGTGGCCCGGTGATTACCCCCGGTGTACAGGTCTTGCAATTAGTGCCGATCTGTCCTCATTCTATGGCTTCCCGCGCATTGGTATTCGCGAACAGCGATCCGGTGACCATTTATCCAGTCAATCTGGAACGCTTGGTAATGGTAGTCGATGGAAATGCCGGGTGCTACATCCTGCCAAGCGATCGCGTCCGGGTAGAGCGATCGCGCTACCGGGCCCGCTTCATCCGCTTGCAACCGCCGGAATTTTTCCGCATTCTGCGAGAAAAATTAGGCTGGGGCCTACCCCACATTGCTAAACCTACTTCTGTCGAGCTCCCTTAGCCAAATTTTAGATTTTAGATTTTAGATTTTAGATTTTAGATTAGATCTGGAACCTAAAATCTAAAACCATAAGGAAGTATCGTCATGAAAAAAAGATTGTGGGTTTTGTTATACAGTGTAGTTTGCAGTCTTTTTTTTGTATTGGTTTGTCAAGCACAACTACCCTCCCAGCAAATAGATGCGGTTGGAATTGTACTTTTAAACCCACAGGGACAGAAGAGATTTGAGCCGATCGGTTCCGCTGTCTATCTCGGAGAGGGAATTGCGCTCACCAATTGGCACATAGCCACTAATGCCGCACTCCTAATTTTGCAAGGAATCGATGTAAAAACCGAAGACCAACTGCTCAGCTATCAGATCGACCGCACTGACAATGCGCGAATTAATGATTGGATTTGTTTGGTTGCACCAAATGCCGATCTACTCAACCGCGATCGCAAGCCATACAGAATCAGTGCTACAAATACCGACGGCTGTATTCCCTACAACCTAACGCAATGGCAGGCATTTCGGCCATCACAACCGCAACCCTCATCCTTGAGTCCCACCGTACCGATCGAGCAACTGCTGTTTCTGGATCGGAATCTGGAAGTAGCAGTTGTGAAACTAGATACTCACCAATTCGATCGCATCGACCTCTCACCCCCCTGTCTGGAAAGTAAACCGATCGAGCGAGGCGAACAACTCACCATTAAAAGCCATGCTTACGGTCACTATCCGGCGATCGCAGTCACCGCCAGAGTACAAGATAACAAACCCGCGTTGCGGATCGACCCCGATCCTCGCGTTCCCGTAGAAAATCGCTACGCTGCTATGTCGATCGTCGCTATTCTCCCTCCAGGACAAACCGATGCTGTCGGGCCCGGTTCGTCCGGAGGGCCAGTATTTAACCGCGAAGGCAGGCTTGTTGGGCTAGTATGGACAGGACAAGACCTTCCTGATGGCACCAAAGAAGTTTGGATTACACCAACATCAGTTTGGTTACCTCAACTTCAGCAGGCGGGTATACCAGACGAGAATTTACGCACAGTTTTAAATGCGTCTTGTCCAGTTAGATCGTCGTGAAAAATATGAAAGTAAATATTCGATCGGGTATTATTACTGATAAGAACAGGCCCCACAGCGATCGCCTATCTTCTTCCTATATGAGTAACGTTACCCTCAACCAAAATCCTCGCGTCTTGGTGATCGAAACCGACGAAACTCTAGCACAAAACGTCAGCATCGATCTCAGAGAATCAGGTTACGAAGCTGTCATAGCTTACGATGCCACAATCGGTCTGCTGCGAGCTCAGGAACTGGAACCAGATTTGATCGTCGTAGACCGAATGTTAGCGGGAGAATCGGGGCTGAGTTTATGTGAAAATCTCAGGCGTGCGGGAAATCGATCGCCAGTGTTGCTGCTGATGGCTCGCGATGCAGTCGATGACCGGGTGGCTTGTCTGGAAGCAGGAGCGGATGATTATTTTCTCAAGCCTTACCGAACAGAAACGTTTTTGAAGTTAGTGCGTTTCTATCTCCAGCCAGAAAAAGACGCCTCCGAACAGTTACGCTTTGGCGACTTGGCTTTGGATCTGGGTACTCGCAGAGCGCTACGCAACGGACGGACGATCGACCTGACGATGAAGGAATACGAGCTGCTCAAGTATCTCATGGAACATCCCCGCGAAGTCTTGACCCGCGAACAAATTCTCGAAAATGTTTGGGGCGACGACTTTATGGGTGAATCTAATGTGATTGAAGTTTATATTCGTTATTTACGTCTCAAAATAGAAGATGAAGGCGAAAAACGCTTGATTCAGACCGTGCGAGGTGTTGGCTACGTTTTGCGAGAAACTTGAAATTAGGGGTTAGGGGTTAGGGGTTAGGGGTTAGGGGTTAGGGGAAGAGGGGAAGAGGGAAGAGGGGAAGAGGGAAAAGAGAGAAAAGTTAGTAAGGAGCGATCGCTAAGTGATTTTACGAGGAAATTGGTTGGGAGTGCTGCTGTTGATTTTGCTGATGGGTTGTTCGTCACCTGGGCCAGCAACTTCCGCCGCCCAGCAGCCGCTTGTCACAGAGCAAGTAACATCGCAACCTACAGAGAGCAAGGAGTCGCAGACAGATTTGGGTCAAATGCTGCCAATTTCAGCTACAGCTAAGATGGGGGAAGAGGTAATCGATCTGGAAGTGACTCGCACGCCGGAACAACAAGCGATGGGATTGATGTACCGCACCTCTTTGGCAAATAACCGGGGAATGCTGTTTGAGTTTCAGCCGGCGCAAACAGTCAGCTTTTGGATGAAGAACGTCGCAATCCACCTAGATATGGTTTTTCTGCGGGAAGGAGTGATCAAAGCGATCGCACTCAACGTACCTCCCTGTACTAGCACTCCCTGTCCGACCTATGGCCCAAACACGCTCATAGACCGAGTGATCGAGCTGCGCGGCGGACGTGCTGCGGAATTGAAGCTCAAAGTCGGCCAGCGGGTGGAAGTTCGGTTTTTGCCACCAAACTCAGCTAGCCCCAGTGGAGCGCAAAGATAACTCTGAAAAAGTTATCAAAGTTACTGAAAAATGTTAATATTCTTATCTATTTTGATAAACTAGGATCGGAAATTGCTATGCTATCCAGGCAAAAGCAAGTTTGCAACGCTATTGTCCCTGAAACGCGCAACTCCGATAGGAAGTGCTAGCTTCAGAAACTGGTAGCAGTCAAGGTGAATCACTTGTTGAATAAAAAAACTATCTTCTATCTGGGTGCAGACATGGCATTGAAGTTCTAGCAGCGTTTTTTTTAAAAAAAGCTATATTCTTTAAAATGCCGCTATGTCTAGGTTTGAGGCATAAATGCAACTATAAATTCTTCCCTTGTTATAGGTAAGGGTCTTTAGGGCCCGGGAGTAGGAGACAATCAACAAGAAAATATAAAACCTTGATATAAGCCGATCGGCTTACAGTAGGGTATTGGCGCGTCAAAAAGCGCCGCTTTGGTAGGGAAAAACCTTGCACTACTAAGCTTTGGGTTGAAATTTCTCGCAAATTCTGACCTTGGATTTGTCTTTGCGGATTGACGGTGAAATTTGCTTAAGAAATTATACCTAGAGGCGACTTTTTGCCTTTGCATCTATCTGACAAAAGAGGTATGGCAAATAAGTACAGTGACAGCATAAAGACTGTCTATCGACTGATTAAAGTAGCGACTTCCCTATCGCAAAATGGTGTCTTAAAGAGGAGGTGAAAGTAGGAATGGCACCTGCAACTTATTCACAATTCATTCGTTTTTTAGAAGAAGAATTAGCGATTTCCTCTGCTTCTATTTCAATTGCGTTGAAGCATCGGGAACACGATCCGGGGCCGTTACCAATGATTCTTTGGCAGTACGGTCTGGTAACCTTGGAGGAACTAGATCGAATTTATGATTGGTTGGAAAGAGCCTAAGTTTTAACCTATCACCAAGGAAGGAGCTGGCTTTGATGTCAGAAAAAATATGTCCTTGTGAGGAACAATTTCATGGGCTGGTTGCATCTCGATCGTTATGGCTGCCAAGGAGCCCACAAGCCCTGGCACAGAGGGGAAAAACGAACAATTCCGATGCAGACGGATTTGATATGAATTATATTTTCCATCTGACTTTTGAGAGCGGGTCTGATATAAAGCCCGCTCTTTTAATTTGTAAGTATTTTTGAAGCGAACGATTGTATCAATTGCAAACATTACAAAGCAGACGTGAGCAGAGGAAAAGCACAAGAAGAGTTTTTATGTTTAATGTCTAGTTGTCAAGTAATTCCCAACGATATTACCTGTTTGACTGTAAAAAAACCGGAAACGATATTAGAAGTGTATTAGTCATAGATAGCTGGAATAAGTTAGGCATCCAGTGTTTATTATTTCAACACAAGGTTACATATTATGGTTTGGCAACAGTCTTTCCGACATTTTGCAACTTTAACGCTCACCTTAACTGTAGAGTTACTCACCCTAACGCCTCTGTCAACGCCAGCAGAAACTCAAGGTACTCCGTCAACCCAAAATAGTTGGGAAATAGGCGAAACATCCGCTTATGACCCTCCACCCGATATAGGTTCGCCCGACAGAAAGGAGTCAGGGGCCACGCGCAACCCCGAAACCTGTTCTAGGCGAGAAAAACCTCCCAATCCACCTCTAACTGCTTTGATACCGAAAAACACCGACCTGGGAGTAACGGTGGCAGAACGTCCCACTTTCTTCGCCTATATTCCGCAAACTTCTGCACAAACGGCAAAGTTTGTTTTGCAAGATGAAGACGATAAACAAATTTACTCGACAACTTTCGCTATTACCAAAGTACCCGGTCTCGTCAGCTTCCAACTTCCCGATACAGCACCGAAACTCCAGACTGGCAAAACTTATCAGTGGACTATGGCCATTGTTTGCCCGCCAAAAATTGACGGCTCTCGTGAGGAGCCCGGTGTATACGGTAAAATTTGGGTAACGAAACTGCGATCGCCCATTGCCAACGACTTAGAAAAAGCGACACCGCGCGATCGCTTGCAATTGTACCGTCAATATAAAATTTGGCACGACGCTTTGACAACTCTAGCCGAACTGCGCCGCATCAACCCCAACGACGCACAATTAACAGCAGAGTGGCAAGAATTATTGACATCTGCTGGACTGAGAGAATTTGCGGAAATCCCCGTATGGGGTCAAAACTGAAGTAGGTTGGCTTGAGGTAAGGAAACCCAACAGCGTTTAAAATTTTGCTTGGATTTCCACTTCCCTCAACCTACAATACTGGTTCGCGCTATTGTAGAGACGTTGTACGCAATGTCTCTACAATAGCGGGACTGATAGATTATGCGTCATCTTAAATTTTGGTTTCGCGTTGCGACATCTGTGTTTTTCCTATTCAGTTGCAAACCAACATCAGCGCAAATCGTCCCCGATACTACTATCCCAAATAATTCGATCGTCACTCCGACTGGCAATACCAGCCTCATCGAGGGAGGAACCCAAGCTGGCACAAATCTATTTCACAGCTTTCAACTATTTTCCGTCCCGAATGGCGGTATCGCTTTTTTTAACAATAATCTGGATATTCAAAACATTATCAGCCGCGTTACGGGTAACTCTATCTCTAATATTGATGGATTGATTCAAGCCAACGGCACCGCTAACTTATTTTTGCTCAATCCCAACGGAATTATTTTTGGCCCTAATGCCAAATTGAACATCGGCGGATCGTTTTTTGCCAGTACCGCCGACGCGCTCAACTTTGCCGATGGTACGCAGTTTAGCGCTGACAATACGCAAACTCCTCCTTTGCTTACCGTCAGTATACCGATCGGCTTGCAATTCGGTGGCAATCCGGGAAAAATTACCGTACAGAATGCTCAAATCCAGGTTTCTCCCGAAAGAACGCTGGCGCTAATAGGTGGCGATATCAGCTTAATCGGTGGCAATTTAATAGCACAAAGAGGACAAATCGATTTAGCATCATTGCTGACTGGGAATTGGTCATTAATCGAGAACCAACAAACTCCCACAAATAATTATGGAGATATCCAACTATCCCAACAATCTACAGTCGATGCCAGCGGTTCCGGAGGCGGTAACATTCAGGTACGAGGTAGGCAAATCAGACTTACCGACGGTTCCCAAATTAAAGCAAATACTCAAGGAGGAGAACTGGGAGGTAGCTTAACAGTAAATGCTTCCGAATCTGTAGAAGTAATTGGCAGATTAGCCGATGGTACCCCCAGCGCCTTGCAAGCTAGAGTCGAAGCGGATGCCACAGGGGGTGGTGGTAACATCACCATTACGACCGGACGCTTGCGCGTCGAAGGTGGAGCGCGTGTAGCGGCTTCTTCTCTCACGGAAAAACCTGCAAACGCGGGAAACATTACCATTCGCGCTAGCGATGCAGTAGAAGTAATTGGGGTGGGAACAGTACCCCAACAAGAACAAACCGTAATCCAGCCAAGTGCGATATCCACCTTGACAACTGGCGCAGGTAAAGCCGGTAACTTGGAGATTGTCACCGGCACATTGATTGCACAACAGGGAGGACAGATATCAGCTTCTACATCCGGAAGTGGAGGTGGGGGAACTTTGAAGATTACTGCCGATCGGATAGAATTGAGCGATCGCTCCCCCGATGGTAGCCTCCCCAGCGGTTTGCTGGCTAGAGTGGAATCGGGAGGAACCGGAAACGCAGGCGAGTTAAATATTCAAACTCAAAGCTTGCGCGTCACCGATGGCGCAAGAGTAACAGCAGCTTCTCAGGGATGGGGAAATGCCGGCAACTTAAATATTCAATCCACCGATACAGTCGAAGTAACTGGAGTGGGAACTAACCCCGATGGTACTCCCAATCCCGCGCAAATATCTGCCTCAACTACAGCTAATGGTAAAGCCGGTTCTTTAAGTATTCAAACGAGAAGATTAATTGCTCAAAATGGCGGTCAGGTAGCTGCTTCCACCTATGCAGTTGGGAGTGGGGGAAGTTTAAACGTAACTGCGGATGAAATAGAATTGAACGATCGCTCCCCTGATGGTAGTCTTCCCAGCGGTCTCCTCGCGAGAGTAGAATCCCAAGCAACCGGAAATGCCGGCGAGTTAAACATCCAAACTCAAAGTTTGCGCGTCACCAATGGCGCAAGAGTGACAGCAGCTTCTCAAGGATTGGGAAATGCCGGTAACTTAAATATTCAATCCACCGATAAAATCGAAATAACTGGAGTTGGCAGAAATCCTAACGGCGATGCGAATCCCGCGCAAATATCTGCCTCAACTGCGGGGTCTGGTAAAGCCGGTTCTCTAACTATTCAAACAGCAAGATTGATTGCTGAAAATGGCGGTCAAGTATCTGCTTCCACATTTGGAACTGGGGATGGGGGAACTTTGACTGTTAATGCGGAAGAAGTGGATTTGAGCGGTCGATCGCCCGACGGCAGTTTTCCCAGCGGTTTGTTAGCTAGAGTGGAAAATGGAGCGACGGGAAATGCCAATAACGTTAATATTAACACGGGACGATTGAGAGTTAGAGATGGCGCAAGAGTGGCAGCTGCTTCTCTGACTCAAGCACCTTTGAATTCTGCCACTCAGGGAAAAGCCGGAAATTTAAATATTCGAGCGACGGATGAGGTAGAAATAACTGGTGTGGGAAGGAATCCGAATGGAGATCCGAATCCGACACAAGTATCTGCTTTGTCTGTAGGATCGGGAGATGCTGGCACTTTAAATATTCAAGCCGATCGATTGAGAGTTGGTGATGGTGCGGAAGCGATCGTCAGCAGTACGGGTTCCGGAAATCCTGGTAACCTATTAGTAGAAGCTCCCTCGATCCTGATTAACAATCGAGCTGCATTGCGAGCTGAATCTGCAACTGGTAAAGCGGGTAATATCGAGATGCGATCGCGCGATATTCAACTCCGCCTTCAGAGTAGAATATCTGCGGTTTCCGCAGCAAGAACCGCCGAAGGAAATATCGATATTAATACAGAGACATTAGTCTTACTTGAGGGTAGCGAAGTCAGGACTGATGCGCTCAATCCAGAAGGAGGAAGTAATATTTCGATCGCACCTCCACCAGGTTTAGGTTTAGCAGTATTTCAATCTACCGATAGTATCATCAAACCCAGTGGCGAATTGCGCGTAGAAGGTGAAGTTCAAATTAGCCCTCCCGATATTCCCCCAGTTGAGTTTGTTGACGCTACCGGATTGATTGCCCAAGCTTGTCCCGCAGACGATCGAGGCAGTAGCTTTTTTGTCACCGGTCGCGGCGGTTTGCCCCCCAGTCCTGACGATCCTTCCAACGGTGATTTGTTTTGGGAAGATTTACGCATTCCCGGAACTGGCAAACCTTCTAACCCATCTCCAATTCCCAATTCCCAATCTTCAATTCCCAATAAAATTATAGAAGCACAAGGTTGGATAATTGGCGACAAAGGCGAAGTTATTCTCACAGCAGAAACGCCCAACTTCACACCTCACCAAATTGCTCTGATTCCACCAGAATGCAAGCAAAATTAAACATTAAACATTAAAAATAATATGATAAAAAATATTTTGATAATTTTACTTTTCACACACTTATATCCCATCCGAAAAATCCCCTCCTTAGCGAGCAAACTCAGTATTTCTCTTCATCTGCGTTCATCCGCGTTCATCTGCTATCATCTGCGGTTAAAAAAAAATCAAAAATACTTTTCAAACCAACTTAATCTCAGATACCTTTTTGCCATACTTTTAGGTTTGGGAATAGCACTTTCGGTCAACTGCGTTATGGCGGATGCGGTTCTATCAAAACAAACGTTTATAAGTCAAACAAATCTATCCTCAGAACCCAGACAGTTACTGCAACAAGGTAAACAATTATACGAGGCAGAACAGTTTGCGGATGCTCTGAGAGTATGGCAGCAAGCAGAAGCAAATTTTCATAACAAAAAAGATGTAATAAGTCAAGCTTTAGCACTAAACTTTATATCTTTAGCGTATCAGAAACTAGGAGAATGGGAGAAAGCGAAAAGTGCGATCGCATCCAGCCTGAACCTCCTACAAACAGTCCCCAATGACAACAACCAAAAAACCCCCATCCTTGCCATTGCTTTAAACACTCAAGGTCGCTTACAATTGTCATTAGGACAACCGGAAGACGCGCTGATTACCTTGCAGCAAGCGACATCTGCATACACGCAAGCAGGTGATGAAATTGGGATTACTGGCAGCACTATTAACGTTGCTCAGACTTGGCAAAGTTTGGGCTTTTATCGTCGCGCTTCTAAAACATTAGCAGACTTAGAAAAACGTCTGCAAAATCAACCCGATTCTCCGCTCAAAGCAAAGGGATTGCTGACGCTTGCTAACGCTCTCCGCATCAATGGCGATTTAGATAAATCTCTAGAATTATGTCAGCAAAGTTTGGCAATTTCTCAACGTTTGCAATCTCCTGCCGATATTAGTATCGCTTTGCTCAATATAGGCAATACGGAAAGAGCATTAGCGAAAAGATTAGCAGAATTAGCAGAAGATGTAGAAGACACAGAAGAAATTGAAAAGAAAAATAAAGCGGCTTTAGAATATTACGAACAAGCGGCAAATATATCCGATTCTGGAAATACTCGGCTTCAGGCACGCCTAAATCAAATGAGCTTATTGGTAGAAACAAAGCAAAACTCGGAAGCTCAGGAATTATGGCCAAAAATTGAATCGGAATTTGCTCAATTACCTCTAAGTCGAAATAAACTTATCGCTCAAATTAATTTATCTGAAAGTTTGATGAAAATGTTAAATGTCAGTAATTTAGAACTGACATCAGACAAAGCAGAAATGACCAAAGAAATTGCCAATCTTTTAGCCACAGCTATTCAGTCAGCCAAAAATATCGGGGATAAGCGCGTAGAATCTTTTGCTCTTGGGAATTTGGGGGGATTATACGCACAAACTAAGCAATTGGATAACGCCGAAAATTTGACTGAGCAAGCTTTGCTTTTGGCGCAAGCGAGTAATGCGCCGGATATTGCTTATAAATGGCAGTGGCAATTAGGAAAATTGCTAAGATTGCAATCGAGAAAACAGGATGCGATCGCAGCTTATACTGAAGCAGTAAACACCTTACAATCTCTCCGCAGCGATTTAGCCACAATCAATCCAGAAGTGCAGTTTTCATTTCGAGATAGTGTCGAACCGGTGTATCGAGAGCTAGTCGATCTGCTTTTGCAAAGCTCCGAAGAGGGAGAAAAATTTCAACCTTCTGTGCAAAATCGATTAGTGCAAGCTCGTCAAGTTATCGAGTCCTTACAACTAGCGGAACTGGATAATTTTTTCCGAGAAGCTTGTCTGGATGCAGCACCAGAATTGATTGACAAAATCGACGCGGGAGCGGCAGTTATCTATCCAGTTATTTTAGCCGATCGCTTAGAAATAATCCTCAGTTTGCCCCAGCAACCATTGCGTAACTACACTACTCAAATTGACCAGAAACAAGTTGAAAATATCGTTAACCAACTCAGACAAAGTTTGGGAATTCGTCACTCCAATCAAGACGAACGCTTGCAATTGTCTCAACAACTTTATGACTGGCTGATTCGACCTGCTGAGGTAGAATTAAAAGCGAGTGGGATACAAACGCTGGTATTTGTTTTGGATGGTGCGTTGCGAAATATACCCATGTCTGCACTCTCCGATGGTAAGCAATATTTAATCGAAAAATATAGTATTGCCCTGACTCCCGGTTTACAATTGTTGAAGCCACAACGCCTGACACGAGAAAGACTGAGAGCTTTAGCTGGCGGATTGAGCGAATCCAGACAGGGATTTTCTGCTTTACCGGGTGTAAAAAGGGAATTAGAACAAGTTAGTGCGGAAGTTCGCGCTACAAGACTTCTCGATCGAGAATTTACCAGCACAACACTGGAGAACGAGGTCAAAGCAGTTCCTTTTCCTGTCGTTCACCTAGCAACTCACGGTCAATTTAGTTCCAATTACCAAAATACATTTATTCTCGCTTGGGATGGGGAAATCAATGTCAAGCAATTAGATGAGTTGTTGCGTAGCAGAGACCCCAGTAAATCCGATCCGATCGAATTATTGGTACTCAGCGCCTGCGAGACAGCTACTGGAGATAGACGCGCCGCTTTGGGACTAGCTGGGGTGGCGGTACGCGCTGGCGCACGCAGCACTTTAGCAACTTTGTGGAAAGTGAGCGATAGTTCTACTGCTACGCTGATGACTGAATTTTATCGCCAGTTAGCCAATCCCGGCATCACCAAAGCTGAAGCACTCCGCCGCGCCCAAAATAGCCTTTTACAAAACCGCAGCTATAGGAATCCCTATTTCTGGGCTCCCTACGTCTTGGTGGGAAATTGGCTTTGAAAAGTCAAAAGTCAAAAGTCAAAAGTCAAAAGAAAAAAAGGGAAAGGGAGAGTAGGGGAGCAGGGAAGCCGGACAATAGCATCTAATTTATAGTTGACAAACTCATCAAAGTATGTATCAGCATCAAGTTAGGGCTCGTCTGTCAATAAGCCCCGATTATTGAAATTGACAAATCCGATATATCGCGATAGATTGGTTTTAGGTTAACGATATATCGTGATACCTCATAATTACAAGGAGCAAAAATATGTTCAAACAATTTCATCCCCATTTTCTCGTACCAGCATGGGCAGGAGAAGGCCCTGGCGATCGAGTCTTCATGAGTGGGCGACACGGACACGGACACGGACATGGACATGGACACAAAGGTTCATCTAGTGACGGGTGGCCAGATGAGCCTCGTACCCGTCGCGGTGACATTAAATTCATACTGCTTGGGCTTTTAGCGGAGCGTCCCCAACATGGTTATGAATTGATGAAAGAGCTAGAAACCCGTCGCGGTGGCTTTCGTCGCCCCAGTCCAGGCTCGGTTTATCCAACACTTCAGATGCTGGAAGAAGGAGGTTATTTGACCAGTGAGGAAGTCGAGGGCAAGCGGGTTTATACGATTACCGAGAGTGGCAGACAACTCTTGAGCGATCGCGATCGGCAATCTCATTCCAGAAAGGGTCACGACAGTTTCACCGAAAGCAAACCTTCTGAATTGATCGAGTTACGGCAGACTTTAACCCAGTTGAATGATGCTGTCACCCAAGTTGCTCGAAGTGGCAATGTAGAGCAAACCAATCGGGTACGCGATCTGCTTGTTCAGGTAAAACGCGAGATTTACAAACTGCTAGCAGAACAGTAAGCAGATGTGTTGATTTCGCGATCGCATCCTTATAATACGAGTCAGAATTGCTCCCATTGCGATCGGAAAGTATAGAAATCTCGATCGACTAGAACCCACATTTGTCTGCATTGTGGATTTGTAGAAGATCGGGATATCAATTATAGGACTTAGGCAAAGAAACCGGGTTTCTACGAAAAATGGTAGGTTTCACCGTGAAAGATCGACTCAGAAACTCGGTTTCTAGCCCCAGCGTGCGTAATCAACATCCTCAAAATAAGGCTAAGTACAGTTATGAAGCAATCGCCAATTTCAGCAGAATCGATTTCAGCACCGATCGGTAAGACGATATATCCAGAACCTTATGCTTCCCTTGTGAAGGGACGACAAAAGCGAAAACTAGGTGAGTATTTTGGGTTGACTAATTTTGGAGTTAATTTAACCCATCTCTTACCCGGAGCAATTTCTGCACTTGCTCACAGCCACTCAAAGCAAGAAGAATTTATCCTGGTATTGGAAGGCAGCCCAACGCTGGTACTAGACGAAGAGGAATTCGTTTTGCATCCCGGTGACTGCTATGGATTTAAGGCAGGCACAGGTATCGCCCATCAACTGATTAATCGATCTGAAGAAAATGTAACTTATCTTGAAATTGGCGATCGCACTGAAGGAGATGAGGTTGAATATCCAAATGACGATCTCAAAGCAACACAATTGCCGAATGGTGAATGGGCTTTAACGCACAAAGATGGTCGCCCTTATTAAGGTCACCGCACTGCACTAGAACGTTGGGCGATCGCATTCTATACTTCAAGTTAATGCGATCGCTCGATCGAGTCATGTTTGGTTTCACGTTACCTACTGATTCACAAGCGAGAACGTAATATAAGGATTTGAAGAGATGGATTTAGAAACACAAAGATCCTTGGTTAGGCAGTTTTACGAAGAATACTATGTAGAAGATATGTTGATACAACAAGGTGCGGAGATTAAGGCGGAAGGGACAGTTATCCGCTATTTTTTATAACTTCGGTAGTTACTTTTCCCTAGCCTCTGATTGGGCGAACACCCTAGCAGCGGCAGCTATGCCTGCGCCGGCGGTGAAGGAATCCTGTCCCAGTTCGATCAGTGTTGCTTCTAGGCTGGCGATCGCAGTCAGGATATCGCGATCGGTAACAAAACCCAAGTGACCGATACGGAAGATTTTGCCCTTCAGGTGGTCTTGTCCGCCCGCTAGAGCAATGTCGTAGCGATTTTTCATGATTTTGAGGATTTGTTCGCTGTCTACTTGTACGGGCGCTACAGCGGTAATTGCGGGGCTGGCAACACTATCGGGGGCAAACAGGGGTAAATTCAACTGCTTGAGGGCGGCGCGGGTGGCATTCATGAGTCGCTGATGCCTAGCGAAAATATTTGCCAAGCCTTCTTTTTTCATCATCTGCAAGCTGACTTGCAGCGCCATCATCAGGTTGATTGGCGGGGTGAAGGGTGTGGTGTTTTTGGCTTGGAATTGGCGATATTTGCCTAAATCTAAATAGAAGCGAGGCATTTTGGCGGTTTTGTATGCTTCCCATGCTTTTTCGCTGACGCTGACGAAGCCTAATCCTGGCGGAATCATATAACCTTTTTGGGAAGCGGAGACAACGACATCAATACCCCATTCATCAACGGGGATATTGACTGTTCCCAAACTCGTTACGGCGTCCACAATAATTAAAGCTTCACCGTGCGTTTTGACGTGGCGATTGATGGTTTCTAAGTCATTTATGACACCCGTAGATGTTTCGCTGTGGGTGAGGATGACGGCTTTAATTTGCTTTTCTGTGTCGGCTTCCAGCTTTTCGCGAAATTGTTCCGTATCTAAAGGTTTACCCCAGTCAGCGGTAATTTTTTCTACATTTAAGTTGTACGTGGTAGCAAGGTCTGCCCAGCGATCGCCAAATTTACCATTACATCCTACCAAGACGCGATCGCCCGGACTGAGAAAGTTAATTATTCCGGCTTCCATCGCCCCCGTACCGCTAGCGGTAAGCATTAAGACATCGTTCTGAGTTTGGTGAAGCCATTGCAAGTTTTGCAACACTTCCTCAAAGATACAGCTAAACTCGCTGCTGCGATGTCCGATCGGTTGTTTTGCCAAAGCGAGTAATGCCTGTTCCGGCACTGGTGTAGGGCCGGGTATCATCAGTATTTGCTTATCGTCCATAATGCCGCAGTCATTCGATTTTGGATTTTGGATTTTGGATTTTGGATTGACCGCACGGATAAATCCGGGGGCTTGTATCCATCTTCGATCGCGGTCAATACAAATTAGTCAGGAGCCAGTAGTTGCTAGAAAATTAACTTTGAGATTGCAGATTTTTAATTTAAAATCGTATCTCCCATCGCAAACTAAAATTAAGATTGTTCTTGAGGTGGCTTCAGGCCATTTGAAGCCGAGTTCAAATTTCGTTTTGCTGTTGGCGGTAATTCAGCTGAAGAGGGAATAACATGATTGAGCGACCAGAGGTATTCCGTTTTGATGTGAGCTTGTTCGCAAGTTTGTTCGATTTGCTTCTGTAGAGCAGCTGCTTTACGCAAAGTAATTATTAGTTGATTAACTTTATCCTTTAGTTCTGGTTTTTGAGATACAGCGAACATAGTTTGCCTTTCTAGAAGTTGTAGTACCAGTTCGTAATGGATAGGAGAAGGAATAGGAATTGGCTCCATGAACGCGCATTTACCTCAAGATAATTTACATTAAAAATTAAAAAGATAATTTCTAATTTTTAATTTTTTCACCCAACGGCAAAAAGCTCTGAGATCGCAGCTTGAGGATCTGGCTGTTTAACCAGCGATTCACCGATCAGCACCGCAGTTGCACCCGCTTGCGCTACTAAGCGGAGGTCTGCTGGCGTATGCAGTCCCGATTCGCTCACGACCGGGATGTCTCGCTCTTGGAGTCGATCGTTCCTTGCTGCGAGGATATCGCAGGTTGTTTGCAGATCGACCGAGAAATCTTCTAAGTTGCGATTGTTGATGCCAACTAGGGTAGCTTTTTCCAAGGCTAACACGCGATCGAGTTCTTCTAGGGTATGCACCTCGATCAAAGCCGTCATTTTCAAGGCATTCGCGATTTTTACAAAGTATTCTAAGTCTCGATCGGAAAGTATGGCGGCAATCAGCAGGATGGCATCAGCACCGTTAATCCGGGCTAGATAAATTTGGTAGGGGTAAATTATAAATTCTTTGCACAGTAAAGGTACGTCTACAGCAGCACGGATGCGTTGCAGGTTCTCAAAGCTACCTTGAAAGAATTTAGTATCAGTGAGAACCGAGATACAGCTAGCACCTGCCTGCTGGTAAGCTTGAGCGATCGCTACTGGGTCGAAATCTGCTCTGATGACGCCTTTACTGGGAGAAGCTTTTTTGACTTCCGCAATTAAGGCAGGTTGAGTTTTGCCTTGGCGCAGTGCTGCCACAAAATCGCGGGGTGGAGGCAGGTCAGCTATTTTACGCTGGAGATCGGCCAAAGGCAACCGTTCTCGCATTTGTGCTACTTCAGTTTCTTTCTGCCAAACAATTTCCTCCAAGATATTTTTGGGTGTGGCATCTGGCAGCGCAACTTGGTAACGCAATTCTTGGACGGCAACTGCGGGATTGGGGGGACGACGACGGATTTGCATATTTGGGGCTAGGGCGTCGGGGCTAGGGGTTAGGGACTAGAGGTTAAGGGAAAGAGGGAAAAGGGAAAAGGGGAGAGGGAAGAGGGAGAGGGAAGAAGAGGAATTTTAACTTTTGACTTTTGACTTTTGACTTTTGACTTTTGACTCCCCCGCTCCCCCGCTCTCCCTCTTTCCCCTAGCCGCTAACCCCTAATCCCTTCTTTGGCTCGCTTGTAGGCTTCGTCGAGGACTTCGGACAGGGTGGGGTGAGCGTGAACCAGATAAGCTAGGTTATAGATGGACTGGCGAGAGGCGATCGCATTCGATGCTTCGTGGATCAAGTCCGAGGCGTGCAGACCGATGATGTGAACACCCAAAACTTCGCCAGTATCTTTGCGATAGATGACTTTTGCCAAACCTTCGGCTTCTCCTTCGGCGATCGCTTTCGAGTTACCTTTGAAGTAACTTTTTACGGAAGCCACCTCAAAACCTTCTGTTTGTCCCAATTCCTTAGCTGCTGCTTCCGTCATCCCCACAAAGCTAATTTCTGGGTGGGTGAAGGCGGCGGCGGGGATGCTGCGATAGTCGGGAGTGCGATCTCGTCCGCAGATATTTTCCACTGCTACGACACCTTGGGCGGAAGCGGCATGGGCTAGCATCATTTTGCCGGTGGCATCGCCAATTGCCCACAGGTGAGGTACGATTTCGCCACCTGACAAAACTGCCATTTTGTCATTGATGGGGATAAAGCCGCGCTTGTCTGTTTCGACGCCTACAGATTCTAAGCCCATGTTCTGGGTGAAGGGAATGCGACCTGTGGCTACCAAACAAGCGTCTACTTCCAAAATTTCGACAACTTCTTTGGTTTTAGCGTCGGCTAGTTCGATAACGACAGGGGAACCTGGGGTTACTTTTTTGGCTAATACTCCCACTTTTGTTTCGATGTCGCGGGGAGTAATGAGAATTCTTTCCGCGATTTTGGCAATATCGCGATCGAATCCCGGCATTAATTCCGGCAGCGCTTCAATCAGGGTTATTTCGCTTCCCAGCGCTGTATAAATATCCGAAAATTCCAAACCGATGTAGCCGCTACCCACGATGGCTACCCAAGACGGCAACCATTCCAGCTTTAACGCATCGTCGCTGGTAAAGACTGTCTTGCCGTCAATTTCAATGCCTGGGGGAACCCAAGGTATTGAGCCGGGAGCGAGAATAATATCTTTAGCTGTGATAATTTTTTCGTCTTTGTCTGTGGCGAGGGCGATTTTTTGCGGCCCTGCCACCTTGCCCCAGCCTTGGATAGTATCTACGCCCAAGCGTTTGAGGCTGTTGGTCAAGTCACCGCGCAGCTTGCTGACGATATTTTCCGCGTGGGTGGCGATTGCACCTCGATCGAAGTCCACGCTGCCCACATTTATGCCCAGCGCTTTCAGGTGATGGGCATTGCGTAATTCTCGCACGCGACCGGAAGCTGCCAATAGCGCCTTTGAGGGGATACAGCCCCGATTTACGCAGGTTCCACCCATTTGGCCTGCTTCGATGATGGCGGTTTTCAAGCCGCAACTGACCGCATGGAGAGCGGCACCGTGTCCGCCCACTCCGGCTCCTACGATAACGAGGTCGTAATCAAATCCCTGACTCACTTAAGTTCTCCTGGTGCTACGCGCCCTTTTTAATTTTCAACTGGACTGGGTATTTTAGACAACAATTTGTGCTGATGGTGCGATCGAGGGCTGAATATTGGGAATATTTAATAGCAGTTCGATCTCTCCGAGGTGTAACCTGGGCGATCGATCCCTAGTTTGGAGTGAAATTTTATGGATCGGCACAAGCAAAACCAGCGTCGCGAGGCTGCTAAAGCCTTTATGGCTAGCTTAAACGAATTCGAGAATTTCTTGGCACCGGATGCAGGTGAGGCATTGGCATCCACGCCGGAAGTGTCTGAAGCTGCTTCCCCCTCACGTCGCCAAGCAAGTCCAACGCCTATTGAGCTAGATGCTTTTGAACAAGCGGCTGCTGACATTGAGGATTTTATCCAGAGGGGCAAAAAATGAATGATGAGAAATTAAAAATTAAAAATGGTTTTAATTTTTAATTTTTAATTTTTCTGTCGTTCTGCTTCGTACAAAATCAAGGCAGCGGCGATCGCTACGTTCAATGATTCTACCCCCTGGCGGAGGGGTATTTTCACCTGTTTGTCTGCCCGGTCTACCAAATCTGCGGATAGTCCCGCGCCTTCGTTACCCAGCAGTATCAAAGTGGGCAGGCGCAAATCGAGTTCCCAGTAGGTTAACTTGGCATTGGGAACGGTGGCTACTACTTGCATTCCACCCGCTTGACAATCTTGTACCAGTACTTTTAAATCGCCACTTACAGCCATTGGGAGGCGAAACCACTGTCCTGCGGAAGCTCTGAGTACTTTTGGGTGATCCAAATCTACACTATCGCCACTTAACCAAAGTCCGGCAGCACTGGCGGCAGCGGCGGTGCGAATTGTTGTCCCCAGGTTGCCTGGGTCTTGTATTGTTTCTAAGGCTAGCAGCAAACCCGGATTGGGTGTGACTGGCGTTGGGAGTTGGGATCGGGGTGCGATCGCTACTACGCCATCCGGTTGTACTGTGGTGGCTAGAGCTTTTAATACCTCCGGACTTACCAGTTCTATCCTTTGAGCGCGTTCTGTCACTGCTTGCCAAAGTTGCGGATAACGTTCCTGCCATGCTGGGGTACAGCAAACTGTCTCTAGGGGATAATTGACAGCGCAAGCTTCTGACAGCAGATGCGTTCCTTCCAGCAGAAATACTTGCCGATCGTGCCGCTCTTTGGCTTGATGCAGTTTGCGAATTTGCTTTACCAGTGGGTTTTGAAGGCTGGTTAACATTTTAGAAAGTCAAAAGTCAAAAGTCAAAAGTCAAAAAGAAGAAGGAGAGGGAGAAAGGGGGAGGGGAAGATCGAAAAAAGTCAAAAAGAATAAGGGTCTAGGCAAAATTCTCCGTCTTTCCTAGACCCTAACTCCTTGATTGGTATGCGGAACCCGGGACTTGAACCCGGAAGGCTTGCACCACATGAACCTGAATCATGCGCGTCTACCAATTCCGCCAGTTCCGCTTGTGTTTTATTTATCTCACGATCTACTATGATGCAGCAAGTATTCGGATTTGTCAAGTCAAAAGTCAAAAGTCACTCATTAAGAATTTCTTCCCGCCCCCCTGCCCCCCTGCTCCTCTGCCCCCCGCTCCCCTGCCCCCCCGCCCCCTGCTCCTAAAAATTTTCAATACCTATAGACATCTGGAAAGTTTCCTGTAGAATCTTAACCAAATTTGAAGAAGCTGTACAAGCCTAAAAAATATATTGGGAGGATAAGACAATTACTTCTTCTATCGGTTTAACAGACACTCATGCTTCGCCTGAAGCAGACAAATCCATCCTGGAAATTTGGGGTCGATCGACTCTTAAGGGACACGTCCAAATCAGCGGGGCAAAGAACTCAGCACTGGCAATCATGGCCGGCGCATTGCTTTGTCCGGAAGATTGTCGTCTGCGTAATGTTCCCTCCTTGATGGATGTGCAGCGGATGGCTCAGATTCTGGCGGCTTTGGGCTTGAAGATGGAGCAACACGGTGATGTTTTAGACATCAATGGCCGAGATATCCAACAATCCCAAGCTCCCTACGAACTGGTGTCGCAACTGCGGGCTAGTTTTTTTGCGATCGGCCCGCTGCTGGCACGTCTGGGGGTGGCGAGGGTGCCACTGCCGGGGGGTTGTGCGATCGGTGCCCGACCTGTGGATCTCCATGTCCGTGGTTTACAAGCGATGGGCGCTGACGTTCAGATCGAACACGGTATGGTTCATGCTTATGTCAACGGTAGCAATCGTCGCTTGAAGGGTGCGAAAATATACTTAGATTACCCTAGTGTGGGCGCTACGGAAACGTTGATGATGGCAGCGACCCTGGCAGATGGGGAAACCACGATCGAGAACGCCGCCCAAGAGCCGGAAGTTACGGATCTGGCCAATTTCTGTCAGGCGATGGGGGCTCGGATTCGCGGTGCTGGCACTAACACGATCGTGATTGATGGGGTGAAGAGCTTGCATTCGGTGGAATACAGCATTATCCCCGATCGCATTGAAGCTGGTACTTTCTTGGTGGCAGGTGCGATTACGCACTCGGAATTGAGTTTATCGCCGATAATACCGGATCACCTGACTGCGGCGATCGCTAAGCTGCGGGCCATTGGCGCTAAGGTAATCCTGGAATCTCCTACCTGTGTACGGGTGATTGGCGCAAACAGCCATGTAGCGACGGATATCGAAACTTTACCGTATCCGGGTTTCCCGACCGATATGCAGGCGCAGTTTATGGCGCTGCTGACCCTGAGCGAGGGGGACAGCGTGATTACGGAAACGGTGTTCGAGAATCGCTTGCGCCACGTAGCGGAATTGAATCGCATGGGGGCAGACATTCGCGTCAAGGGCAACATTGCGATCGTCCGAGGTGTGCCGATGTTATCTGGGGCACCTGTAGTAGCTACGGATTTACGCGCTTCTGCGGCTTTGGTGCTGGCGGGATTGGCCGCTAATGGCAAAACTAGGATCGAAGGATTGCAGCACCTCGATCGCGGCTACGATAACTTGGTTGGCAAGTTGCAAAATGTGGGAGCCCGATTGCAGCGGGTTAAGGGGGAGAAAGAAGCTGAGAGCGAACAAGCCCCCCTAAATACGGCTAATGTAGCTGGATAAAACCGCGAAATTGCCAATTTCGGGCGCTATAGGCAGTTTAATGTCGCCTGCCTGTAGGCCAAACTCTTGCCTTTGTTCTGATTATTTGTCAGGGTGTGTTTTGCTCAAATCAGAAAAGGGCGACTAAGATCCTTGGTAGGGGGCAGACCGACTGGGACTTTTGAGCTACCTAATTTGTTTGTCGGTCAGACCCAATTTGCTACTATTTTGTTGTTTCTGGTAATTTGGCTCCATGTCCTTCCCAAAAACACAGCTGATCGGTCTGAAAGCAGATTATTTCCGTCATCCGCTGGATCTGGAAGCAACTAAGGCGCTCAAGCAGCTGCCCGGTTTTGATGCGATCGTGCGGAATCTGCTTGGGCCAGTAGCTGAGCAGTTTTTTTATTTGGAAAATATTGCGGCTAGCGTTTTGGTGGGTGAGAAGCAGCTGCCCCAATTTCACGAGATGCTGCTAGAAGCTTGTCAGGTGTTGGATTTAGAGCCACCGCAGCTATATGTCCGTCAGCATCCGGTGCCGAATGCCTATACGTTCGCGATGCGGGGGAAGCAGCCTTTTGTGGTGCTGCATACTTCTTTAATCGAGCTGCTGACGCCGGCAGAGATTCAGGCTGTGATCGCTCACGAGTTGGGCCACTTGAAGTGCGATCACGGGGTTTATTTGACGTTGGCTAATATCATAATTTTGGCTGCGGGTCAACTACCCAATTTGGGGGGTTGGATTGCCCAAACGCTGCAAGCGCAAATGTTGCAATGGGTAAGATGTGCTGAGTTTACTTGCGATCGCGCGGCTTTATTGGCGATTCAAGACCCGAAGGTGGTGAGTTCCCTGTTGATGAAGTTGGCTGGCGGTTCGCCTACTTTGGCTCCTCAACTCAATTTGGATGCGTTTTTGGCGCAAGCAAGGGCTTACGATGAGATCGGTAATAGCGAGTTGGGGGAAATGCTGAAGGAGGTGCAAACGGCTGGTTTGACCCATCCGGTGCCGGTGCTGCGGGCTAGAGAGATCGATCGCTGGGCTAGTAGCAAAGAATATCAAACCCTCTTGCAAAATTCTGGGAAGCAAGGTTATAATGATAAAGCTTCACCCAAGGGCGGGTGGCGAAACTGGTAGACGCAGCAGACTCAAAATCTGCCGGTAGCGATACTATGAGAGTTCGATTCTCTCCCCGCCCATCTAGAGAATTTTGGATTTTGGATTTTGGATTTTGGATTGAAGACGGAAATTTGAAATCTAAAATTTGCTAGTCCCGGTTTCCTGAGTAGCGATCGCGATTAAATCTTCTATCTTTTTAATATTGGGGTCGCCTGCGAGGTAGCCGATACCTCGATGCAGGTGGAGGCGAAATTGTGTGATGAGGGTTTCTTTGTCGCAGCCGAAGCCGTCGTTGTGACAGCGTTGTTTGAGGGCTAGTAAGAGGATATCGGACATTTCGCCGCCGAAGACTTTCCAGGTCATTTCGACGTTGCTGTCGGTAATGATGGGGACGGGGGAGGGGATACTTGGTTCGGCTAGGGAACGGCAAAATGCCCATCGGCAGAGGATGTTCCATTGGTCGATTTTGGTGAAGCGTCGCAGTTTGAGGAGTTGGTCTTTGGCTGTTTGGGAGAGTTTGATGGTGTTGATGGGTGGTTCCATTTTTTTACCGCAGATGAGAACAGATGAACGCGGATGAACGCAGATGGGATTTTTTTGTTTGGTTTGATGGGTGGGAAGGGTAGGATGGGGTTGGTTGGTGGTGGGATAAGATTTTTTTTACCGCAGATGAGAACAGATGAACGCAGATGAACGCAGATGGGATTTTTTTGTTTGGTTTGATGGGTGGATTAAAAGTTGCGGACTATCCGTCTGATTTCGACTTCGGGGTTGCCGAAGTTAATGAGTAAGCAGATGGTTAGGTTGGTAGCTTTGAGGTAGTTTAGGCATTGAGATGTATCTTTTTCAGTCATGGTTTTGATTGCTTTGAGTTCTACTAAAACGCGCCCCTCTACCAATAAATCTGCGGCAAACTCTCCTACCACAACCCCATCATAATAAACTGCAATCGGATACTGTGGATGAACCCGCAACCCAGTTTTACGCACTTCATACACCAAAGCATTCTCATAAACTTTCTCCAAAAAGCCACACCCTAAAGTATTCGACACTTTAAAAGCACACCCAATAATCTTATCCGTAATCTGATTAATTTCCCATCTGCGTTCATCTGCGTTCATCTGTTCTCATCTGCGGTAAAAACATTATCCTATTCTACCAGAAGTAACCTGACTGCACAATTGTTTGTCTCTCATTTGGGTCATATTTTAACAGATATTCTCGTGCGATCGCATCCTGTTCTCTCAACTTATCCACTTCGGTTTTTCCTATTTCTGTATCGGTAGATAGTAAGATGACTGGATGACTGGATAATCTTCTGTGTCATCTGATTAATTTCCCATCTGCGTTCATCTGCGTTCATCTGTTCTCATCTGCGGTAAAAACATTATTATCCTATTCTACCAGAAGTAACCTGACTGCACAATTGTTTGTCTCTCATTTGGGTCATATTTTAACAGATATTCTCGTGCGATCGCATCCTGTTCTCTCAACTTCTCCACTTCGGTTTTTCCTATTTCTGTATCGGTAGATAGTAAGATTACTTGATGGCTGGCGGCAGGGAAATATTTCTCTACTAAATTGCCTCGGTGTGACGAATCCAATCTGCCTAATGGTGTGTCTATCGCTACGGGTAAGCGGCGTCCGCAAACTCGCGCCAATCCCCATAAAAAGGCTATGGCTAATAGTTGTTTTTCTCCTGCTGATAAGCGATGTTTGGGTACTGGTTGTCCTTGTCCGTCGTAGAGGGAAAGGCTGAAGCTATTGGTGTCGATGACGACGCGATGTACGAGGTCGGTTTTGTGCAGGAGATAGCTGAAACATTGGGTTACTTCTATCTCTAGTTTGTTCAATTTTTTGAGGGTGAGTTTTTCTTTGAAGAGTTTGAGTGATTCTTGCACTTTGGCGCAAGCGGTGATGATGTGTTGGTTGTTTCTCAGTTTGATATAATCTTGGCTGTATTCTTCTAGTTCTTTTTGGGTTTTGGCGATTTCTTTTTTCAGTTCTTCTAAACGGCGATTTGCCATTTCGTGGGTGGCTGTGGCTTTGGCTAGTTCGTTTTGCGCTTGTCTGACATCGCCTTTTAATTTTTCGTAGGCTTCTGGGGAGGCGGCAATTGCGAGTTGTCTTTCCAGAAATTCTATTTCTTGTTCTATTTCGCGCAGTTGTTTGATTTTTTCTTCGCCTTCAATTTGGCTGGCTTTGATTTGGTAACGCAGTAAATTTTCCAGTTGGTTGATGGCTTCGCTGTCGGCGGCTAACCAGGGTTTTTCATCGCTGACTGCTGCTTGTTCGATTTCTTGATATTCTCGATCGAGAAATGTTTTAATTTTGTCGAATTGGTCGGTGTTTAAGGAGAGGTTTGTGATATAATTGAGGAGGCGATCGCTTCTTTTTTTGAAAGCATCTCCTTCGAGTTTGGCTTGTTGTTGGTGGCTTTCATTTTCCGCTTGGGTTTGTATCTGGGTAAGTAAAGGTGAAATCAGCGCCAAAGGCAACACGCCAGCAGCTAATTCTACCATTTCCTGACGGCATTTGTCGGTTGTTTTGATAAATTCTTTTTGCTGTAAGTCGAGTTGATTGCGTTCGGCTGCGATTTTTCCGCCTTCCGATAGAAATTTTTCTTCGCGTTGGCGCACTTGCTTTTCATGGTATTCGACTTTTTGATTGGTACTGCTTTGGTCTTGGGTGGCGATTTCCTTTTCGGCAATCAGTTGTTGAAATTTTTGTTCGATTTTATCCAGCGTGGCGAGTTCTTTTGCGCCCGCAATTTCTTTGCGTTTGCGGCTGACTAAAATATCTAAATCAACAGCAAGGCGTTCGGCTAATTCTAAACCCAACAAAGAACGAATCGCATCGACGACTGGAGGGGGAGGCGTTTCCAGTTCGGCGAGTTCTTTTACCTGTTCGCCGTCGAAGAGAAACAGGTTGGAAATGCCGATGGGTAGCAGCGTTTCGATGTATTCGTCCCAGGTGTTACTTAACGCTTTGTCTGTATACCAATCATCGATAAATGGGTTATATATAAGGATGCCTAACGTATCTTTTCCGTCTTTATCCCAATAGCGAACAACTTTAAATTTGGCGAGTTTATCTTCGTAAACGTGTTCAAAGGTTAATTCAATGCGGGCTTTTTCGGTGGGTGGGGTGTTGCGGTTAACGGATTGAGAAAGAAATTCGGTGTAGCCGAGATTATTGCGGGTGGAACATTGGGCGCGACTTCCATATAAAGCGAGGCGAATGGCGTCCATCAAGGTAGTTTTACCGCCGCCGTTCATACCGCCAAATAAAATAATGGGGCGAGTTTCACCGTTATTTTCGGGGCGAAGGTCGATGATTTGTTTGCCTAGATAAGGGCCGAAGTTTTGGAGGATGAGTTGCAGAAAAATCACGATGGTGTTGGGATGGGTTAATTTTTTAACGCAAAGGAACGCAAAGGTTTTCGCGGAGGTACGCAGAGGGGTGTTTTAGAATTGTTATGTTAATGTTTAACATAAACATTTTGTAGGGGCACGGGGTCATCAATTTGTCGGTTATAGCAATATTTTAATTGGCTGTGCTATTAGGAGCGAATATTTGACCCGAAAGAAGTTGAAAGTTGGCATCGAAAATGTTGTGTGGGGTCGCAGTAAGAGGGCGAGAATTTGTAGGTAAAAACAAAGTTTTTCGTCCTCTTGTTTTGTGCGGTGATGAGTAGGCAGACAGACTTTATTCGTCTGGGGTTTCGGAGTCATTGTTTGAGAATTTTAGGTCTGCCCAAGATAGTTGTCTGCTTTGTTCGGTTTTGTTTTCTACGGTTTGTTTAATTTTGTCGATGTTTGAGGTATTTTTTGGGGGTGTTTGGGCGGTTTCGCCAGCAATGATTTGTTTGATTTGGTAAATGTCGTCGAGATTTTCTTTGACGGCTTTGACGGCATTATTGACGTTGCGCTGGTAGTGGGCGTTATTGATGGCTTCTTCTTTGGAACGCGCACTTGTATCGAAGCATTTTTCTAGGGTGTCATAGATTCCTGTCCGGCGAGTTTTGGTGTAATACTGGCGTTCGGTGTCGAGTAGTTTTGCCATCAGTTCTAAGTGCATGATATCGCCATCGCTAATTTCTTCTAAGACTGTCCATTCGTCGCTTCCCAAAAGTCTTCTTTCGACGCCGGGACGGGTATCTTGGAATAATTCGCCGGTGACTTCTTGGTAAATTTTCGGTAAGCTGTCATCGAATTCGTGTTTTTCTTCTAGCCAAATGCGACGAATTTCGCTAAGTTCTTCGTTGGTGATGAGGGTGATGTCGCGCATCTCTGGAGGTGCGGTTTCGCGAATTTTCTTCTCTGCTTGTAAGAGTTTTCTTAGCAACTCTTCTCGCCATTCTTTAACATAAGGGCCAGGAATTGGTTTTACTTCAGTTTTTTCACCATCTACATTGCGCTCAAAAAGTTGAACTTCACCCCAAATACGACGGAAGTCTCTTTTCTCGCGATCGTTTTCAACATCTAATTCAAGACGAAAATCGACTAGAGGTTGCAACCACTCTTTCTCTTCATCATTCTGGATCATTGCTGTAAGAGATTTATCGCTATCAACGAGTGTGCAAACCCAACATCCAAAGCGAGAATTACCACAGCTTGGGGTAGAAGTATCGACAACTAAGGGGCATTCGTTATCTGCTGTAGACTCGCGATACATGGAGAATAGATCTTTATTGTTAGATCCCCAAGGGTTTTTCCACTGCATCAAGTAAAGCCAAACTTCGTCTGTACGCCAATCTTCAATAGGGCTATAAATTAGAGAATTTGGAAGACTAGGATTAGGACTAAGGCGATCGCGCACTCTACCTGCCTCTCTCTTTTTCATTATAGCAGCACGATTTGCGCTTTCAGTTTTACGAGTTCCTAAAACAAGTATTGTTTCACCGCTGGCTCGAACTACTTCTCTAATAAAGCGGTTAGAAGGCTCAATTTTTAGCCTTCCTGTACACCAGCGAAACAACTGACGCGGTGCAGGATATCCTTTACCAATTAAACCGACCCAATATCTCTGTTTGATATCTGGTTGAAGTAAATGCGGTTCAATTGGCATTTCTTGCTTTTGAGCCGCCAATTTTATCTCTTTAATAGAATGCCGAACCCAAGCAGAAACTATGGGATTTTCTACCAGAGTGTCTGTTGTAATAACGTAGATTTTTTTAGTTCTTTTTTCAGGTGGCAAAGCAGCGATCGCATACCAAACAAGTTGCAATACTGCACTTGAATCCTTACCGAAGGATACACCTACTATCCAGGGTATATCGTCTAGACAATATAACTCTTGTATTTCTTTGGTCAGCTTTTCTATATCTTCTACTAATTCCTCAACCGTGCGCGGCGGGAATAGTGACATTTGTTGGGTTTCTGCCATGTCTAAAAACTCCCACGTTGCTTATTTTCATTCTTTGTGATATTATAGCATGATTTTGATGCAGCCTCATATGTTTGTGCTTGGTCGTTTAGCTGCTTGGTAGATGCTATCTGCATTTGCGTTCTCGATACTGGTTATGATGAGTCAATAGGGTTTTACTTAACTTTATCACCGTCTTGTATGTCAGAAATAAATTCCCCTATCTCCGATGCGAAAGATCAAATAGCTCAGGTGCTTGAGCGCCTTTTTGCCGAGTATCACCGCGATAAATGCTATCCAGGGCTCAGTTTTGAGCAGGGAAACCGGAAAATGGTGCAAATCAACGTACCCGCACACGAACTACCTACTCTTCTACAAGCAAAGCCCTCTAGTGACAACGATCCTGATTCTGGTAAAAATCGCCCAGAGGTGGAGGGTCACGCTGACGAAGTGAAAGAATATATCCTCAAGCGTGTTAGAAATGGAAAACCTTGGATTTTGGGGACGCTAACAGCGAATGTCGCCCCAGACAAGATTAAGCTAATTGAACTGGGTCGGGGAATTTGCCTGGTGGTAATTCCTCGCTGGGTTAAGCTAGACATTACTGATGGGCAACATAGAAAGCGAGCCATTCATGAATTGATTGAAAGTTCTGAAGCCGAGTTAATCGCTGAAAATGATTTCCCAATAACTCTTGTTTTAGAGGGAAATTTTAACCAGTGTCAAACAGATTTCCGAGATATGGCGCAGACAAAACAACTGGATAAAAGCTTGCTTTTGTCATTCGGTGAATTTGAAGGTCGGGTTGGCATTACAAAAAACTTAATTAATCGAGTGCCAATGTTTTTGGACAAAACAGAGAAAATCAAGGATAATCCGCCTACCAAAAAGAAATTAATTTATTCAATTAATTATATAGCAAAGCTTGTAAGTTGTGCTTTTGCTGACGAACCAAATGATGATCTTCAAGATTATGATGTTGGAACATCTTCAGAAGCTCTGGTTAATTGTCTCAAACAGTTTTTCTCAGAATGCAGTCAGACACAGGATATTTATGAAAAAAGTTTTGAAGATTTGACAGTCGAAGAAGTGGGTGAATTTAAGGAAACCATTATTTTAGGGAGAAGTGTTGGTCTGGAAGTTTTAGGGCACTTACTATACTGTGCTTATGACAAAGATAATGAGTGTTTCGAGGCTGAAAAAGTTTCACAACTTGCACAACTTGATTGGTCGAGAGAAAGTAATATTTGGCAGGGTAATGTTGTTATAATTGACCCAAGACCAAAAAATCCAGCTAAACCATACAAAATATCAGCAGGTGTCAATAGTATAAGAATAGCAGTTGGAATGGCAAAAGCTCATCTGGGATGGATATAATCAACATATCTGCGTTCATCTGCGGTTTAAAAAAAGGGAATTCTGCATCAGTCATCCGCAGCTAGTGGCAAATTCAATCGCTGTTTAATATAAGCAGTCATGAAATTAACACTGCTGCGGGACTGAGAAACGCCACTTTTCGACAAAACCTTCCCTTCCCAATCTACATTAAAACGCGACCAGTCAATTTGTGCCAATCCTGCAAGATAATTTTCCCAGCTATCTGGATAAAGGGAGAGGAGAGTTGCGCCTGTTGCGCCTAATGCAGTCAGCGCGGTGGGGTGAGAGTGAATGTAGTCCCGTCGCATTTCGCCTGCACTGACTTTTTTGCATAAAACTTGTTGCCAATCTGGTATATTGCTGCTAACAGTATTCCAGAAACGCGCTGCAATTGCGATCGCACTCTCCAATTCCGCATCTTTATAGTTAGCTAAAATGGCAAGATTAGCATTATATATGCTGTTGAGTGTGAATAATTTACTGGAACGGGTGGGGAGGGTGCTGCGATCGCAATCTGTCAAACTGCGGAAAACAGCGACTTGCTTGACAACTTCTCTGACTATTTTAGCATATTTATCTCGATTATCGTACAAGATATTTAATGAAGGATCGGGATGCACTGAATAACGGTTGAGGTCGGCGAATATTTGTTGCGATCGTTCCAGTCCGATATCTAAGAATAAAATAAGTGCGATCGTCTCATATCCTAATTCTGGATTTTCTTTCAGCGCCATTTCTAACGCCGCCCTGCGATGTTGTCCGTCGTTAATAATAAACCTTCCATCCATCGGTACTCGCAAGCGGCCAATTTTTCTGCCTTCCGCCTCCGTTCCCATCGGTTCAAAAGTGATATTGGCATCAATTGATGCGGTGATTGCCGAAAAAATATAGTTCTTAGGATTATTGACAATATATTTAGCAATTTCTGGCACTCGTTGGCGGTTGAGAGTGCGCGTTGCCCTCATTTCTGGCGGTGTTTCCTGTTCGTCTAATGGAAAAAGTTTCGGCAACAATCGCACGGGGCACATAGAAACGTAGTACTCCCGTCCTGACTGAATTCCCCGAATGACTGGTAAAATATATTCAAAAGATGGGGAAGAAATTTTAAGCATTTTCGCACTCTTTTTTAAGTTTAATTTGTGCTTGTGTCATAATTAAATTTTCCCTAAATTACTCGCTGCGGCGGATTAAATAATCTAAAATGCGTTCTTGTCTCTCTTGCGCTGCTAGTATAGATGCCTGCATTTCTCTCATTTGTTCTTGAGTTTGTGCTATTTGCGCTTGAGTTTGTTCGAGTTGCATTTGTCTCTCATCACTTTGTATTTGTCGTAAAGTAAGTTGTCTGATTAGGTCGGTCATCATTGCTTGTCCTCGCGCTAATTCAGAGTTATTAAATGCAGTTTCCTCCTGGTATCGTCCCATTCTCTCGACCAAGTTGTTTACGCGCCCGGTCAGTTGCGTAAGGGCCGATCGCAATTCGTTCTTATCCTGTCTATCAGCTTCTCGATCCGCTACCGTTTGCGCGGTAAGCTGCGTAAGGGCCGATCGCAATTCGTTCTTATCTTCTACCGTGCGTTCTAAAATTGCCTCAATTCGGTCTAATCTGCTGGAATTGCCGTTATTGCTTGGTGTCTGTGTCATAGTTAGCGATCTGATGAAATTTTATTGTGACATATTGACATAATGACTGAATTGTGCATCAACAATGCCATCTCCATTAACTTTATTATTGCATATGTCAAAATTTTTAAAAACAATATTGACTAAGGTATTTTTTACCGCTAGTCTTAAAAAACAGAAACCGCATTTCTTCAAGAAACCCGGTTTCTGAGGAGTCCCGTCCCATTCCCCAACCATGAACAGCGCCAGCAACCCGACACCAGACCTCGCCAGTCAAATCTTGGAAAGAGAAAACCAAGAAAAGCAAGCCTTAGCGCTCCTTTTAGACCGATTTTTAAGCCGTAACGACCAAATTATGGTACAAAAAATCGAAATGGGAGGAACGGAAGCATACATCGGTTCCGTCACCCTGGAATGGTTTTCCAGTCGCGTTCGATTTGCATCGCGCCTACCGCTTTTCCGTCCCAAATTCAATCCCGATACCCAAAATATTGAAATTGATGCAGAAACGATAGAAGAAATTCAGCAACGTCCTTTAGATTGGTCGCGTCAAGCAGCTTTGGCGCAGTATTTAGCAGCGCGAAAACATCACAAATTCCCACCAGTTTTAGTAGTCATAAATCAACCGTGGGTAGACAACGCCAAATCTGCGGAGTGGGGTACGGACGGAAAGGCAATTAAATCTACCGCTGATTTCATGCCATTAGATAAAGATGCGAAAGTCGGGTTGTTGAATGTTTCCGACGACGTGACAATTTTCGCGTTGGACGGTCAACATCGCCTCATGGGAGTGCAGGGTTTAATGGAGTTAATTCAAACCGGGAAACTCCAGCGATATAAAAAGGATAAAAAAGCAGCTGGAAGCTTTATTACTGTAGATGATTTAAGTGAAGAGTTTCAAGTTGATTCCTCCTATTTACAAAATTTAGCCAAAGAAAAGATAGGCATTGAATTTATTTGCGCCGTCGTTCCGGGGGAAACTCGCGAAGAAGCAAGGCGGCGAGTTAGGTCGATTTTTGTTCACGTTAATTTGATGGCGGCACCTTTAACTAAAGGACAGTTAGCGCAATTAGATGAAAATAACGGTTTTGCGATTATTGCCAGAAAAGTTGCCGTTACCCATCCATTACTAAAAGATAAACCAAGTCGCAATCCTCGCGTGAATTGGGATAGCGCTACAGTGGCAACAAAATCAACAGTTTTAACTACCCTGCAAGCGCTAACAGAGATGTCGGAACGATATTTAGGGCAAAAATTTCCGCACTGGAAACCGTCGCAAGATAAAGGTTTAATTCCCATGCGTCCCGATGATGAGGAACTGGAAGAAGCTTTCGAGGAATTTCATAAATTATTCGATAATTTAGCAAATTTACCGAGTTACCAAAGATTGGAATCGGGAGAAGAAACACCGCAATTGCGCCGCTTCAGTTTTGAGAAAGATGGCGGGGAAGGAAACATGATTTTTCGTCCGGTGGGACAAGTTGCTTTGGCGCAAGCATTAGGAATTACGATATTTCGGAAAAAGATGCCGCTGAAGAGTGTTTTTGATAAACTTCGCAAGTTCGATACGGATGATGGATTTAGTAACATGGAGTATCCGGAGTCGCTTTGGTACGGAGTTTTGTACGACCCGAACAAGAAGCGGATTTTAGTTGCGGGTAGAGATTTAGCGGCGAAATTACTTGTCTATATTTTGGGTGGAGTTGATGATGATTTAGAACGTGCGGAATTGCGTCAGGCGTTGGCGGAAGCGAGAACTTTTGAGAATAAGGCGGTTGGTTTTAATGGTAAATTTGTCCAACCGAGAGAAGTAGGTTTGCCGACGATTCTGAATTAATTTTATTTGACCACAGATGAACACAAATTTTTAGGTATTTTTTAACATCCGCAGCCTAAAAAAATTGCCATCTTATCTGCGTTTATCTGCGTTCATCTGCCTTTATCTGCGGTAAAAATTTAACCCTCGATTCCCACAGACAATCCCAAACATCATTATTGTGCTACCGATGCTACATCCATTGTAATTCTGTCTCCACAGGTAAATGATCCGAGCCCGTTGTCGGTAACACTTTGCTAGCGCGAGAACCCCAATGTTTAGAATACCAAATATGGTCTATTCTGAAGATGGGATAATTTAGTTTCCAAGGTGAGTTTTTAATCAAAAAACTCAGTTCCCAACCGTGGGGCCAAGTAAACCCAAACCCCAGTCCCGACACATGGAAAGAATTTTGCAAAACTGTTGTTAAATAATGGTAATCTTGGGATTGGTCGGTCATGTTAAAGTCGCCAGCAACAATCAGCGGAAGGGTTTCTTTTTGCAGGCGCTGTAGTAGGTCTTGAATTTCTTGCGATCGCTCTCTATAATCGTAAAATGGAATCCCGATCAAAGGCAAAACTTTCTGGTAGTTTATCCAGGGAGATTTTACTTGAATATTATAAACAACTATATCTCGATTGTCAATCTTAATTATAGCACGTTGCTGAATATCTCGATGCCCAGCCAAATGTAAAATTTCGCTAAATTCGATCGGATATTTACTGAGAATACCTGTTTCAGGGGCGGCAAATTGGTAGGGATAGGTTGATTTTAACCAAACGAATGCTCTTTGAGTATGTTTTTTAACAACTTCTTGTAAGAAAACGATATCGGGTGCTTCTTTTTGAATTAGACTGGTGAGATTTTCCGAACTGGTTTTATACCAACTACAATTCAGAGATAAAACCTTGATGTTAAGCTGAGAAGCATTTGCTTGAATTGGGTGAGGAGAAAAGTATTTTAAATGCAGCCAACTTATCAGTAAAATGCAAGCGATCGATGATGCGATCGAAAACCAGCGCCTTTTTACGATTCCCAATGCCAAAACTGGTAAAATTAAGATCGGTAATAAAATCAAAGGGATAAAACTGCTGACAAAACCAACTACCCAAAATCGATCCCAAAATATTATTCGGAGAAGGAAATAGACAATAATCAATGCTGAATAGCTGTAAGCTAATAGTGCGATCGCTCTTTTCAAAAAGACCCAAATCCTTGATAACATCTGCGTTTATCTGCGGTTAAAAATCTCATTTTATTCAATATAAAAACCTCGTTAAATCAAACTCCCCTTCCGCCCGATTTTGCTTGTCTCGTTCCGAAATTAGCATTAACAAAAGCCTTTCAGAATAGTCTACCGAACCTCGCAATTCATCTTGCAAAATTTCCAGTCCACCATTGGCATATTCTTCAAAAATTTGGATGCGTTTTTCTTCGGCATTTTCATCATTTGGTGAGATAATATTGACATCTTTAGTTTCTGCGATCGCTAACAACTTAATCGCCACATCATACCCCCTCGAAACGAAAATTTCTATACCAATTGGGAGAGGGTCTCTTTTCGATATTTCCTCCAAAGGCACTCGTTTTTTTCGCTTTGCACCCAATGCAGCGGCAAATACCATTATATCCGCGTAAGTTTGAAAAGGCCCAGTTGTTTCCTTGGCGATAAGTAAGGATTTTACTAAATCAGCTTTATCTTTGGCAATCCTAATTTTACTGGCACTCATTTTATTGATATTTACTCAATCGACAATAACTGAATTATGTTTGAATTACCCCCAATTTTATCATATTTATAATTGAGGGTATATTTCCTCTCAACTTTGGCTGAAAGTTTGAATCAGCCAGCGATTAATCTCCCCATCATCCTGTGTTTGGCTGCGTTGAAGTGCTTCTTCAACGAGAGCGATCGCTAATCCCGGTAACACCCTTGACTCTTCAATTTCACCACTACGCCTTTGGGAAATTTCAAAAGCAATGACATCATCAACACTTACATCCACAACCCAATATTCTTGCACGCCTAACCGTTCATATAATAACCGCTTTCGACCCAAATCATCACTCAGAGTTGTTGACGCAATTTCCACTACCAAATTTGGCGGTGCAAGTTCATTCAAATCGATAGGAGAATTATTGCGAGGCGGAAACTGAAAATCCGCACCAATGTAGAAGGCTAAGTCTGGTTGGCATTCAGCAATACCTGCTTTTCTAAAACTTGTATTAGCTAATTCCTTAATGCGAATATTTTTGATAGTCGCAAAAAGGCTGACTACCTTAGAAAGGATAGCATTATCCTGACCGTGACTCGCACCTAATGACATAGTTTCAATCCTCATATATGCTTGATGGTAATAAAATCTAGCATTAACGTAATCTGGGTTTTCAGCCAGTTTCAGAAACTCTTCCCAACTTGCCTTTACCCAAGTATCCGTCACCAAATTTTCAGCCACAGCCGCTAAACTAGAACTCATAATCCACCTCTACAATCTCCGTATATTCAAACTCATTCGGACTTTGCCGTACCAAAGAATAGGGAAGACCTCCCAACTCAATTGTATCCGCTTCGCAATCTGGCTTAGAAGAGTAATAAGTCAGCACATACTCTCTGCCAACGCGATTAGCCATTTCTTCTTCTACTTCACCTCGCCACTGAGTTTTAGTCACTAAAACCACCAATTGATTCGCCAATTTGGGAATTATTTTGGCGATTTGGCGGCGGTAAATTTCATCCAAACTGCCAAAAGGCGAATCCATCACAATTGGAAAAGTGCTGCTATTTGGCATCATCATTTCCTCTTTACTCCATTCTCTCACCCTGTCGATAATGCCGCCGATAAACGATAAGCTGAGAATTTGATTTTCTCCCGTTGAGGCGGCAACTTGCGACTCTTTACCCGCCGTTTTTTCCACTAGCATCAGTTCGTATTTATCGGTGAGTTTGGGGAGATAAGGCTTAAAGGAAATTGAGCTAAAAATATCCTGGACGCGCTTTTCCAATTGCGAGCGAAAATGCTTATCCAGGCGAGAGCGAAACTCCGTTAAACGTTCGATCGCATCCTGAGTAGTCGCAATCCGCCGCTGTGCAAGCGCTTGTTTTGCCTCATTCATTTCCTGTTTGGCAATTTGCTTACTGAGTGCTTCAATCTCAGTTTTTAAATCAGAAATTTTCTGCTTATTTTCTCCCTCCTCCAAAGTCAAATCCCGAATTTTACCTTCAATTTCATCCAGCCGCTTTTGCAGATTGCGAATCTCTTCCGCCGGATTCTTTCTTAACTGTTCGCCAATATCATCGAGTTGCGTTTCAATGCGGGAAATTTCTTGTCTAATCTGATTGATATTAGCTTGCTCTCGATCGATATCATGCCAAAATATCGATGTTTGCTTATCAATTTCATCCACCTGTGCGATCGTCCGAATAGCCGTTTCTTCCACCGCCGCTATGCTAGCTTTATCTAGCCAACTACTCACATTTTGGTGAAGGTGCGTTCCCTCGCGTAACTCCGCACCGCAAATACAGCGTTGCGAATTCAGCAAATCGTTGATAAATTCTCGCGAAATTCCCGAAGTTAATTCACCTCGCTGTTTCAATTCACTCACAATTGCACGAAACTCAGCCGTTATTTCTGGTAGCAAAGTCGCGTATCCTTTAGTAGAAATAGCTTTATTCAACGCCTCTCTACTTTGTTTCAGCCTATCTCTATTCGTTGCTTTCTGCGATTCCAACTCTTTGCGTCTTTCTTCTAAATCTTTCGCACCACTGACATCGCGGAAACGGTTACTTGTTTCTTTTTTGAGCGTTTGTTGGTGAGATAATTCCTGAGCGATTTCCGTTTGACGATTCGTTAATTTCTCAACTTCCTGTTCTTTTTTGTCCTTCTGTTTCAATAACTGTCGCGTCTCCGTATCGCCGATCGCCTTTAATTCTTCTTCCAAAGTTTTCTTCGCTTCCTTCAGATGCTTGATGGAACGATCCAGCACTTCCATACCCAGCATCGTTTTAGTTGCTTCGGCAATTTCTAGTTTATTGTCCGATCGCACAATTCGATCGATGCGTTCTCCGTCAAAGAAAAAATACTGATGCAACGTTTCCGGTAAAATTCTTCCTATTATATCATCGGGATGCTGTTGCGGAAGTTGCCATCTGCCATCGTCTCCCGCTATCTGCATATATAGCCTACTTTCGCCTTGTTCGATCGTGTCACTTTTGTAAGCGCGACACTCCCGTTTGGCGCGATAGCGTTTGTCATCGTGTTCCCACACAATTTCCACCCAACATTCTACAGATTCACCCTGTTTTGCTTCGGCGATCGCTCTTTTATTCACCAGCTGTTCTTCTGAAGCAAACGCCGCAGTAAACTTCTCATACAGCACCCAAGTAAACGCATTTAACAGCGTCGTTTTACCCGCGCCATTATTGCCGTGAATAATCGTTGTGTTTCGCTGTTCTTCGCCGCAAAGTAAAATCTCCGGAGTCTTGCCATAAAAACAGCGAAAGTTACAAAGTTTAATTGAAATTAACTTCATTCTGTGTGATAATAGTAGTGACAAATTTGCGTTCCCAACGGAACTTCTTTACTTCACTTGACGCATTCCTTAATGATGGCGACAATATCGTCATTAATGCCTTTTGGTTTTGGCATATAAAGCTTATCCTTTTCCGCTTGCTTGACGCGATCGATAATTTGTCGCACCTCTGGGGGAGCCGTTGCGATCGGCTCTTGCACGTAACTCAGGCTGATTTCCTCTTCCATCTCCCCGATCCCATGAAAATTCGCGCTTATTCAATCGATCTTAGAACTTAAAGGTGTAGAGTGTCGCAACTGCGGATACAGGCGATCGACGCGGGCAGTTATAATAGCCCATATACGCGCCAACGAGAATGCCTTATCAGCGTCTCTCCTGTTTTTGTGGTGATAATAAAAACTTATCTAATCGTCGGGTGGGTTAGGTACGGGCGACGATCCATCGATACTGACTGTAAAGAAGTTGCTGCACGAACAATTCACCCCTGGAGGATTTATGTTAATTCAGAAAATTATACAAGAACTAAAAGATATACCAGAAGACAAGCTTACAGAAATTTATGATTTAATTCACGACTTCCGTTTAGGCTTAAATCAAGAAGACACCCAACCTCGTACCCCTGGACTACTGATAGGACAACTGGGAGAGGCATTTTTTGAACCCCTACCAGAAGAGGAACTTCAGCAATGGGAATGAGCTACCTGCTTGACACTCATATTCTGCTCTGGTGGCTTTTTAATGATCCGAAACTTAACCAAGAGTGCCGAGACATCATTTGCAACCCCAACCATCGCATTTTGGTTAGCAGTGCCTCCGCTTGGGAAATTTCTACCAAATATCGGCTCGGCAAACTACCTGAAGCTAAACCTTTGGTTGATAATTATCAGTACATATTACAGAAAGCAAAGTTTAACGAGCTAACCATCACCAACGCTCACGCATTGAGAGCAGGAAGCTTGCCTATTTCGCATCGAGATCCGTTCGATCGGATGCTGATGGCTCAGGCAGAACTAGAAAACTTGCCTATTATCACTTACGATAATGCTTTCCACACTGGGTTAATTCAGGTAATTCCCTCCCCTTAGTAACAATTATGAAGTAATGCGATCGCCTTCTCTAAAATCAAAGAGCGATCCCTTGTGTATTGAAAAAAGCGATCGCCTTGTTCCTCTAACTCTTACTCAAACGGATGTAACGCTGAGGAGCGCTAACTGAATAAGTTACAATCCAATGAAATGTACCATCATCCAGTTTTGTGTCACCATCCTTGTCACCGTCTTTATCTGTAGACCAATTAGATTCTGAAAGCCAAACTTGTCCATTTTCTACTTTTTCGACAATAGCAACATGATTTTGACCATTAAGATACCATTGAGCTACATCACCTAAGCGCGGTGTTTCTCCTGACCCTAGAATTCTTGCATTATTACGCAATACGCTTCCCCAATCAGAAGCAGGAGGGTAGCCGTTCATCACATCATCAGGATTAAATCCTAATTCCTTGAGACGACCATAAGCATACCAAGTACAGTTTCCTTCTTGACCCCAATTATTATTTCCTAGCAAAGACGATCCATAGCCATATTTAGCATAGCCATTGCCCTGCTCCATATAAAACTGAGGACGATTTCTGAAATAGTCGGGATTTTGTACAGTCAGAATAGGCTGAGAACCAGTAGGTGGTGCGGAACCTGCTAAAGATGCAAAAACATAAGTGTCGCTAAAACCAATAATATCAGCCTTGCTATCTGCGTTGATATCACTCAATAGACGGGGATAATTATTATTATCTGTCCAGCCACCTACATTTTTTGTGAAGGCATTTGTTGAGCTATGTTTATAAGCAGTAGGAGTGCCGAAAGTTCCATTACTATTGGCTAGGGAAACAAACACATCACTGGCACCAAAACCCACAATGTCAGCCCTACCATCTCCGTTGACATCACCTGCTAAACGCGGATAATTATTGTTATCTGTCCAGCCACCTACATTTTTCGTGAATCCAGGGGAAGAGGCAATAGGAGCGCCAAAAGTGCCATTACCATTGCTCAAAGAGACAAAAACGTTAGTGCCGCCAAAACCGATAATATCGGCCTTCTTATCACCATTGACATCTGCCAATAAACGTGGATAGTTATTATTATCTGTCCAGCCGCCTACATTTTTTGTGAAGGCATTTGTTGAGCTAGGTTTAGAGGTAATAGGAGTGCCGAAAGTTCCATTACTATTACCGAAGGAGACAAACACATCACTCGGGCCAAAACCCACAATGTCAGCCCTACCATCTCCGTTGACATCACCTACCAAACGTGGATAATTATTGTTATCTGTCCAGCCACCTACATTTTTCGTGAATCCAGGTTTAGAGGCAATGAGAGCGCCAAAAGTGCCATTACCATTGCTCAAAGAGACAAAAACGTTAGTGCTACTAAAACCGATAATATCGGCTTTCTTATCACCGTTGACATCTGCCAATAAACGCGGATAGTTATTATTATCTGTCCAGCCGCCTACATTTTTTGTGAATCCTGGTGAAGAGGAAATGGGAGTGCCAAAAGTGCCATTGCTATTGCCGAAGGAGACAAAAACGTTAGAGGAACCAAAACCCACAATGTCAGCCCTACCATCTCCGTTAACATCACCGGCTAAACGCGGATAATTATTGTTATCTGTCCAGCCACCTACATTTTTTGTGAATCCAGGGGAAGAGCTAACTATACTATTGTATGACTGCTCAATCAAAATGGGTTTCCCATCCAGCATCGCAATCGCGGTATCATCTTCAGTTTTTAATGCCTGTAATTCGGCTGAATCAAACTGCTTGCCTTGAACAATACCAGCAAAAATAGCACCCTCATCTCCGGCTGCATCGCGGATATTGATCCGGGAGTCTATATAATGTCCGGTTTCTTCTAGCACCACTGATGCGATCGCCTCTATGTTATCAGCATTTTTAGCAACAAACTCTCTCGACAAATAAATTGTGTTAGTCTCTGCGGCAAAAGCCCCATTAGCTTCTTTGATGTCGGCTCTAGAAACGACCTTAATGGGTGGGATATTGAAAAGACCATGACTCCAGTTGTCTGCCAAATTTTCGGCAGTCTTGACATTAAAATGTTTTCCAAAAGCAACGCCCATCTGAGTCAGAAATTCTGGCTTGCTGGCAAATTGTTGTAATTCTTCTTTACTTTTGGCTAAGGCAATTCCAGTTAAAGGATCGACGGATGCAGCAGTGTGAGCAACTGTTTCAGATCGGGTGTTTCCTTGGTCAACCGACATATCGAGAGGCATGACAATATGATCGTGAGCCGCTGATACTAAATTTGGGAGAAGCCCTGCATCGGAGCCTCCCAAAATTCGTGGTTGATGCACGCCAAAAGACTTTAAAATGTCCGCATCACTGGGAGCGCTCGGATCGGGATTCATTCCAACCAATCCCTTCATATTGCTAGTATCTGCGTCAAAAGAAAACATTATCAGCACCTCATCCATCATTAAGATCGTCGTTTTTTAACTTCCACCAATCTGCGGAAAGTCGGGAAACACCTTGTCACTTTTAATTAATGAAATTTTTATGCAATGATTTTTGGTTTTATCTTCTATGATAAAAAGCTTCATAAATTCGTAAAGTGATAAAAAGTCTAACCTGGTATAGACTTTTACCGACCTTTCTGAGGAACTATTGGTAGCAAAAAGTATAGTTTAGTCGCACTAGGTTGCAAAAGGGCGCAAAAAGTAGTAAAATTGCGTAAAATTAGTATGTGTATCACCGATGGATGTCCAAGAAGTCCTCAAATGGGCAGATGATTTAATTTTGGCCAAAACGGGAACACACTTAAATAGTCTGCAACAGGCAATATTAGCAGGGGTTTGGGATAGTCAAAAATATCACGAAATTGCAAATGAATATCACTGTACTGAAGCAAATGTTAAGAGAGTTGCAGGGAATTTATGGGAACTGATATCAGAAGAATTAGACGAAAAAGTTAATAAAAAAAACTTTCGCGCTACAATGGAACGGTTTTATATTTCCAAGTCTAATATTAGTAATAATTTTGTGAATAGTCAATTGGTCGGGAGAAGCATCACTGTATGTGGAGAAAGTTGGCACTCTGATGGCAAAACAAAAAACCGATCGCACACATCCACCCCTACTACAAACTCCACCAACCAATCAGAAAAACACCACGATTTAATCGAAGCACCCGAATACGATCGCATTTCCAACCGCACCACAGAACTAACAACCCTTAAACAATGGATACTTGAAGAAAATATCCGCCTCATCACCATCTTTGGATTACCGGGAATTGGCAAAACCACCCTCGCTAGAGAACTCCTCGAACAAATTCAAGATAACTTTGAATATATCATCTGGCGCAACTGCACCAACACCCTCACCCTGAAATCCCTACAAACCAATTTAATGCAGTTTTTCTGCCAAAATAGAGAAACTCAACTATTATCGCTAATCGACTATCTGCGTTCTCATTCCTGCCTGATTATTCTCGACGACTTCCAAGAACTATTTATCAGTGGAGAATTAGCAGGAACTTATCTCCCCGAATGCCAAACTTACGGTAAATTCTTAAAAGAAATAGCCTGTTCGCCTCACCAAAGTTGTTTCCTACTCCTCAGTTGCGAAAAACCCACAGAAATAGCCACCCTAGAAGGAGAAAACCGTCATTGTCGCAGCCTACAACTTGGCAGTTTGGGAGAAACGGCGGCAGAAATATTGACCAACAAAGGATTAACTGATGAGCATAAATGGGGGGAACTGATCCAACTTTACGGCGGCAATCCTTCCTGGTTGAATATAATAGCTTCTACAATCGAAGATTTATTTAACGGTAGTGTCGATCGCTACCTATCCTATCCCAGTTTATTTCTAGGCGACTTAGAACCAAAATTAGAAGAATATTATCAACGGTTATCGGCATCTGAAAAACTGGTAATTCTCTGGTTAGCCAACCAAGATACTGCCGATATTTTCCACAAACCAACAGAATTAGCCTTATCTGATGCTGATTTTTTGAAAGCAGTACAGTCTTTGCGGAAACGGGGTTTAATCGAAAAAGCAACCGAGAAGCGATCGCTGCTATTCTCTGTGCCATTATTGCTTAAAAAGTATCTGGAAAATCGATATAATTCGCCACAAAATTAACTCATATCAATTCCCGTACCTTCTCAATCCTTACAAATTTTCAACAAAAAACTTTGCGTACCTCTGCGCTATCCTCTGCGTACTTTGCGTTAAAAAAATACAATTCTGATGCCAACGAATTGGATATCAGACACAAATATTAACTATCCCCACTCCTTTCTAGATCGAGACTTACCCACGACGAAGCCAGAAACCGGGTTTCTTAGTAGATGTCTAGTTGAGAAACCAACAATTTTTCATAAAGCCTTTGTTATGTTTATTGTTACGCTTGGGCGCTAAAGGGCAACAACATACCTAAATATCCAACAAATTATAGCGCTTTTGCAAACTCAACAACTTCATTCGGGCTTCCCCCGCATTATCAGCTAAATCGGCAAATTCCACCAAGCGGCGCAACTCTCTTCGCAGCAAATTGCGTTCGACTTCCAAAGTTTCCCGATCCATATCGGGAGGGAGTACGATCGTATCAAATAAAGTCGCCCTTTCCTTCCCCGGATGCCTTCGCAAAATGCGTCCCCGTCGCTGAATAAACTGGCGCGGATTACCGCTACTAGCCAAAATCACCGCATTTTGAATAGCCGGAATATCCACCCCTTCATCCAAACAGCGAATTGCCACCAAACCTTGCAACTCACCCGTCTCAAATTGACGCCGCAAATCTTCTCTTTCCTCCAAAGGAGTTTCCGCAGTATAAGTATTTACCCGATAACCCAGTTCTGTTCCCAAAATCTTAGTCACAGCCTTAAGTTGGCGCGTACTTTCCACCGAACCATCACCGCAATAAAATAAAGTGTGGCTAGTCTCCAACCGAGTATACATTAAATCGCGCAAAGCTTGTAACTTATTAGCAGCAGCACCGATTAACCGCGCCCTTTGCATCAACAACGGCTTTAAATCTTCGTTATCTTCATCTGATATCCCACCAGCTTGTCCTTCGCGTTGACGATATTGCAAAGAACGCCCAATACTTTTAGTCAATTTAATATAACTGCGACTCTCCGATTCCGTTAATTCCACTAAAATCGGATAATAAAGATAATGCACCAACGCACCTTGTTGAATCGCATCTTTGAGAGTAAATTCCGGTTGCAAAACCGGGCCAAAATAATCAAACAGCGATTGAGTACCATCCTCATCAAAATACCTTTCCGGCGTTGCAGATAAAGCTAAGCGCAACCCAACATTCCGAGGCAAACTTTCCTCCAAACGGGGTGCGCCCAAATTATGCGCTTCATCTCCCACAATTAGGGTTTTTTCTGGAAAATACTTCAGTTGCGACTGAAACCCCTCACTAATTAAAGTCGAATTAGTTGTGATAACTGCCAGGAACAATTGATTGCTCGATCGCACATTATATAGTTGTGTAGAAAGTAGCGTTTGCCAGCGACGCACACTTTCAAAAGCTAAAATAGGTTCAATGCCAAATTTCTCGCATTCACGCGCCCATTGTTTTACCAAATGCTGATAAGGACAGACTACCAGCAACACTTGCAAGCCAATTTTATGATAAAGTTCAGTTGCGATCGCCAACGCCGTAATCGTCTTCCCGCTACCAGTCGCCATCTTTAAAGTCCCTCTACCTTTATTGGCAAGCCAATTGGTAACCGCTTGTTGCTGATATCCCCGCAAATGTAACGAAGGTGGTATCCTGGGACATCCCGGCGGTGGTTGTTTCCCCTCCGATGAATGCAGATAGTAACTACCTTTAGATGCAGCCACCCCTAAAAGTTTATTGATTTCCAGTAACGGGTAATCTACATCGTAGTTTTTCGCTAAAACTTCTTTCCCCTTCTTCTGATTTTGAACCTTATAAACACCCTGTCGATTAGTCATTGGTGATTCTTTATTGGGAATTGTCCCGCTACTGCATTCTATCTTTTAATTTTTGACTTTTGACTTTTGACTTTTGACTTTTCCTTAAATCACCTTCCCATCAGGCATAGTTGTTTGCTGGAGGACAGTACCCTGTCGCAGTTTAGCGCCGTTCAGTTCAGCTTTCCACAGACAAGCAGCCGTGAGATTAGCATTTGTGAGATCCGCATCTATTAGATTAGCTTCGCTGAGATTAGCACCACTGAGATTAGCGCCGCTGAGATTAGCACCGCTGAGATTAGCGCCGATCAAATTCGCATTGCTGAAATTAAACCCGCTGAGGTCAAATCCGCTCAGATTCACCGAACTAAGGTCTACATTGATACCTTCTAGGCGAATAGTAGACGCTCTCCACTTATTCCAAATCCCTACACCCTTTTTTAGGACGGTGATTTTTGCGATTCTGCTTTGCAATAGCAAGCAAGCAGTATCCCGCACCTGGGGTACGGGATCGTCCAATGCTCGAATTAGCACATCGAAACCAGCTTCCCCATAACTGAGCGCTTCCATTAGCGCCCCAATACGTTGCTCGGCTTCCTGACTTATCAGTCGGTGCTTGACTCCCGCCAATCCTCCCAAAACCGCACCACTCGTCGGCGGTGGAGTTTTACCGCCAAGCACAACATCGTAATTTCTGGGCTCATTGGAATGTTCCTGCATAGCGCCTTTTTTTGCACTATCTCAGTTTTAACAAAAACAACAAGACTTGAAAAACCGGGTTTCTTTACGAAAAATCTAGGGTTTCAGGTTTAGCTATTTGCAAGAAACCCGGTTTTTACGTTTGGTGCAAGATGTGAGTTAACATAATTCGCTTATTTCAGCTTGAGGGTGAAAACCAGAAACCGGGTTTGTTGAGCGAGCAAGCGTAATTCATCAATTTCTTTAACTTATAATACACAATCTTTTTTATAGTAAATAACCATAATTATGAATTTTTTTGAAATTTAAATTAGAAAAATACTGCTGGTAAACCAAGAATTGCGACCGCTTACTTTAGCTTTATAAAGAGCCCGATCGGCTGCCTCTATCAAATCCACCGGACTCAAATTGTAACTGGGAATTACGGTGGCAATCCCTATACTTAACGTCACATATTGTGACACAGCAGAAGCAATATGAGGAAGAGCGAGTGCTTGGATGGCTTCATGAATTTTTTGGGCAACTCGAACAGCCCCATCAGTATCAGTATAGGGTAAGATAACAGCAAATTCCTCGCCACCATAACGAGCAACCAAATCAGTAGAACGCTCAACTGCTTGTTTAAAAGTTTGGGCAACGATTTTCAAACAGGTATCCCCGGCGGCGTGACCGTAAGTATCGTTATATTGTTTGAAATAATCGATGTCACACAACAGCAATGACAGGGGACGTTGTTCCCGCATGAGACGATACCATTCCAGGGTAAAAGTGCGATCGAAACAACGTCGATTGGCAATCTGAGTTAATTGATCGATCAGCGCTAAATTTTCCAACTGTTGGTTAGCGATTTGCAACTGTTGATGCAGTTCTGATTGCTGAATCGCGATCGCTACTTGGGTTGCCAACTGTTGAAGCAGCTCGGTCTCCAAGGGATGCCACTCGCGAGGAGCGCTGCAATGGTGAGCCACTAACAGCCCCCAAAGACGATCGCCTTGTAAAATCGGCACAACGAGCTTAGCTCGTACTTGCAACCTTTCCAATAACTCAATATGGCAAAGGGATAATCCAGCCGTATAAATATCGGAAGTAACTTGAATAGCACTTTGCTGATACGATTGTCCCTGCCTCTCTACAAAGTAGGTATCTGTAATCTGCATATTCAAAATTGCCTGCCAACCCTCTGCAACAGATTCCTTGACCACTACACCACTCCAATCACGGTTAAAACGGTAGACGATCGCGCGATCGGTTTGCAGAAAACGCCGCACCTCCGCAACCGTTGTGTTGAGAATCTCATCCAAATCTAAAGACTCGCGGATATGTTGGGCAATTTCATAGATCATCCGTTCCCGTTCAGCTTGCTGTTGCAAAGCTTGTTCTGCCTGTTTGTGAACCGTAATATCTTCAAACACATATAATCGTCCAAAGTACCGATCTCGATCGTCCCGAATTTGACTCGAAAAACGGCGAATCGTGCGCCCATCTACAAACGCGATTTCATCTTCAATTGTACAACGGTTTTCTTCGCTCTGCAAAAGTTTACAAGACTCAACAAATGCGGGAATATCTGCAATTAATTGTAAGCAATCCGGCATAATGTCATTGTTTTTCAGCTTGCCCGATCGCATCTGGCTTTCCAGATATTCAATGCCCCAAATTTCACAAAAGCAGTGATTAAAATACAAAATTGTATCGGTGCGGTTATCCACAACAAAAAACGCCAGTCGAGAAGTATCAGTCATACAGCGCAACAGCGCTTCTTTCCAGCGCAGTTTCTCCTCCACCTGCTGGCGTTCCTGTAGCGCAGCTTGTCGTTCGCTAATATCTCGATCTTGTTGTTGCAAACGCCGATGCAGTTCTATCTGCACAAGGGCGATTCCCAGTTGGATCGCAACCTGTTGTAGCAATTTTATTTCTACTGAAGACCACTGACGCGGACTGCTGCACTGATGAACGATCAGTAAGCCCCAAACGCGATCCGACACCGTGGAAATACTGTTAATCTCCTGACTCCTCAGTAAAATCGGTACTACCAGATTGGCTCGAATCTGTAACCGCATTAATAAGTCTTTGTAACACGGTTCCAAAGGTCTGGCATCAATATCTTCCAAGACGCCAATTCGCCCTTGCCGATATTTCTCCACCCATTCCGCATTGAAACAAGGGTCATAAATCAGTTGCCCTTGAATCGGTTTCCATTCGGGACTCACAGACTCTTCTGCCACGACGCCATCTCCATCCGCCAGGAAGCGGTAGATGATGACGCGATCGCTTCTTAGTATTTCCCTAACCTCTGTGACAGTTACTTTCAAAATATCACCTAAGTTATGCGACTGGTGCATTCGCAAGGCGATCGCCGCAATCCAGTCAAGGACTCGATCTAAAGCAATTTCAGTACCCAATTTACGACTGAGGGGCATGGCAGCAGCGCAGTAATAATATAAATATTATTTACTAAGATTTATTGCTTAGGATTACATTTACCAAAGATTTATAGAAAAAATACAGAACTTATACAACAGTTACAGGCGATCGCCGAGCTTGTGCTACAATTGAAATACACAACAAAAAAGGGAAAACAATGGCTCGACTTCTCAAGCGCTGGGAGTCCCCTCGCCGCGAGGGTAGAAACGACAAAGGCCGAGGCGGTTCCGCTCGTCAACGCCAACTCAAGAAACAACAAAAAATGCTCCGCAACAAACTCAAAGAACAGTCCGAAACAGAAAACAACAAAAACTCACCGGGAGGGAAGATTAGTTCCCTCCCTATTTTTTTTGCACGGGCGAAGGGGGGAGTGGGGGAGTGGGGGAGCGGGAGTGATGGGAAAGGTATTTGACAGGATACGATATGCTAAAAATCTAAAATCTAAAATCTAAAATCTAAAATCTAAAATCTAAAATCTAAAATTGGTATTTCCTTGCCAAACCTTAATCGTCCCATCATAAGCACCACTAGCTAGAATCTGCCCATCCGGACTAAAAGCAACGCATTGCACCCAATCTGTATCCAACGGAACCGAACCGATCAGTTGTCCCGTCTGCAAATCCCAAAGTCTCAAACCATCTCTACCCGCACTAGCTAAAGTACGCCCATCAGGATTAATAGCGACAGAATAAACCACATTTCGATGTCCCACCAGCGTATAAGACCTTCTTTTTCTGAGATTCCATACTCTAATCGTGTGGTCGTAACTGCCACTAACTAAGTTTGCACCATCAGGAGTAAAAGCCAAAGAACTCACAGCACCTTCATGTCCCGATATAGCACCGAGAAATTGGCTAGTACTTAAATTCCACAGTTGAATACTTTTATCCCTACCCCCAGTTGCCAACAATTGCCCATCCGGGCTAATTGCTAAAGTATAAACTACTGGTTGAGACAAAGGTACGCGAGTGTAAAGCAATCGTTCTGTCCGCAAATCTATGAATCTAATTCCATCCAAACCGCCGCTGATTAAAGTTTGACCGTCCGGGGTAATCCCCAGCGACAAAATATTACTGAAATCGTGGGTAAAACTACGACTTAATCGCCCTGTTTTCAGACTCCAAAGGTTGAGTGTAGCGTCCTCACCACCGCTGGCAACAGTCAGATTATCGGGAGTAATGGCAATGGAAAGCACCCTATTACTGTGAGCGCTGATGGTGCGAATTTTTTTGCCTTTTATCGCATTCCACAACCTAATTTTTGTATCGATATCAGTTCCCCCACTAGCAAGAAAACGGCCATCGGGACTAAAAGTAAGCGCATACACTGGCCCCCAATGCGCTTTAATGTTGTGAAGGAGGGTAACATTTTGCCACGCACCGCTGTTGAGATAAGGTGGAGCGGGAACGACGGTGGGTGGAGATACATCGGGAACACCGTAGGGCGGCGGAACTGGAACTGGCAAGGGTTTGAACTGGGCAATCGTATTTGCCTGCCCCTGACTGATAAAATAAAAAGTAACAAGGCAAAAGGCAAAAGAAATATTGAAGAGTATTCGTTTGTTGTGTTTTTGGCTTTTAGCTTTGAATTTATATAGAAATTTCATCCGGCTCGGATTGAATATTGGGACAGATAATTTCCTCTAGACAGTTGGCTGAAGGTTGTTCTTGCCAACCGGATAGTAAACCTTGCAATTCAAATTTTAGCGTTTCCAGTGCGTCAATTTGTTTGACTATTTCCTCTATCTTTGCCTCCAAATGTTGCTTAACTTCCCGACAAGGTAACTTACCGCGATCGTGTATTTCCAGAAACAGATGAATCTCTTTTAAACTCATCCCCAGAGACTGCGCCCGTTTAATGAAATCCAATCGCTTCAGTACCAGAGGATTAAACAATCGATAGCCAGATTCCGATCTGACTACTATTGGCGATAGTAAGCCGAGATCCTCATAATAGCGAATAGTTTTTACTGGCAAACCGCTAGACGCCGAGACTTCGCCAATCTTCAGCAGTTTACCTACCACGGCTGTATTCATAATTCTCTTGAGGAGCCAGTTGTCGGCAGTCAAGTTAGTTGCCCCTCTGCTCCTCTGCTTCCTAGCGGGGTGGATGTTTCTTGTTAGAAACGTTCAAGTTGGGTAACTGAGGTCGAGATGGGGTAGGTGGTAGATAGTATTGCGGTACTTCAGAGGGAACCTCAGCGGTGCTACGCTGAATCAACCACCAACGCAATGAGATCGCCAACCCTACCGTTCCTATTCCCAGGCTGAACAAAGACCAGCGATTGTCCAAACCACCGAGGGCAGCGTCCACCGCTCCTACAATCAGTATAAAGCTGGAAATCGGTTCTTTACGGTAGGCTGACTTCACAAACCGAACCCATGCAGCATTCATCACAGTTGGTACTATGTCCTGAATTTTAATTCGATCTTAGCGCTTCTTATTCTAATCCGAGCAGCCTCGCTAGGAGTGGGGGCAGGGGGGCAGGGGAGCAGGGGAGCGGGAGAATAAATCTTTTTCCCTCTCCCTCTTCCCTCTTCCCTCTTCTCTCTTCCCTTCTCCCCCCAGCTCCTAATTTAGCCCTAGCCAGGATAGCAATCCTTGACCCGTAAAGTATTCAATCAGCAGAGTGAGGACAAAGCCGATCATGGCAGCTCTGCCATTTAAGCGTTCTGCATACTCGTTGAAACCAAACTTTGGCTCCTCCAGCTTCGGAGTTACGGTCGGTTGCGGTTGTGTTGTTGGTTGGAACCCTTGCGCCATAAGTCTTTCAACTCTATATTGATGGTAATTTGGAACACCAGGCTAGATTGGCTGCCGATCGGTAGTTTTGCATACCGACGCGCTAGTTACAATTCTTTACCTTCTCTATTGTAAGGAGGGTTAACCAGCAGTCAAGCATAAGTCCTCCATCTCAGGATCGATCGCAAGGCAGGTTGAAAATTTAATACCAGTAGTAGGTCAGAAATATATCTCAGATAAAGGCAAGACCAGACTTTTGCGACTTAAGCTGGAAATATAGGTAGATCGAGGTGATATATGGAAATTGGCGTTCCCAAAGAAACCAAGGATCGAGAATTTCGGGTGGGATTGAGTCCGAGTAGTGTACGGGTGTTGCACGAAGCCGGTCATAGTATCTTTGTAGAAACCGCAGCCGGTGTAGGTGCGGGTTTTACGGATGAAGATTATATTCAGGCAGGAGCTAAGATTGTACCCACGGCAGAAGAAGCCTGGAATCGAGAACTGGTAGTTAAAGTGAAGGAACCTCTGAAGGCAGAGTACCAGTTTCTTCAGAAAGAGCAGTTACTGTTTACTTATCTGCACTTGGCCGCCGATCGCACTTTAACCGAACATCTGATAGACTGCGGAGTAACTGCGATCGCCTACGAAACCGTAGAGCTGCCAGACGGCAAACTTCCCCTCCTTACCCCCATGAGCATTATCGCCGGACGCTTAGCCGTACAATTCGGAGCTAGGTTTCTGGAGAGACAGCAAGGAGGTCGAGGCGTTCTCCTGGGAGGCGTTCCCGGAGTTAGTCCCGGAAAAGTAACGATTTTAGGCGGTGGTGTCGTCGGTACTGAAGCAGCCAGAATTGCCGTCGGTATGGGTGCCAGAGTCCAGATTTTGGATATAAATGTAGAACGTTTAGCTTATCTAGAAACTCTTTTTGGCTCTAGAGTTGAATTGTTATACAGTAATCCTTCTGCGATCGAAGCTAATATTCCAGACACCGATTTGCTCATCGGTGCAGTTTTAGTACTAGCAAAAAAAGCTCCCATCCTCGTGTCGCGAGAATTCGTCAAAAAAATGCGTCCTGGTGCTGTTATTGTTGATGTGGCAGTAGACCAAGGTGGTTGTATCGAAACTTTGCGTCCCACCTCTCACACCAATCCAGTCTACATTGAGGAAGGAGTAGTACATTACGGCGTACCAAATATGCCAGGGGCCGTTCCTTGGACTGCTACTCAAGCACTCAATAACAGCACCTTACCCTATGTTTTGAAACTAGCCAATCGCGGTATCAAAGCACTGGAATTAGACCCAAATTTAGCCAAGGGATTGAACGTTCGCTCTCATCAGTTGGTGCATCCGGCAGTGCGCGAGGTGTTTCCCGATTTAGCGGACACAACAGACAAAAAAAGATGACTCTGGTGGACTAAAGAAAAAGCCTTAATTTACAGAGCAAAAACGCGATTGTGAGCGATCGCACCCGACTCAGTAGATGTACGATCGCTCTTTAAGCAGTACGGAGAACACCTCTAGCTGCACATAGAACAGCAAATTACTAATCCCAGCCACCGGGTTTATTTGGTTGACGACCAAATAAACCCGGTCGATCGTACTCGACGCGAATATTGAATTGGTATTCTAGCCGTAATCTGTTAAATTTCGCTAGTGATTGTCATCACACCCTTGTTTGACAGCTATCACGAAAATTTGTTGGAAAACCTTGATAATAGAATTATAACCAAATATCAATTGATGCGAGGGTATAAAAATGTTAGCTATTTATAGTCTTTTATATCCCAGAAGCCACTACTATGGTGAAGTGAAACCAGAGAATTTAGTGTTTAATGCCAACATACAAGAATTTGCACAACGGGTAAGTTACATCAGTTGTTTAGCAAGCAATGGAAAAATTTCGATGGAGCAAGCATTTAGCGATATCGAAGCGCTCTGGAAAGAACTGGAAAAGACGAAACAGGAGTTGGGAATTGGAGAAAATCCATTTTCTGGCGAAACAGAAGCGGATTAATTTGAGAACGGGCGATCGCACTCCCTCTGATATTGGAGGGAGCGATTTCTTTATAGCTGATGAGCGATATAAGCTTGCTGTATAGATTTAAAATTTGTGTTTATAAAAGAATATTTTCCATAGACAATTGCTATAATCAGCCTAATTTATTTGGAAAAATATATGTACAATAATAACGAAGAAGCCATTGAAAAAGCTATTGCTGCTTCATCTGTTGCCAAAGTCATTCGTGAAAACTTGAAACAAGGGCTTAAAATTGCTCTTGTTGGGGCAGTCAACGCTGGGAAATCTTCAGCTATTAACGCTATCATAGGAGAAGAAATTGCCAAAGTTGATGCTGCGACAGGAACTACAAAGTGGTTTAATGTGTATCCACTACCTAACTCTAATGTTGTCAAACTTATTGATACCCCTGGTTTAAGAGATCCCAAAACAAATATTTCGTTAAAAAGGAATGTTCATAATATAGACATCGTGCTTTACTTCGTTAATACAGCCTCTGGTTGGCAAGATAAAGATAAGTCAGACTGTTTTTGGTTGAATTCCGAATATGGAAATGATTTTATTATAGTCGTGTCTAGAATTGATGCGGATGAAAATTGGCAGCGTGTAAAATCTCAGATAGAGGACGATATTGATGCTTGTATTATCCCTATATGCTCCAAAGACGGACGAGGAATCGATACTTTAACAGAGGCTATTTCTAAAAAATTAGAACGTTTGCAAAAGTCATTTTTATTCCAACTTGTCTGTCGTGACAAACAAAAGGCTTGTTCGGCTACTATCCGCGAAACTTTGCTTAAAGTTGCTGGACTTGCGGCAATGCCTGCTAGTTTTGGTAGAGAAATTCAAGCTATTAATGATGAAATCATACAGATGATTGTAAACTTGATCTTGATTGGTGAACAAAAAAAAGGAGATCATCCGTCACCCGAACAGACTGATAAAGCAGAAGCTGATGCTAAAAATTTTTACAGAGAATTTAGAAAAAGACTTTCATGGCAAAGTTGGATCATTACGTGGGGAGCTTCTGCTTTCAAAGTATTAGCATCAGCATCAGGTATAACTGTAGATGTTATTTCCGCTGGCCTCTCTGGAGGAATATTTTCTATGAGCGGAATTATGATTTCATCAGGAATAGCATCAGTAGCATTGGTTTTATATACTGCCACAATTGGCGATGCAGCTAGAAATTACTTTAGCGAGGATATCCCGTCATGGGAAGAAATAGAGAGGATTGCCAAACAGTCCATTAATGGATGGAGTGCAATCGACTACCAGGATTTACAAAAATTTATCGATAACTTTAGAACTTCCAGATAGATGATCCTGACCTAGAGCCACAGAAACAGGCAATGCACCTTCCCTGGCTTCACATTTATAGCAACCGCCAAGGCTGTTAGGACATTTTTAATTCCTGAAACCCTTAATTTGACGCGCTTCTTCCCCGACGCCCCAGTCCCGACGCCCGACGCCCTAGCTATACATCAGCGATCGAACTTTGCCAAGGATCGCGATACCTTAAAAGATGTAGTCCGCAACACATCTGGAGGGAGCTATGGAACCAGATTATTTACCAACCGAGGTGATTTTGACGCACCCGCGTCAGTCCCTCGGTAACATCAACCTAGACTGGGCACCGCAACCCGGTAACTATCTCGATCTGGAAGGGAAAACCTACGCCGTCCTAGAACGCCGCCACCGCTATCAACTCAGGTTAGGACGCTACAAATTGCACAAAATAGCCCTATACGTACAGTCCGCACCGCGCCCCACAGAGAGAAGTATTATAGACGGACGCTGGGTGCTGGGGGATGCCTCCTGCCGCTTCAACGCTCATTCCGAACTAATTCGCTGTGCGGTTAATCCAGAAGGGCCATGCGATCGCTGCCGCTTCTACGAAAAATCCTCAGTCCAGTAGGGTGGGCAATGCCTATGCTACTCGCCGTTTTGCAAAACCTCTCCCACCGCTAAACGCATCCCATTCGCAAAGTCCAAACCAGACTGAGCGCGTTTACCTGCGGGTTGCACTTTTTGTAGCAGCAACAGTCCCTCTCCAGTTTGCACGAGGGGGCCAATTCCCTTGACCGTAGCCACCACTTCTCCAGGGCTTGCTGTACGATCGGACAAATCAAACCATTTTTCCTCCAGCACTCTCAATTCTGAAGGCAGCTGCGATCGCATCTCAGGCGTAATCGGTGCTGTAGAGGTGATTTTCAACGGCGCACCCCGAAAAGTTGCCACGCAGTCTGGGAAAAAACCCCTCACCTGATTGTGTAATTCCAAAGCATGACGCGACCAATTAAGCGAGTAATTTTCTTTTTTAATTAGCGGTGCGTAAGTTGCTTGCGAAGAATCTTGAGGAATAGGAGTAAGCGCTCCTTTTTGCAGCTTCAGCAGCGTTTCTATCAACAAATCTGCTCCCAACACTGATAGAGTTTGGGCTAGTTGTTCGGCATTATCCATTAGCGCTATGGGTGTATGAACTTTTAGCAACATCGCACCCGTATCCATGCCAGCATCCATCAGCATTGTAGTAATGCCCGTTGCCATCTCGCCGTTGTAGAGACACCACTGTATCGGTGCGGCACCTCGGTACTTGGGTAGCAGCGAACCGTGAACGTTGATGCAACCGAATTTGGGCATATCCAGAATTTCTTGAGAAAGAATTTGCCCGTATGCCACCACGACAAAGGCATCTGCCTGTGTTTGCCGCAGCAGCTCCAGAGTTTCGGTATCTTTTTTAACCCGTTGAGGTTGCCAAATCGGCAGTTCGTGAGTCAAAGCAACGGTTTTGACTGGCGAGGGAGTTAGCTGGTTACCCCTTCCCCGCCGCTTATCCGGTTGGGTGACAACCGCCACAACCTCAAAATCGCGATGATTTAACAATTTCTCCAAGCTGGGTACTGCAAATTCGGGAGTGCCGAAAAAAACTACTTTCATGTTAGGGGTTAGGGGTTAGGGCGTTGGGAAGAGGGAAAATTTTGACTTTTGACTTTTGACTTTTGACTTTTGATTAATTACTATCAACGGTGATTTCCAGCCTGCGATTGCGTTGCAAGTTGATGGTAGTGTTATTGGGCACAAGAGGTCGAGTTTCTCCATACCCCAACACTAGCCAGTGGTACTTATCACCTAACGTACTGGAGAGATACTGTTCAACTGCTTGCGCTTGCCGAAAAGATAGCACTCGATTGTTATCTGCTTCTCCAGCGCTGTCAGTGTGGGCAGCAATGCTGACTCTTGCGTCTGGGTACTTTTGCAATTCAGCGATCAGCTTATCCAAAATCAGGCGTGCTTCTTTCCGCAAAACAGCTTGACTGTCTAAGAATAAAGCATCGCTGGGAAGTGTAGCCGTCAGCGTTTCTGGGGAAATGAGTACACCGGAGGAAGAAACTTGTTGGCTTATCTCTGCTGCTGATACGGCGGAGTTGCTTGCTTGTTGCGGTTGGGCAGCAGCTTTCAGTTGCTGGGATATAACTTGCAATCGGGTTTCTAATGCTTCGCTGGCATTACTGTTACCGATTTGGTTTTCCAAGGTAGTGGCGCGATCGCGCAAAACCTTTAATTGCGCTTCTAACTGCTTTACTTCCGCTTCCAATTTCTGTCTCTGCTGTGGGGTTAGCTTTGGCGGCGGGGGAACTGCCAAAGCTTCAGTTTCGGAAGCGGACGCTTCTGTGGCAGCTGGGTCTTTGGCGAGAGTGGGTGAGTTTTTGACATCGCCGGGAAGTTGCAGCAATTTTGCCACTAAAGGCTTATTTGGCCTTGTCGCGGGATTTACCGTGGCGATCGCTACCCCTATTAATCCCGCTATACCGCCTCCCACAGCCAAAAGCAGCAATCTGAACACTAAAACCAGTAAAAAGCGGCCAAAGCCAGGAGATTCCTCTGAATATTCCTTCACGCTTATTTACCTCATCCAAACACTTTTCCACAATAAAGCCAACGTAGCATCTGCGATAATATCTCAACCTGCTGATTTGGTATATCAGCCTAAATTTGTCAACTCAGGAAGCAGCTGTTTGAATCTTTAAAAAAGATTATGGAACTTGCAAGTTAAAACAACCTTCCCCTGATATAAATAAAAGATAAACAAGCTCAACCTGTTCTTGGGTGTTCGTCCTCACACCGAAAACGCACTATAGAGATTTATAAATGTTCCAACACCCATTGCTTCGCGGATGGTTCCACACAAGACCATACTTTTTACCCTTGGCGGCCATACTGCTAATGATGTCGGGGATAGTCACTTTTGACTCATCTGCCTTGGCGAAAAGGGTTGCAAAGGTGGGAGCGTCACCCAGTAAGCTGCGCTTGCAAAAAGCGATCGCAGTTCCTACTACTGCTCCCTCTACTTCCGAACCGGAGCAAGTTGACCCCTTGGATAGTCCTCATCCCATTCCCTGGAAATGGATATTGACAACCCAAGACCAAATTAGCGCCAATAAAGGTTCTGGGGTACGCTTCTATCGCACCCCGTCACTGGTTTCCCCAGACGGTCAATATGCAGCCTACAGTCGCATTCAGATCCAAGTGCAGCCAGAAATGTACAACAGTCGCGTCAGCAGCGTCATGTTTGTAGAAAATCTGGCTACCGGCAATTTGCGAGTTGTCAGCGCTTCTTCTCCTCTCGCAAATAATCCTTTGAAGAAAAATGAACCTGCCGATATGCCAGGGGTGATTTCAATTATGACTCCCGTGTCTTGGTCTCAAAGTGGCGATCGGCTTTTGGCTCGGCAATTTGAAGGTACATTTAACTCATCCGATGCTTCTGACTACGCTGTTGTCTGGGATAAACGACAAAATCGTGCCAACACAGTTGCTCCCAGTAAAATCGAATACAGCCAAGCTGTGTTGTTAGGTTGGAGTCAAACCAAACCCGACCAAGTTCTCTTCCGCGCTGGGGAATTAGGTAATGAGAAACCGCCTTTATGGGCAGTGAATTTGCGCGGTCAAACTGTGGCGGCGAAACAAGACCAACCCGTTGTCTTCGGTCGCAGTATCAATCATACTTGGGCAGGCCCCCAAAGGCCGATCGGCAGTCGATTTTAGATTTTAGATTTTGGATTTTGGATTTTGGATTAAAAGCAGATAATCCAAAATCCAGAATTTCCCAGGTAAAATTGGCCGCAGTTTTTTGTAAATAGCAATACCTATAATTTAAGTATCTAATTTTTCGATGGGACTATAAAGTGTTTGTATAAACAAGCTTTTTAATAGAGAATATGTAATCTAGAATTTTCAGAGGTATAAATTTCTGCTCTGCTTGTCTACTTCTTTATAGGAAAAAATTCTGCTTTGCCAAATCCGCCAGAAATCTAAGGGAACCTACAGTCACCAATGCCGTCAAAGTTTGCAAGATCGAGAATTTTGTGCCAACCCAAAGCTTAAGTAGCAGCACTGTTTGGAATCAGAGTTTAGGATAGGGAAAAGGGCTTTTTTCCTAACTTAATTCTATTGCCCTCGCGCTCGGTCGGTAGATGCTGTTTGGCAATTGCTGAATTAGTATTTTCGGAAGACTTACAGCAAGTTGTCATCTATAGAAAGACAGAAGCGCAAGTTCTACTAAAGTTAGGTTTGGTGAAAATCAAACAGTTAATTCCCAACTGGGAGGAAAGGAAACATGATCGATAAAATCAAAAGGGTGCTTTTAATTGCACTGGTAATCGCAGGAACGAGTATTGGCATAAGTTCTGAGGCGCAAGCGCAACGCTTTCCGCGCCGAAACAACGGCCAAGTAGAGCAAATTTTAAGCCGCATAGAAAGTAACACAGATAGGTTTGAGGATAGCCTAGATGACGCACTCGATCGCAGTCGTCTCAACGGCACCAACCAAGAAGATGAAATTAACCGATACGTCAAAGACTTTGAAAGGGCAACCGATCGTTTGCTCGATCGTTACAACAGAGGTCAAAATGTTACTTCCGATATTCGTTCTGTACTTTCTAGTGCATCTAGAATAGACAATTTCCTCCAACGCAGGCGCTTAGGCCCCCGCGTTGAAAGGGACTGGTCTAATGTGCGTCGCAATGTGGATGATTTGGAGCGCATTGTTAGCAGAGCAACGAGGTACTAATATAGCCCTTTTCAAGTGTGTGAGGCACAAAGAAACCTGGGTTCTTCAAGAAACCAGGCTTCTTTGTCAATTTACCATTATCGTTAACTTATTCGCCGTAAGTACAGATGCAGATGCTATATCTACAAAGAAACCCAGTTTCTGACCTCGGCGTGCGTAAGTCCTGAACTACTAACTTAGGTAGCGACCCGCCATCCGCATCGCATCGGCGATATCGACATCACCATCTCCGTCAGCATCTAAAAAGGAATTCAGCACTGGATTCGATCCCTGCTGAGGATTTTGAGAATTTGAGCCAGTTTGCAGTAAATTCAGCACCAGGGGAACCAATACTGGCAGCATTTGTTGAATCATACCTGCATCCAATCCCGTCCTTTGTGCAACTGCCTGTACGACTTGCTGCACCTGATTAAATCCGAAGAGTGCATCGACAGCTTGGGAGTTGGGATATGTGCCGCTATATTGGTTTACAAGGCTCTGCGCTTGCTCAAAACCTTCATTAGCTTGTTTTTGCTGTAAGGCAGAACGCACGTGGTTTCCCACCACGGACAAGGCGGTTTGCACAGTTGAGGGATCGGCCCCATAGCCATCACCCAGCTGCTGAACAGTGCTGAGAATGCTGGCGAGTTGACCCGTACTGCCTTGCTGGTCGGAATTGTTGACGGCATTCAAAACTTGGTCTAAAAGTCCCATAATTGTGGCTCTTTGTGCTGTTTTAGGCAAATATCTCACATTTAGTGGCTGTTCGCCTCTAGCTAATAGTAGAGAATAGGGGGAAATGGGAGAGATGGGTAGGGGAGGGTGCGTTTTTCTTGAAGCCCGCGCAGGCGGGCTTTACACATGCCGATCGCAATCGATTGTGGCCCGAATGCTAATGCCTACGGCACGCTACGCGAACGCCCCTACACAATACATATTTTGTCCTTTCTGTCAATTTATTCTACTCGACTGGCGCTCTAGGTGATCCAGACAGTTCCTCCTACTGGGTACAAGACGGAAACTGGCGCCGGACCTAGAGGAGTTGTTTGTTCTTCCACAACTGCAATTAAATCTCCTCCTTTAAAGATGCTGAGATTTCCGCCCGAAACTACTTGTGTGTAATCACTGAGTGTACCCACTATTTGGATTCCGTCAATTCCTCTCTCAAAATTCCGAATGATGGCGTAGTCATTTGCACCGTTGCCAAGATAGAACGTTGTGTTTGTGGGATGGGATACACCGAGCTCACCTGCAAGGGAGAAACCGTCTTGTCCCGGCGAACCGATGAGGGTATCGATCTCACCGCGTCCATCACTCCGCAGTATATAGTCGTAAGAAGGCTGGGGGCTTGTATTCTGGTAATCAACTCCATAGAAGAACCGAGTAGCCTTACCAAAGCCTTGTACTATGTCATTGCCACGAGTACCGGAGAATTGGGGAAATCGGTCTTCGTATTGTCCAAAGCGTACAAAGTGATCGAACCCGGATGCAAATTCTCCCCTTGCTACAGCATCAGTTACATCAGGGTTGAATAGTAAATAATCCGGCTCACTGAAATAAGTTGGCGAACGACCTTCTTTTCTGCCAACCTGGAGAAAGTGATCGTAACCAGATCTGAAGACGCGGTTTGCTACCGCCGCCGCCACATCCGGGTATTTTCGCAAATAAATCTCTTCGGTGTTGAGTAACCCGGTTTCTCCGGTTCCCAGCGGTGAGGCGCGTCCTTCGTCGTAGCCAACTTCCACGAAGTGTTGCAGCCCAGACGAGTAAGCCCCCGATGCCACGGCAGCAGCTACATCCGGGTATTTTTGCAAGTAAGCATTTTCGTTATAGTATGGTGAGACGTTTACCCGGCCTTCAAATCGACCGAAGCGATCGAAGTGTTCTCTTCCCGAAAAAAATCCTCCGGGAGTATTTACAGCCGAATTTACATCCGGGTTATTTTGCAGGTAATAAGCTTCGTCAAAGACAGTATAGTTAAGAGCCATTCTTTCTCTCACTCAATTTGCCTGTGTATGGCGTTGGAACTAGGGCCACATCGCCTCCTTACTCCTGAATGCCTCGCCCCCGTTGCACCCGGTCATATTTGCACTTGAGCGCATCAGGTCTGTCAGTTTGTGGTAGGTCAATTTTAAAATACCATTAACAGTTAAAAATGGTAAGCTTTCAAAGATTTACCACTTTTACCGCTCATATTTGATGAACAGAAGAACTCACCTTCACAGTTTAGGATTTCTAGAAGAGGAAGACCGTTCCTCCTACGGAGGAGAAGCCTGAATATGGGGGAAGACTTAAAGGAGTTGTTGGCTCTCCCGTGTTTGTGGTGATAAGACAAACTTATCTAATTGTAGGGTGGGTTAGGCACGGGCGATAATTTCAACACTTTAGAGCGATAATATACTTCCCGTGCCGTAACCCACCGCTCGCACTCAACTGTAACATATACGAACATTTTTCCCCATAAATCCGAAAGAGCCTTCTCCCCTTGCTACAGCATCAGCTACATCAGGGTTGAATAGCAGATAAGTCTGCTCACTGAAATAACTTGGATAACGACTGACTCAAGCTGCGGGTGTAGGCTAGAATTTAGAGCCTTGAGCAACTCCTACTTGCACGGGCCTTGCCTCCAAACAGCAGAAAAATCTCTGCCAAGTTCATGCGTCTGTCTCGCCTTCTCCCGCTGGTTGCTAGCTTCACCGTACTCCTGGGGCTGGTAATTTGGCTGATTAACTCTCTATATCGCCTTTATGCTAATATTGCCTGGTCAGCGCCACCTCTGCTAGCCAATTTGCTACTTTTCTTGCTGATTGTGCTGCTGGCGATGTTAATTGCAGCATTCGGCTACTACGCGATGCAGTTCTGGCAGTCCCAGAATAAGCCGCGCCGTCGCAAAATTCAACCGAAAGTCCCGGAAGCGAAAACGGAAGCAGCAGCAGAAACGCTTCGCGCTGTGCGAAAGCAGGTGAAACAGATTCAAGATGAAGTGACGCGACAAGCTTTACTCAGTCGTTCTCGCGAAATTGAAGCGAATCTCGCTCGCGGTAACTTGCAAGTGGTAGTATTCGGGACAGGTTCGGCGGGTAAAACTTCTCTAGTGAATGCGTTGATGGGGAGAATGGTAGGACAGGTGAATGCGCCGATGGGAACGACGGAGGTGGGGGAAACTTACAATCTGAAGTTGAAAGGATTGGAACGGGAAATCCTCATCACCGATACGCCGGGAATTTTGGAAGCTGGGGTGGCGGGAACGGAACGGGAACAACTGGCGCGTCAATTGGCGACGGAAGCAGATCTATTATTATTTGTTGTAGATAACGATTTGCGAAAGTCGGAATACGAACCGTTGCGTGCATTGGCAGAAATCGGTAAACGCAGTATCCTCGTTCTCAACAAAACTGACCTTTATATAGAACAAGATCGGGAAAAAATTCTGGCGCGTCTGCGGGAACGAGTGCGGGGATTTATCTCAATGTCGGATGTAGTGGCGATCGCAGCTAATCCCAAACCTGTCAAACTAGAAAATGGCAATCTCTTTACAGCCGAACCAGATGTCATGCCGTTAATCCGCCGTCTGGCAATCGTCCTCCGCGCTGAAGGCGATGACTTGATGGCAGATAATATTTTACTGCAATCTCAACGTCTGGGAGAAGAAGCGCGGAAACTCATCGATGCACAACGGCGGCGTCAAGCTGATAAAGTGGTAGAACGATTCCAATGGATCGGTGCCGGTGTGATTGCGGTAACTCCTTTGCCGGTGGTCGATTTGCTGGCAACTGCGGCTGTAAATGCTCAAATGGTAGTGGAAATCGGCAAAATTTACGGCTGCGACCTGAATATGGAACGCGGACGAGAATTGGCGCTTTCTTTGGGGAAAACGCTGGCGAGTTTGGGAATTGTCAAGGGTGCGATCGAATTACTTTCCACCGCCCTGCAACTGAACCTTGCTACCTATTTAGTGGGTAAAGCAATTCAAGGCGTCACAGCTGCTTATCTTACCAGAATTGCGGGTAAAAGTTTTATCGAATATTTTCGTCACGATCAAGATTGGGGGGATGGCGGAATTACCGAAGTGGTGCAGCGACAGTTTCAATTAAACCGAAAAGATGAATTTGTGAAGGTTTTCGTGCAGCAGGCAATTGCGAAAGTAGTTCAGCCTTTGGCAAACAACGCGCCAGAACTAGAGGAAAACGAAGAACTGGAACAAGAGGAAGAAGAGGAAGAAATTGAATTACAGCCAGAGTATGTACAAGACGACTGGCTTAACCCATCTCCCCACCGCGATGATTGGTAGGGACTAAATGTTGCGAAAATTACCGAGTCTTCGCTTTTCACCCGTCCCTAAGCTACCCAGCATCTAAATTTTTATCTGAGACGACCATTTTGCTTATCCCAAAAGAATATTATCAAAGTTGGCTCTAAAACCTAGATGCTCTTTTGCCAGGTTATAACCGCACACGATTAACCGGGTTTTTGAAGGCTTATCCACATTCAGCCTAGCCATTTTGCTTGTCTAATCCTAACAATATTAAAAAAATATAAAAATTTTGGCTAAAGTGTAATATGATGTATTTAAGCTCGATTTTGGAGGCTCTTCGATCTCCTATACGCTAATGTTACCCGTGGACATTTCATCCCCAAGAGTGTAGGTCAATTGTGGAAATTTCGGACGATCGGCTACCAACTACCAGTTGGCAATCCACGATTCATAGCGATCCTGAATCAAGAAAAAACAATAAACAGCCAATTGCTTAAGTAAGTTAGGAGAAAAAATTTGCAATATAGAGATATAATTGCCGAAAAAACATTAGAGTATTATCATAATCAACAAACCAAAAGGACGATAGAGCGGCCACTATTGTCTTGGGAAGAAATCTTTATATATAATAATCCCGCAAAGCAAAATCTAGGTAAAATGACTTCCCAAGAGGAGTTAGACAATATTACTCGCTTAGCTGCCCATATTTGCCAGAGTGCGATCGCGCTTATTTATCTTACCGATGGCACCCAGCAATGGTTTGCATCAGAAGGAAGTTTAGAAGGGTTACAGATATCTACGGATAGTGCCTACTATGCCTATGCTGTTCTCCACAAGGACTTGCTAATTATTGAGGATACTTGGCAGGATACTAAATTAAGTACTACCCCACTAGCCACTTTTAGTCATTCTGTCCGTTTTTATGTCGGTATACCTTTAATTAACTGCAAAGGAGATTCATTAGGATGCTTGTGCGTGATGGACGTGAAACCGCGTCAGTTTACCAATTTGCAGAAGGAAGGATTGCAAATTTTAGCTAACCACGTAACTAACCAGTTAGAGTCGCACCATCGCACATCACAGGTATTGCGAGAAAGCGAAACGAGTTTCCAACTGCTAGTGCAAAGTGTGAAAGACTATGCTATTTTCATGTTAGATCGCAACGGTTATGTGATTACCTGGAATGAAGGCGCAGAAAAAATAAAGGGTTATAAACCAGAAGAAATTATCGGTCAGCATTTTTCCCGCTTTTATCCCCAAGAAGATATCCTACGCGGCAAACCGAATCGAGTATTGAAAATGGCAGCAACAGAAGGTGGGTTTGAAGACGAAGCATGGCGGGTACGAAAAGATGGATCGCGTTTTTGGGCTAATGTCGTCATAACGGCATTACGAGATGAAAGTGGAAAGTTAAAAGGTTTTGCGAAAGTAACGCGAGATATAACCGAACGCAAGCGTGCGGAGGAACAACTGATTCATAATGCTTTTCACGATGCGTTAACAGGTTTGCCCAACAGAGCCTGACGGGGCGACAACTATAGCTCAAAGGTAGACTGGATAAGCATTTCGGCGCGATGACCTCGTTGATAATAAGGTAATTTATGAGGACTTAAAGACATTAATTTAGCAGTTTGTTCACTAAATAAATCTAGAGATTCC
>NZ_JBHFNU010000117.1:0-7062 GCF_041929145.1 Aerosakkonema sp. BLCC-F183 | reverse complement strand
TTGGGTGTAAAATGAAGGTATTAAATTCATTTTTTTCATTAGTTAGGTCTACTTGAGAATAGCAGACCTATTTTTTTTTGACAACAATCGGTCAACCCCGCACGCAGTAAGGGGTTGACCGATTGTTGTCTCCCCCCCAGTAATCAAAAGCGGTTCAAAAGCGGGATTGCCTTCGATCGGCATCTGCCTAGCACCAGCTTCCAAACGTTGTAATGCACGGGCTAAAGCGCGAGGATTTCCAGTTAGTTTGGCTGCGCCGGCATCAGCAGAAAATTCCCTTGTGCGAGAGATACCTAACTGAATTACAGTCGCTGCGATCGGCGCGAGAATTACAGTCAGCAACATCCCCAAGGGATTGGGGCCATCGCGATCGTCTCGCCCGCCGGAAAACCACATACTGTAGGTGACATCTCCCACACTAATCCGAAGCGGATATAGTGTGGGCTTCCAAACCAATCCGGCTATTGCTTAGGAGGCGTTTGGCTTTAAGAACGGAATGCCCTACCGCTCTATTCTTGATATTGATAGCTGCATTACGATCGCGGTCTAGTTCACATCCACATGAACAACTATGCCAACGAACGTGCAGCTTTTTTGGTACTTTCTCACCGCAATTGGAACAATCTTGTGAGGTGTTGTGAGCGCTTACTGGAAGCACCAACAAACCAGCATTTTCGTGTCAGGTAATAACCATCAGCTTTCTTTGTAACTGATGCGGTTTTAATTTTGAACCCATCTGGGATAGGGCGATGCAAGACAACTTTGACCTTGCCAAACATCGGTAAGTTAATCAGATTGCCCCGTAAGCATCCTTCTTTCATCTGCGGATAGGTGAAAGTACGATAGCGATTACGAGTCTTAAATCGAGGTTTGCCGCTTCGCTTGCCGTTGCTATCACCTTTGAGAAATCTGCTCATAGTTACCTCCACTCGCTTGACTACATCCTGAAGGACTTGTGAGTAAATCTCGCCATACCAAGGATGAGTTTTCTTAAGTTGAGGTAACGTCTTCTTTTGGCTGAAATAATCGGGATTATCCCTCAATTCAGGCAAATGACATACAAGAGGGCAAGCATTAACAGAACAACGATTTTGCTCCCACCAATTAAACCTATCAGCCAACAAAAAATTATACTGAGCGCACAGCATTGACAGCCACCTGTCTAGTTTTTTGGCTTGGTGTCTTGTTGGACGTAATCGGTACTGGTAAGCGGTTCTCATTGTTGCCCTCCTTGCATATCATGTTAGCATTATTGTGTTCGCATCGACAACACAACATGAAAGGCAAAAACCTACATATTCGACTATCTGAAAAGCGTCTCAACAAACTGAGAGCAATCGCTGCGGAAAGAGAAAAGACTGTCACCCAGATGGTAGAAGAATGGATTGATAGACTATCCTCTACATCTATTGGGTGACTTCGTACCTACGTCACCCGCGCATTCATGAGGTTAGCTGCTGGACTGGGAACGATGTATACTCCTGGCATGGGTAAACCAGCGCGATCGCACAGTTTTTGCACCATTTGATACAAATTGGGTGCTTGCTGGTAGCTAATTGGCTGGGCACCATAAGCAGCTAACGCGATTCGATCGGAGAAATACCAAGAACCCAGATTAGTGACAGCTGCTAGAGCAATCCCTATAAACGCACCAGTCCAGCCACCGATTAGCCAGTAGCCGATCGTAATTAACAGAGCGCTTAACAAACCCAATAAAGCAACTGTTTTAAATTGATTCATACGCTACTCCCAGTTACATTCATTTAGACATCTATCTACGCAATGGCTTTTTGTGATATTTTGTTTCATTCTACTCAACCCAGATCGAGTGCGACGACGGCGAACGCCCACTCACAGGTACGGTTTAACGCACCAGGCTGATTCGGGAAATCGCTAGGCTCTCGGCACTTACTATGGCAGAGGGGCTCCAGAAAAAAAGGAAAAAAGTTCATAAACGAACAAAATCGTAACTACTCCGAAAGAGCCCATTTAACTCAAAACTAAAAACTCAAAATTTTGGCAAAGGTTGGCAAATGTTACAAGATCCTAACATTCGGGTTCCCATAGCGATTAGTTCGGGAGCGATCGCAGGTGCGTTGTGTCGTTATTACATAACATTGTGGTTCGCGCAACGCTTCGGGACGGGATTTCCCTACGGGACATTTTTTATCAACATTACCGGTTGTTTGGCGATGGGTTTCTTTACCACCTTGGCATTAGAACGGGTAGCAAATATTTCTCCAGAAGTGCGTTTGTTGATAACAACCGGATTTTTAGGCGCTTATACTACTTTTTCCACCTACGGATTAGATACGATGAACCTACTGCGCGAGCGCACTTATTTGGCAGCAGGTCTTTACTGGGCAGGCAGTGCAATACTGGGAACGATCGCCGTCCAGATGGGTATACTTCTCGCTCGACTGGGAAAGTAGACTGGTGGGATCGAATTGGAAAACTTACTCTTGTCTAAACATACCTCTGTGCGGAGAGACTGATATCATTCAAATGGAAGGACGAGTTACAGCTGTTGAATGGTTAACAACTATCGTCGGTTAGAAATTGCGGAATATGTTTTCCTGGCTGGCTCGGTGGCTGGGACAATCATAGCTGCGATCGGCGGACAGATCGTCTATGTGGCTATACCGCTATCTGTGTTGGCGATCCTGAACTCGATCGTTCGCCGTCGCTCTGAAATCCAAACCAAACAGAGTACCAGTGCTGCTATTACTCGCTTTCAGCGACAAATTGCCGGGGATATCGAATCTTTTTACGCCTCAGTTGGCTCTTTACCTTCTTCGCCAGAATTCGTTCCCTTGCAGTCCGATCGATTGCAACAGGTTGTGGCTTCGTCTGTAAGGACTAACCTCAATCCCATTTATCGAGATGTCGCCGATCTGCGGGAACAGTATGCCAGTTTGCAGGAGTCTCTCAGAAGTGTTGTGCAATACCTTAACAATTCTTCGCTTTCGACAAGGGTAGAGAATTTAGAACAGGCGATCGAAAAATTTTCTCAAAGCATCTCGGCTATTTCCAATCTGCTCGATGAACTAAAAGCGCAAGTACAAGAACCTCAACTGGAAAAACAGACTAGGCAAGAAAGGTTAAGCTCGGAAAGCGAGTCTTATAGCTTGCAAATTCAAATCGATGAGCTAAAACAAGAAATCTTAGCGATTCGACAGTCGCAATCATCTCCAGAAGCTAGCGTTGATTGGGAAGTGCAAAGTCAACTCGATCGGCTAAAACAAGAAATCTTGGCGATTCGACAGTCGCAATCATCTCCAGAAGCTAGCGTTGATTGGGAAGTGCAAAGTCAACTCGATCGGCTAAAACAAGAAATCTTAGCGATTCGACAGTCGCAATCATCTCCAGAAGCTAGCGTTGATTTGGCAGTGCAAAGTCAAATCGATGAGCTAAAACAACAAATATCGGGGATTTTGGCCAAATCATCTCCAGACGCCAGTGCTTATTTAGAACTGTCAAATCAAGTTAATCAGCTAAAACAAGAAATCTTAGCGATTCGACTGGAAAAAACATCTCCAGAAGCTAGCAGTAATTTGGAACTGCAAAACGAAATCAATCAGCTAAAAGAGGAAATTTTAAATATTCAACAAGAAAACCAAACTGCGTCAGCAGGAACGAACGAGCGATCGCAAAGCTGGGAAAGTGATTGTTATTGGTTGCAAAACCAACTGGACGAACTAAAGCAGGAAATATTAAATATTCAACTGGCACAACAGATTAAGGAAGAAAGCGAGGATGGGAAAACTTCCGAGCGAAACAAGAGCGAACCTTCTCAACTTATCTCGCCACTTATCAATCAACCAACTGCACAAAGTTGGAGTTGCGTGCAAACTATAACAGCACATTCTGACTGGGTAGCTGCTCTGGCGATAAGTTCGGATGGAGAAAAAATAGCCAGCGGCAGTTTTGATGGCAGAATTAAAATTTGGAACTTGCACACTGGGGAATTAATCCGGATAATTTCGGAAAAAGCAGGCGTAGTTTATAGCATTGCTTACGCTTGTTATACGACGAATACCCACAATCGAAAAGCTGAAATAATTGCTAGCGGAGGATCGGATCTTACCGTTAAGTTATGGGATGTAGAAACAGGTGTAGGGATAGATACTTTTAGGGAGCATAGCGGCTCGGTGCGTTCTGTGGCTATCAGTCCAGATGGCAAAACCCTTGCCAGCGGCAGCTTTGACCAGACGATCAAAGTATTGTCTTTGGCAACGGGAAAACAAATATACACTCTCACAGGTCATTTAGGAGCGGTGAGTGCGATCGCTTTCAGTCCGGACGGACAGTTGCTTGCTAGTGGTGGTGCGGACGGAAACATCAAATTTTGGCATTGGAACACCGGACAGCTATTGCACACTTTGAGCGAGGATGTCGGTGCAATTGGCGCGATCGCTTTTCATCCCAATGGGCTTCTGTTCGCCAGCGCCAGTACCGATCGAACAATCAAATTATGGGATTTGGGCACTCGCGATCGCATCTCCACTCTCATCGGTCATACAGGTGCAGTTACATCTGTTATCTTCAGTCCCGATCGCGAAAATATCATCAGCAGTAGCGCAGATGGTACGCTCAAGATTTGGCATTTAGAAACAGGTTTTGAGGTGTGCAGTCTTAGTGGAGATTCAGCTAGTTCTCTCATATCCGTTGCCATTAGCCCCAACGGTCAAATGCTTGTGGCTGGCAGTGTGGACGGTACGATTCAAATTTGGCAACGCCATTAAGTAGGTTAAAATCAATTTGGATATTATTTATGGTAGAAATCAAATGCACATTGCAGACAGTGTACAACAGGAGTGGGAAACCCAGTTAATCGAAAGTTTTCTGGATCTTGTCAAGGCTCCTGATGGAGAATTCGGGAGTATACGACGTTTGTCAAACGCCACTAAAGATGCTTACAGTTTGGATCTGATGGTGGAGTTTCTTTCTCGCCATCCACAAGGAAAGCAAGCGTTTGAGCAACGCCCGGTTTTAGGGGATGTCGATCTACAACAACTTCATCAGTTACCGGAAAATACGCTCGGTTATCTTTTCGCAAATCATATGTTCAAAAACGGTTTGACTCCTTTAAAACCGAGCAATATGCCGGATGACGATCGCTCTTTTTTGATGTGGCATATAACTGAAACTCACGATATCTGGCACGTTGTCACAGGCAGCAACACAAATATTACCGGAGAAATCGAACTAGAAGCATTTTATGTGGCGCAACTTTTTGCTTCCCGTTTTTGGCTGGCACTGCTTTGCAAAAATTTGTTCAAAGCCGCACTGCAAAATGTAGAAATTTCTCATCAATATATGGATGCTTTAGTCAAGGGTTGGTTGCTAGGAAAACAAGCGCAACCTTTATTTGGAATTCAGTGGAATACTTTATGGGAAACGCCCCTGTCAACGCTGCGAAATCAGTTGAATATCAATTTATAAATTGGCGATGCTGTAGCGGCTTGTTTAAATATTTGAGATGAGGATAATATACCAGTAGCTAATCATAAACCGAACGGGAACAAATAATAATTATTAATTTATCATTAGTCCTTAGCGCGTTCCGGCACCTTGGCTAGAGTCGGGGCAACCTTGATTGGGAGGCTCGTAGTTTTCTAGTTGCATCCCTTTGCTGGAGCTTATCGTTGCTAAGCTGGATTCGACATATACAAATTGAACTCCCACAATTAAGCTAAATACGCCTATAATTTTAAGTAGAGAACCCATAGCATTCACCTGAACTGAACACTATATAATATCCGGCATTGATTGGGAGATCTCAGTGATAGATGAGTTAATGTAAATGTGATAATAATATTAAAATTTAGTGATGTATTTACTGTAGATAACGTGATTGGATGTAACAAATATAAGTGATTCGGATCACAAGCAAAAGATTTACTGAGAGTAAATTTGGTGCAGATGGGTCATTTTCAGCACATAGGGCGGTTGTTGCGAGAGCAGGGGTCGTCCCCTTGCTCGTCTTATTTAATGGGATTGCCGGGAACTCCCTATCCCCTTGTGGGTGGGGATGAAAGGCAAGTCAATCAAGCGGTTCGATGCCGCGCAGATTGACAATAATCTATCGGGCTTACCATTAATCTTTTTTGTGCTAAACTTAAAGTATGAGAAACGTTGTTAAGGTCAGAGTCTATCCAACTACTGAGCAGCAAGTAGCTTTATCGAAAGCGTTTGGCTGTGCTAGGTGGTGGTGGAACTACGCTTTGAACCTAAACAACGAAACCTACAAGGCAACTGGAAAGGGGCTGTCAAGGCAGGGGTATAACGACCGACTACCAGAACTAAAAAAAGAGTTTCCTTGGTTGGCTAAATGTTATTCTCAAGTTCTTCAGTCTGTGTCCCTGAACCTATCTCAGGCGTTTATCAACTTCTTTGAGGGACGAGCCAAATACCCCAACTTCAAGAGTAAGCATGGTAAGCAGTCAATCCAGTATCCACAGCACGTCAAGCTACTGGATGAAGCGATTAAGCTGCCTAAAATTGGTGAGGTCAAAGCAAAACTTCATCGTGTTTTTGATGGCAAGCTGAAAACTGTTACCGTCAGCATGAGCAAAACGGGTAAATATTATGCTTCTCTACTCTTTGATGATGGACTGCCGGAGCCTCAAAGAAGCAGTCAGGGTAAAGCGATTGGAGTTGATGTAGGGTTGACTCATTTTGCCATTACGTCTGACGGTTCTAAGTTTGACAATCCCAAGCCGCTTAAAAAGCGAGAGAACAACCTGAAACGCCAGCAACAGAAGTTATCTCGCAAGCAAAAAGAATCAAAACGTTGGGCCAAAGCAAGGCGCATTGTGGCGCGAGTGCATGAGCGGATTGCCAACACTCGCAAAGACTTCCAGCACAAGCTCTCTCGCAAGTTGGTGAACGAAAACCAAGTCATCGTTGTGGAGAATCTTGCGGTCAAAAACATGGTGAAAAACCACAATTTAGCGAAAGCGATTAGCGATTGTGGGTGGTCGGAATTCACCAGACAGTTAAAGTACAAAGCTGAAAAAGACGGAAAAACCTACCTTGAGATTGGTCGGTTCTTTCCAT
>NZ_JBHFNU010000116.1:0-17469 GCF_041929145.1 Aerosakkonema sp. BLCC-F183 | reverse complement strand
TGGGAATTGTTTATCAGTCTTTAGGAGAGTACCAGCAAGCAATCGCATACCTAGAGCAACATTTAGCAATTGCTCGTGAGATAGGTGATAGACAGGCAGAAGGGAATGCTTTAGGTAATTTGGGTAATGCCTATCAATCTAAGGGAGATTACGATCTCGTAGAGAAGTTCTATTTGACAGCTTTGGAACTTAAAAAAGATCTACTGAAATATGACTCTCCTGAGATAGCAGCTATGTTAAATAACTTGGCAAGTCTTTACTACTCCCAAAGCAGATACAGTGAAGCGGAACCTCTGTACCAACAAGCATTGGCGATGAGACAGCACCTGTTTGAAGGCGATCATCCTGATGTGGCAAACAGTTTGAATAATTTGGCAGGACTTTACTACTCCCAAGGCAGATACAATGAAGCGGAACCATTATATCTGCAAGCTTTGTCAATCCTTCGCCAGAGTTTGCCAGAAAATCATCCCCTATTAGCTACCAACCTCAACAACTTAGCCGGACTTTACAGAACCCAAGGCAGATACAGCGAAGCGGAACCATTATATCTGCAAGCTTTGTCAATCCTTCGCCAGAGTTTGCCAGAAAATCATCCAAATATAGCAAGTAACCTCAACAACTTAGCTGGACTTTACGAGTCCCAAGGCAGATACAGCGAAGCCGAACCATTATATCTGCAAGCTTTGTCCATTGATCGCCAAAGTTTGCCAGAAAATCATCCCAGTATAGCTACCGACCTCAACAACTTAGCCAATCTTTATAATTCCCAAGGCAGATACAGCGAAGCGGAACCATTATATCTGCAAGCTTGGGAAATTTTCCAACGCAGCTTAGGTGCAGAACATCCAAATACAGTAGGAACACGGCGAAATTTGGCTATATTTTGGATGGCAGCAATTAATAAAAATGGTGCCGATATAGAAGTGTTGCAAAATAACCCTTTGTTCTTGGAAATTATGAGGGAATTTCTCCCCGAAAATCTCCCTGATGAGTAAAGGAGATTGTCTAAATAGCTAAATACTTTAACCTTAGTCAGACTACAAACCAGTTCTCTAGTTTCAAGCTTTGAAAATCAGCATAGTCTGAAACATTAGTAGCTATATTAAAATAAAAAAGTCTATTAACTAACCTAACCTATGAAACTCCGACAAAACATAAATGCTTTTATCCGTCCAGGCGAACAGAAAGGTTATGTAGCCGAGTGCCTAGAAATTTCTGTAGTAACGCAGGGAGAAACATTAGATGAAGTGGCAAAAAATATCGTTGAAGCTGTTACTCTCCATTTGGAAGATGAAGATCCCGCTGAATTTGGATTAGTGGCTAAACCGACAATTATATTAACTTTTGAATTACAACCAGAATATGCCTAAACTCAAAAGGTTATCGGGTGCAGAAGTAGTTGATATTTTTGCTAATTTTGGCTTTCAGATCCACAGTCAAAAAGGGAGTCACATCAAATTGCGTCGCCAAGGAATTGCGGGAAAGGAAACTCTTACAGTACCTAATCATGCAGAGTTAGATACGGGAACTTGTAAAGCAATTTTCAGACAAGCAAGCAAATATATTCCAGAGTCAGAATTATATCCTTATTTTTATAGTTTGTAATCTCTGCTATTGTTTTACCGTTCTAATTCATCTTCTAATTTCTGATTTTGTCGATATGCTTCAATTAATTTATTTCCTCTCTCTTGACGACGACGGTTAAGAGAACTATTTCTAATATGTGCTTCTGCACTAGCAATTGCTTCATCTAATGTCATATTCAGTGCATCAAACATTAAACAAACTTCCCGCAAACGCGCCACTGACTTTGCGCGTGTTTCTGCATCCGGTATTTTGGGATTGGTGTTCATGGTAAATTCCAATTTCTTTTAATTTCTTGAGTGCTTGCTTCTGAAGCATCAGCAGTCGCTACAATAGGTACGTAGTTGCGCTTCAGCGCTAAATCTGGCGCTAAAGCGCAACTACGTACTTAATTTTAATTTGTCTCACGGACTTTCTGTTTTGCCGCAGGTTTTTTTGGTAGGCGTTGTTCCCACTTTTTCGCTATTTTGTCGGCAAATTCTGCCATATCTCTCATTTTATGTTCGGCTATTTCAACTTGTCTAATCATTTCAGCTTGTTTCTTTTCATCCGGTAATTCCTTCACGGTAATTCCTCCAAAGTATTCATAATACGTCTGATACCAATTTTAGCTTCTATTACTCGACCTATATACTGGAAATCATGCTAAAATAAATTAGTTTTTAACCAACCATAACTATGAAGCTAAAAGTTGTATTAGAACCCAGTGATGAAGGCGGTTACACTGTCTATGTTCCCTCACTTCCTGGTTGTATTAGTGAGGGAGAAACGATTGAAGAATCATTAGCAAATATCCAAGAAGCGATCGAACTTTACCTTGAGCCAACAGAAGATGATTTAATTATTAAAGAAGGCGCAATAGTCAGGGAATTAGCATTATGAGCAAAGTTCCCAATCTTCCCTACACTCAGATTATTGCAGCTTTAGAAAGAGATGGATGGGTTGTTGTTCGCCAGCGCGGTAGTCATATCCGACTGGAAAAAGCTATGCCAGATGAAGTATTAAAATTGACTGTTCCTGCTCATCGTTCTGTTAAGCGTTCTACCTTAGCTCACATTTTAAAGCAAGCTCGTTTAGATGTAGAGCGATTTTTAGGTCTGTTATAAAAATGAATGAGGAATTGGCGACTATGGAAGAAATACTGGAACTGAAAGAACTACTGCTAAAAGGTGATCTCAAAGGTTCGTTAGCAATTGTGGAAGAACTGGAAGAAATGAGCAAAAAAGATATAATTAAAACTATTCGCAGTTATGCTGTTGTTCTCTTGCTACATCTCATTAAACAACAAGCTGAAAATCGCACGACTCGCTCTTGGGATGTCTCGATTCGCAATTCTGTTTTAGAAATTCAGGACGAAAATAAGCGACCGAAATCCGCTGGGTTTTACTTACCCGCAGAAGAGTTACGTGAAGTTCTGGAATCTGCTTACCGAGTGGCGATTAACAAAGCTTCTTTAGAGGTAGAAGAAGGACGTTACGAAGCGGAAGAATTAGAGAAATTGGTTAACAAGGAGGAAATTATCGATCGCGCTTTAGCTGCCATCTTACCATCCGAGTAAATCGGGTAGTACAGGAAAGCCACATTATCTGCTGAGTCATTCAGCTACAATACATATATCCGAATCGGGAAAATCTCGCTATGGAAGAACTCCTTGAACTGAAAGAACTACTGCTAAAAGGCGATATAAAAGGTTCATTAGCTCTCGTTGAAGAATTGGAAGAAATGAGCAAAGATGATAAAATTAATAATATTAGCAGCTACAGTATTATTCTGCTTTTACATCTGATTAAACAGCAAGCAGAAAAGCGCACCACTCGTTCTTGGGAAGTTTCAATCCGCAATTCAGTTCGCGAAATCCAGAGAAAGAATAAGCGACGTAAAGCAGGAGGTTATTATCTAACAATAGAAGAGTTACGCAGCGCCTTAGAAGAAGCTTACCCACAAGCGATCGATCGCGCTTCTTTGGAAGTGGAAGAAGGACGTTACGAAGCGGAAGAATTAGAAAAATTGGTTAACAAGGAGGAAATTATCGATCGCGCTTTAGCTGCCATCTTACCATCCGAGTGAATTTCAATCATTTAGATCTACACTTTTTTCACCCAAAACACTCCACTGATTAGGCGTTGATAAAACTTGCGGTTGTGTTTGTAGCAAAGCTAAACCAAAAGTAACAGAAGTTAATCCTAACAACAAAGAACCTACAGTAATTCGCAGCAGCAAGAGTAATCGATTCGGTCGATCGCTCTGTTTCAACAATAGCTGAGTAGGCGGTTGGTTGTCTAAGCTAAAATTCTGTTGTTTGACTTCCAGGGTTACTTCTGTTTTGCTGACGGTAATGAGCTGAAGTTCCTTTAATTGTCTGAGTGCGTCGAGAATTTCGCGATCGCTAAATGGTTTGTCCCGATACTCCGCCGTCCACGCCCGAAAATCTTGTAAGTCTACTTTCAGCTTACCAGCATCGGTAACTCGCGGTAAAAGCCATTGGTACAGTAAATTGGCGCAGGTCGTTAATTTAGTTTCTAGCATAGTTGGTTTCCGATTGAGAAAATAAACGCAGAAAACAAAGCGGTTGCTTCTGTGCTATCTAAGATAATTGTTACATATGCGACAGTTTTAGCTAGCTTTATGTGTATTAACTGCATAAATCTCTACAATTTGATGAAGTCATGACAAAAAAACGCCTAGACACCTTGTTAGTCGAACTCGATTTATGCTCTTCCCGACAGTTGGCCCAGCGGCTGATTCGGGCGGGGGAAGTGCTGGTGAATCGGCAAGTGATTGACAAACCGGGCACAGAAGTGGAACAATCGGCGCAGATCCAGATCAAAGAGCGATCGCCTTACGTTTCCAGAGGCGGCGAAAAACTCGCCAAAGCGCTAAAATTTTTTGATATCTCTGTAGAAGGGCGCATTTGCTTAGATGGGGGCATCTCTACGGGGGGCTTTACCGACTGCCTGTTGCAAGCTGGGGCGAAACTAATTTACGGCATTGATGTGGGTTACGGGCAAGTAGATTGGGGTCTGCGGAACGATGCGCGAGTGATTTTGCGGGAACGCACTAACCTGCGGTATCTCACCCCAGATGACTTGTACGAAACAGCCGAGCTGGCGGATTTGGGTGTGGTCGATGTTTCGTTCATTTCCTTAACAAAAATTTTGCCTGCGTTATGGCAGCTGCTTCAGGTTCCGCGTGAGACAATATTGCTTGTTAAACCGCAGTTTGAAGTAGGGCGAGAACGGGTTGGCAAAAAAGGCGTCGTGCGCGATACTGGCGACCAAGCAAGTGCGATCGCGCAAGTATGCAAAGCCGCCCAACAGATTGGCTGGCAATTTCGCGGTTTAACCTGGTCGCCGATCGTCGGCCCTGCTGGTAATATAGAGTATCTTTTATGGCTGAGTGTGGATAGCCCAAACTCTGCTCCCGATTTAGAGGCGATCGAACACATTACCCAAGCTGCAAAAAAGGAACTCAGCAAATCTGTTGCTGGAGAGTCAAACTAACATTTAATCCCCTATTAATGCAATGAAGTTTCTCAAGCTGCTGGCGCAAACTATCTTATATATCATTATTGTTCTCAATCTCATTTTTATCGTCGTGATTGGCAAAATCGCAGCTAGTATTATCTGCGAAGAACTTATATATAAAATTTTAATCATTGGCGATTTATTTGCAATTCTAGATATAGGTGAGTTTGTTAATATCATCGTCTTTGCCTTATTGGGGATGGGGTTTGGTATGGCAAGCGGTTTGTTACCTAAGTACGCGCAAACCAAAACTAGCGCGGTATTGCTCATCATATTAGTTCCCATTCTTTTCAGTACCAGTGCTTTTGTTAAATACAATTATTGGGTTGAAGATTTTGCCGATCGCGAGAATATCTCCTTTGCTGAAGCTGAAAAAATAACTAACTCATTCTTACAGAAGAAAGTTAATGCAGGTGGATTCTTTGGTTTCTATTCCTATACTGCCCAATTTCCGGTTCTGCCAACAAAAATGTCAGAAATAACCAAAATCGAAGATTTGGAGAAAAAAGTCAAGTCAGACTTCATCAGTTTAGGTAAAATAGCTAAATTAAAACCAGAGGTAGTTTATGGTTTGTTGGCAAGCGGCAGTTGGGCCATCCGATTTTTTTACTTCTCATTAGCCGCATTAGCAACTGTTTATCATTTCCATCTGGGTCAAGCACAAGTTTCTAAATGGTTTCAACCTGCCGCACCTAAGTTTCCTCCTGTACCGCCTCGCTTCAAACCACCTGCAAACAAACCTCTAATGACCAGTTCACCGCGTCGGGTTCGCAATAATTGATAATATTTGCCTTATCTGTATTTCAGCATAAAAATTATTCTCCATCCTTTCGTGTTATTTAGGAACGAGCTTATAGTAATATGATGATTTAACATTTGAGAGATGCGATCGATGAAGTTAATCAAGTTTAAATTTAAAAATTTTCCGGTCGGAATTTTTATCGCTACTATAGTTAGTATAGCTACTATCTGGTTACTTTTAAATTTTTTCACACCAAAAATCCCTATTTTTGGCTTTCATAGCATTATCGATATTGAAAATCCCAGTGAAAAGCGTCTTCAAGGGAGTCCTTTGCCTGAAATAGATTACACCAAGCAAGATTTGAGCGAGTTTTTAGATTATTTAGTTCGGCACAATTTTTGGTTCCTTTCAACTCAAGATCTGTATGACTATTTTATTGTTAAATCTAAGCAGATTCCCTCGGAACATCTCGGTCAAAGACCAATTATGATCAGCTTTGACGATTCCTATAAAACCTTTTATACAAATTTGCTCCCGGTTTTGCGGGATTTAGAAAATAAATACAATAAAAAAGTTAAAGTCGTTTTGTTTATTAACCCAGGTATCCTGGCAAAGGGCGAAAGTAAAACTGCCTACAACATAACCTGCCAAAATTTGAGGAAAGGATTGCTAAAGGGTTTTTACGATATTCAATCTCACGGACACAGGCATAAGAAATTAACCGAATTAAATACAGACGAATTGATTTACGAAATTGCCGAAGCACAAGTCAAATTAAGAAGGTGTACTCAAGACTTAGACCCAAATAAAACAGTGGCTTCTCACATCGCATATCCCTATGGCGCTTCTAATAAAAAAGTAGAAGAGTATGTTTCCAAGTACTATCTATCGGGGTATTTGTACAACAGCAGAATGTTAAAATTAGGTTGGTTGAGAAGCAATTATCAGATACCTCGAATGAGTGTAAATCACGAAAAAAGTCCCCAGAGACTGATCCAAATGGCGGAAAGGGCTTTGACAATTAAAAATTAAAAATTGAAAACAAAAAAGATTTTTGGCTACGAGCGATGCTAGAAAGAGAAGTATAGCTCCCACAGAGGTTTATACTATGAATACTGAAGAACAAGCTAGGGAACGGATGGCGCACCAGCGTCAAGAAAGCCAACACGTTCAGGATGCGATGTTGAGTCGCGCTGAATCAGAGAATAATTTGGCGAAATCCAACACTGAGGAACAAGCGCGACAGCAAATGGCGCAGCAGCGTCAAGAAAGCCAACACGTTCAGGATGCGATGTTGAGTCGCGCCGAGGCTGAATTAGGGATGGCTAGCGATTCTGCTGACTCTTCGCAAGTACAATCTTAAAAGTCAAAAGTCAAAAGTCAAAAGTCAAAAGGAAGAAAAATAACGGGGACAAGAGGGGCTGTTCTTCTCAGGCAACGATTGGCCACCATAGCCAATCCTAATCCACTGAGTAAAATTATTGCTGCAATTCCTGCCGCAGGCGATACAGAATGGTACTGGGTTCCACTTGCGTGAGAATTTCTTGTATAACTGTGTTTGGCCCCAATTGTCCCCAGGTGCAACCTTGCTCTAAATATATCTGGGCGGCGCGACCGACTGCGTAAGCACCATAACCGGCGACACCTGCTTGGGCGATCGCAGCTCCTCCATATGCTGTAAAATTGGTTGGGTTTTCACCGGCAGCAACGGCAGCTGCACTCTTCCCAAATCCCAACAGCAAACTGCTGCCCAATTCGCCCAACAGCAAACCACCAGCACTCAAAAGTATTGTTTTCAATAATTTGCCAGCTTCGTAACTGGTCATGGGCAAATTATACAGTCGCGCCAACTCGCGGATGAGCGCTAAATCGGCGATTGTTCCTCCCAGGATATCTAAAACAGCGATCGGATTGAGAGCGACAGCGAGAGCTTTATACTTGGTAAACTGCCAAATCAACTTTTCGGCTTCTGTGTTGCGTAATGCCAAGATTTTACTGGCAATAGCTGTCTCCGCTTCTCTGGCCTGAACTAAAGCGTTAAGCGCCAGGAGCGATCGGCCTTCTCTATTTAGAATAGCGAGAATTTTCTCCTTTAACTCATCTATCTGCGCCGACGGAGATTCCCACTCGTAACTAACTTTACCATCCGGCCACTCCACCCGCACCTGCACAGCTGCCGGTTCCGCCGCCACCATCACTATTTCATCTGGAGATAGTAACTGTTGCAGACGCCTACCACCGCTGCTACCGGCACCCAGTTGTTGCAAATTTTGATAAATTGCTTGCCTATCTTGGTCTGGGTAAAGGTCAATTTTGTTAAATACCAAAATAATCGGCTTTTGCGCTTGTCGCAGTTCGCATAGCGCTTGATACTCCGTGCGCGTGATATCGCCTGCGACGACAAACAAAATCAAATCGGCTTGCCGTGCCACTTCCTGAGCCATTTTTGCCCGCGCTTGCCCCTCAATTTCATCTAATCCCGGTGTATCGATTAATTCCACCTGTACCTTGCCACCACTGTCGGGTGTCCACCGCACAGAACGGGGCCACTGGGTAACGCCGTGGAGTGGCCCGGTTTGGAGGATTTTTTGGCCTAGCAAGGCATTCAAAACTGCCGATTTGCCGCGACTGACCAAACCGAAAGCGGCAATGCGAATCACGTCTTGGTCTAATTTTTGTAGGCTGTTGGTCAAAGCCTCGATTTCCGGTCGCAACGCCGCCCGGATTTTGGGCGAATATCCGGACACGGCGCGTCGGATACTGGAACGGGCGCGGTTGAAGTGGGATTCTTGTCGGCTGCTGCGACGTGCAGGTTCTGATTTAGTTTGGGACGATTGAGGATTGCTCAAGGTTAGACAGGGAAGGAGAGGCTACAAATCTATTTTGATCTAATCTCAAACTTTTCAGTTGGGTATTTTACACTAGAGGTATGGTTTGTGAAACTGGGGAAAGCAACCGATATCGGGAAATTCAACAAAATATATTTTGATATCTTGTCCGGTTGCATCGCTAGTAAATGTGTGATGTGAAGAATTGCTTGTGGGAATCTAGGGTTAAATTTTTACCGCAGATAAAGACAGATGAACGCAGATGAACGCAGATAAGAAAGCAATTTTTTAGGCAATCGATGTGATCGCAGATGATATTGCTTAAAGAAAAAGCTTACCGTAAAAGCTTAAAATGTAATCCAAGTGCGATCGCACTTGGATTACTCACAAAAAAAAGGTTATTCTACGTAAAAACCGAAATTTGCACGCGAAAAGTGCGGAAGAGCCGAAACTTTTTAACGAGAGTCAGTACCTTGATTGGGAGCGCCAATCACCTTGACATTTCCTCCAGCAGCTTCAGGTTCTGCGCCGGAACGGACTTCAGTACCGGATTCTTGACCGGTCATACGATATCTTTCATCGATGGGAGTGTCACCCTCTTCTGTGGTTGGTATAGTTGTTTGGGTTCCAGGGTTATCTTGAGGTTTATTAAGATACTGATCTTGGCGATTGTCTTGAGAATTATTCGCTGTCATAATTTCCACTCTCTTAAACACGTTCTTCTCTAAGGATAAGATTCAGTTTTTCGTAGGTATTCTATCCTCAGACATGACTAGCTCTATAACTTGAGGAGGAAATTGTACTTTAGTGTTATCAAAGTGCCGCGAATCCAGTCGCAATCAGGGTTACTCTCACTTCATCTTGCAGCCGATCGTCTATGTCTGCGCCAAAGATTATATTAGCTTTAGCATTGAGATATTCATTGATTGTTTCCGCCGCCGTATTCACTTCTTGCACGCTCATATCGCTACTTCCCCTAATATGAAAGATAACGGTTTTTGCTTCTTTAATCGACCCACTCAATAAGGGAGAAGAAATTGCTGCCATAGCTGCCGATTTTGCCCTCGATTTTCCGGAACCTTGGCCAATCCCTATTTGCGCTATTCCAGAAGATGCGATCGCCTTTCGCAAATTGCCAAAATCCACATTCACTAAACCCGGAACATTGATAATATCGGCAATTGCTTCCACCACCTGACACATTAAATTATCTACTACTCGAAAAGCTTCTTTTATCGGCGTCCATTCTGAGATCGTTGTTAAAACTTTATCGATGGTAATCGCAATCAAAACGTCCGCTTTCTTCTCCAAATCGGCAATGCCTTCATTTGCTTTTTCTTTACGGCTTCGCCCTTCATGAACGAAAGGAAGCGTGACAATTCCTACTGTTAAAGCACCCTTTTCTTTAGCTATTTGTGCTATAATTGGTGCAGCGCCCGTGCCCGTCCCGCCTCCCATTCCAGCCACAATAAATACTATGTCCGATTGCTCGATCGCAGCTGCTATTTCCTGACGCGATTCTTTAGCGGCTTCTTCGCCCATAGTTGCATCGCCACCAGCACTCAGCCCTTGTGTCAAATTTTGTCCGATTTGCAAAATGTTGGGGGCAAATGATTGTGCTAATTCCTGAGCATCAGTGTTTATACATAAAAATTCAACACCTATCAGGCGACTGGCCATTGCCCGGTTAATCGCTTTTTCGCCCGCTCCACCCACACCAATTACCTTGATTTTGATGTGAGGCCAATCTTCAATTTGAGGGGGCTGTATGGCTGCGAGTGCTTCAGATAAATTTGCGATCGCTTCCACTTCCGGTCTGGAACTAAACTGTTGATTTAGGTCATTTAGCTCGGAACGCAGATTAATAATTTCTCCTTGCAATTGTTGATTTAGCTGGTCAATTGCGCTGTTGGTATTTTGTTGTATTTCTGCTAGTGCTGCTGTTTCCGATTTATCGCTCAATTGTTCGACCAAATCATCTATCTGAAAGCGCAGATTCCCTATTTCTCCTTGCAGTTGTTCGTTTAAAAGGGCGATCGCGCTTTGACTCTCCTGTCTTATTTCTGCTACCTCGACTTCTTCCGATTTGTTGCTTAATTGTTCGTTCAAGTCATCTATTTGCGAGCGCAGATTTCCTATTTCTCCTTGCAATTGTTGATTTAGAAGTGCGATCGCGCTTTTGCTTTCTTGTCTTACTTCTGCTACCTCGATTTCTTCTGATTTGTTGCTTAATTGTTCTGTCAAGTCATCTATTTGCGAGCGCAGATTTCCTATTTCTCCTTGCAATTGTTGGTTTAGAAGTGCGATTGCACTGCTACTTTCCTGTTGCATTTCTGCTACTACCGCTACTTCTGGTCTAGCGGCTAACTGTTCGGATAAGTCATCTATTTGCACCCGCAGATTAATTATTTCTCCCTGTAATTGTCGATTTAATTGTTCTATTGCTTTGCCAGTTTCTTGTTGCACTTGAGTCAGCGCAGCTATTTCCGGTCTATCGCTAAATTTCTGATTTAGAGCATCAAGTTGAGCCTGGAAATTTGTTATTTCCGCTTGCATTTTACCTAACTGAGCGATCGCATTGCTTGTTTCTTGTCTCACCTGCGGTAGGGCTTCCATTTCCGGGCGAGAATTGAAATTTCGAGTGAGCGACTCAAACTGACGGCGCACAGACAGGATTTCTAGTTGTATTTGACGAAAATGCGCGATCGTGCTGCTCATTCCCTGCTGCACCTGTGGCAGTAATTCCGCTTCTGGTCTTGAGTTGAACTGTTGAACTAAATTCTCCAATTGAGACTGCCAATTTGCCACTTCTGTTTCTACTTTATTCAACCGTTCGATCGCACTGCTAGTTTCCTGTTCCTGCTGCGGCAGTACTTCTATTTCCCCTCTGCTGTTAAAGTTTTCAATTAAATTTTCCAACTGAGCGCGGCAAGCCGCTATTTCTGCTTGCATTGCATTGACTCGATCGCTTGCCGTTCTCATATCCGCCTGCACCTGCGGCAGTACTTCTATTTCTCTTCTGCTGTTAAAGTTTTCAATCAGATTTTCTAACTCAGTGCGGAAAGAAACTATGTCTCCTTCCATTTGACGTACTCGATCGCTTGCCGTTCTCATTTCTACCTGCATCTGCGGCAGTGTTTCTATCTTTGCATCTTCTGTGCTGTTGAGATTTTGAGTTATATTCTCGAATTGACGACTCAGGAAAACAATTTCTGCTTCCATTTGACGCATTTGAGCGCTGGCGCTACTAATTTCCTGCTGCATTTTGGGCAGACCTTGTAGCTCCGCTCTAGTGCTAAACTGTTGACTTAAAATTTCCACTTTTTCGCTTAAAGAAGCGATCTGATTTTGTGTTATTTGATGTAATTGTTCGCTTGTGCTGTTGATTTCTTGCCGTATTTGTGGCAGAGCTTCTAATTCCGGGCGATTTCTAAATTGTCGAGTTAAATTTTCCAATTGCAAGCGCAAATTAGCAAGATCTTCTTCTAGCCGCTTTGCGATCGCGCTATCTTCTTCCACCTGCGGCAGTGCAGGCGCTTCCGGAGGAGCGCTCAACTGTTCGGATACAGCATCCAAACGCAGACGTATATTTGCAATATCTTCTTCTATAGCAGAGCGATCGGAAAGAAGTAACATCACCGCATTCAATTCTTCTGTTATGCCTGCGATTTCTTCTATTTCCGGTCGCTTTTGGAACTGTTGCGCTAATTCCTCTTGTCGATCGGCTAGCGATTGCGTAAAGGTTTCTAACTTAGAAAGAGATTGCCCGATCGTATTTAAAGTTTGCTCCGGTAGCGCTTCAACTTGCTGATGCAGAGATTCAAAAATGTGATGCAACTGAGTAATAGCACTGCTGGTATCTTGCTGCATCTTTGCCAGTCCAGCGACCTCCGGTCTAGAGTCAAACTGTTTGTTTAACTCCTCCAATTGAGCGTGCAGATTAGTTATTTCTCTTTCTATTCCGCTCAAGTCAACTGCTTCTGGAATTGGCAAATTATCGATCCGCAATCCCAAAACAGTCAGTTGCTCTCTGAATTGCTCTGTTAATAGTTGCAGTGACTTTTCCAGTTGTTGAATTGCTTGCGTTTCGGATCGCGCTTGAAACTGTTGACTTAACTCCTGCTGTCGATTAGTTAGCGTCTGAGTTAAATTTTCCAATTCAGACAGAGACTGGGAAATCGGACTCAAGGTTTGGGCTGGCAGCGCTTGGACTTCCTGATGCAGAGACCTTACAGTTTGATGCAACTCGGCGATCGCACTGCTGGTGTCCTGGTACATCTCCTGCTGCAATCGCTGTCGGTTAATCGTATTTAATGATAGCGCTACCGTCAGGGGTGCGGCTGCCGCAGCCACCTGACCGGTCATGGCAGCAGCAACGGTTCCCACAGCTGAGGCGGCAATGGAGATATATTCTGTTATTTGTAGCCAATTACGCTGCGTAGACATTTTTCACACACCCGCTAACCGCTAATAACTGCCTCAGAACTGCTGATTTGAGGCAAAGGCGCTTCTGGCATCAAACGCCCGACTGCTTGCTTGACAAAAGATTGCCAGAATGCTATTCTTGCGTTTTGCTGAAAAACTCTTTGTACTGTTTCGCGCAGGCGATCGAGTTTCAGAGGATTCTCCCCTTCCACAGTAACAGCATCCTGCTCTTGGAAATACTCAATTAAGCTAAGTCCTGCCAACCGAGTCAAGTAGGCGGCGCTGACTCCCTGCACCAAACCACCTGCAACATAAGTAATCGTGTTGCTTTTGAGGATTGTAGTAATTGTTTGGGTAGAAAGTTCCACCAAACCGAGTTTCAGCATTAAGCTTCCCATTGCTGCGGCTACAGTTTTCGCTTGTTCGAGGGAAAACTTTTGTCGATAAATATTGCTCAACTCTAAAATTAATTGAGCGTCGATCGCACCCGTCGCCACTAAGTCGAGTGCGGGTATGGGGATAGCAAAAGCTGTCGCTGCTGCGATCCACTGATATTGTTCGATCGCAGGTAAAGCGCGATCGCGTCTGATTTCATTCAACACCGATTTGGCTTCTGCCTTCAAAGCCATTGCTTGTCGCCAAGTTGTTGCCCACACCAACTGTTGACTTTGCTGCGGTACAATTGCGCTTAAGCGATCGGTTAGTGCTGTTATCTCCGGCACTGATTCTTCCAGCCACTCCTGTACCGATCCATCGGTTTGATGCTGTCGCACTTTAATCGCTTTCGGAGATGCTGCGATCGCCACTACATCATTTGTTTCCAGCAATAACATCGTTCGTTGCTGTAGCTTTTGCAACACGACTTCTCGTTCTTCCGGTAAATACCGATCTTCTTGATTGAAGACAAGAACAGTGCGCTGGTTAGCTGCTTTTAGCTGTTGCAAAGTTTGATATTCTGGCTCTGTCAAATCGCCACTCGTGACAAATAATACTAAATCCGAAGCCAGTGCCCTTGCTGTGGCATCTTTCTCTGCTGTCAAACCTGCTTCATCAGCAGCGAACAATGTCGGCGTTTCTTGCAAAGTAACACTTGACTCGATTTGGGAAAGCCAGTACGACTGTAAAACTTGAATCAAAGTGGTTTTGCCTACCGCCTTCCCACCCATCACCGCCAAGCTTATCTCTTTTCGGTCTAATTCTACCGTCAGTTCGGCGACTTTTTGACGCAGTTGGCCGATCGCATTGCAGTTAGCTGCTTCTGCTTCCACGAGAACGATCGCGCTTTCTGCTATTGCGATCGCTTTTTCTGCGGTCGATCGCTCCACCATCGGTAAGTCTAGCTGTAACTGGGTTTTTTTGGGTTCTTTTTTCTGCAATAGCAGCAAACCTCCCAGTGCGATCGCACCCAGTATACCGACTTCATCCATCTGCCCAGCCATGTCATCAAAACTTTGCCACAGCCAGAGCAAAAACGACAGACCCACTCCCCCAACCAAAATCGGACGCCGCAAAAGATTAGCCATAAGTTTTTTTGTATATCCGATCATAAGAATACAACAAGCCCTGCAACCACTTTAGCTTGCAGGGCTTGTTGTCTTGTTTATTAGTGGCGGGAAGTGGATTTGAATTAGTCCCCGCTTATTTGAACTCTTGTCAATGCACCAACTCATTAAGGTTTCTCTCAACTACTGGCACGTGACCCACACAAGTAATTTAGGAGTTGAGGGAAAAGTGAGAGAAACGAGAAAAAACCAAGACGGCCTAGTCGCAAGCGATGCCGCTAATCACCTGATTGGCTACGAACGCTTACTTGACTATTTCAAGCAAGCTCAATCAGAATGTCCCAAAGGAGTGGGACTAAAGAAAGAGTCCAAGCCTAGCGGTACTTATGTACTACTTCAATTCAAATTAGGAGAGAAACGTCCTGCCAAGGCTTGCAATTGTAATTTCACGCTCCAAGGTATTGGCGATGCAGTCAAGAAAGCTCACCAAGTAGCTGAGGCGCTTAAACAGTTTTCTAGCGAGTCAGATTTCTGGGAATGGTACGAACGTACTATTTTAGAAAAGAACGTTATCAAAAATGATTTGATAACCTTTGGCGATGCCATCAAAGTGGTAGAAAACAACTACTGGAGCGCGAACACCAAGAAACGCCAAAAACGAGACAAACTTAACCCATCACATCAGGCTTGTTGGATAGATACCTATCAGCGTTACTACAATCTATTGCCATTAGATAAAATAGTGAATTTAGCAGATATCAAACAAGCCATAGAAAGCAAGGAAAAAGGCAGTAGGTCAAGAAAGTACTGCGTAAGCGCAATGAAACGGTTAGCGGAAGCTATTGGTAACAATTCAATTTATGAAGAACTAAAAAAGATTGATGTTACCCAAACAAAATTTAAAGACTTACAAAATATTTCATTGGATGACTTTCTTCAATTACGGAAAAAAGCATTAGATATAACCAGCGATGCTCGTTACAACCTTGAATCGCGAAAGGCGTGGTTATTCGTATTCTCAATGCAAGTAATCTACGGGCTAAGAATCCACGAGGTATTTGCAATTCAAAACATTGACAAGCCATTCAAAACTAAAGATGGCGTTACCATCGCGGCATTAAAAGACCCCAAAAACTCAACGAATATCATCGTAATCGGGAATGAAACCATCTTAGGGACAACAACCAAGACGGGATATCGCTTATCAATTCCATTGATACCTCCAAGTCAAAAAGATTTAATTGAGAAGTTAGAAATTAAATATGGACAACTTCCAACAATTGGAATAGAAAGCGTTAATCCCAAGACAATCAGAAATAAATACGCCAAAGAAGCCACCAGAAAATTAGCGACATTTTCCAAGGAGACAGGAATTAAAGTTTTTAGCCAAACACACGCATTGAGGCACTTGGCTAATCTAAATGGATTGGCGTCGGGCATTCCCATAGAAAAGCGTGCAATGTCATTAGGCCACAGCCCAACAATGAACGACACCGTGTACAAAAAACGTCAAACAACTAAAACGACAATCGATTTATTAGCCCATCCCAGCAATCAAGCGATTGCGCTAGAGGCGGCAGTCAATTTAGCTAGGCAAATTACTGGAATCAATCATCAACAAGTTGAGCTTTTGGCGCGTATCTACAATACAACTGAGGAGATAATTAGGGAGATAGTCAGTAGCTCAGTAGATTCGGTCGTTTCTGCTCCTATTGATATTGAGCGAGAAGTTAAGCCGAAATTAATGAGTAAATCGCCTTCAAAAATATCTCCTGAAACTTTAATCAAAAACTGCGGATTAAGCCCTGAGCGGGAAAAAGAAGCGATTCAAATAATTGAATTGTTTCAAACGCACGGGGTAACGGTGGCGAAACATAAGACGCGAGATGATATTAAGTGTTGGAAATTGATAGACCAAGAAGGAAATAGAGCGGGACTTTACCTGAATAGTGGAGAGTGGTCGCTCGCAAAATTAGGGAAAGCCGGAACAATGTCTAACTACGGAGAACTCAAGGGATTCTTTGAGATGACCGATTTCTATGATTGGTTAGGCGACAATGATATTGAGCTAGAATAAAGACATCCGTTTAGTACTCTTTTAACAGAGCCCCGACAGAGATTTGAATAAATCTCTGTTTTTCTATTTATAATGTTTTTGTTGAATTCAATAATTTATCATGAATCTTATAAGTATTAGTCAACCTAATATAGGTTGGCTGTTCGTAGAGTTCAGTGCCGCAACAGAGAATTACTTTGAAGTCAGAATACCTAAAAATCCAAAAGTAGACATAATCAAGGAGTTTCTAGGAGTACTCCCTCATATGATGCAAATAGATATGGACTTGATGGAATCTTTCGATGATGCTGGTAGAACAGAAATTAACAAGGAAAGCTACAAAGCAGTTAAAGATTTTATAGCTAGACACAAATTTAGAAACGTAAACAGCGCACTACCGGAATTCGACAAGTTAACGCTATAACCCCCTCCCAAGCCAGTCGTTATTGTATTTCGCTCATACACCCTGTCAAGGTCAAGCCTACGGTTCCGCTACGCTTCAACCTTGACAGGGTGTATTCACTTCATTCAATTACTCTTGCGCTTGGGAGGGGGTTGACTTTTCCCTCAACTCCTAAATTACTTGTGTGGGTCACGTGCCAGTAGTTGAGAGAAACCTTAATGAGTTGGTGCATTGACAAGAGTTCAAATAAGCGGGGACTAATTCAAATCCACTTCCCGCCACTATGTCAACCTTTTGCAGGGCAAGTGTTTCAGCAATAACTGAGGCGCTTGCTTTGTTGTTTTCTCTCAGGTTTCCCTCAAGCTGTTTCCAAGCTACCTCAGAAATAGGCGACATGGGTAG
>NZ_JBHFNU010000115.1:0-123277 GCF_041929145.1 Aerosakkonema sp. BLCC-F183 | reverse complement strand
AAACTCAAAAAGCTAACTTATTTTTCTCTTAAATCCTGATTAAATCAATCTTTTTTTACTCAGCTAAAAGCTGAGCTATTTTGCCTTGTATAGGAGTTTAGACTAACCGCGCCCTAAAGCGCGGTTAGTCTAAACTCCAGTCAACAAGCGATCGCGCAGAAAACTCCCCTGGTAGGAGAGTACCGAATTATTCGCCCCGATGGCACAATCCGTCATTTAGAAACGCGGGCAGAGGTGATTTTAGACGATCGGGGCGAAGCAATTAAGCTCATGGGGTCAATTTTAGACATTACTGAGCGCAAACAGACAGAAGCCACTAAACAAGCTTTACTAGATGCCTTACCTGACTTTATGGTGCGAATGAGTCGGGATGGGATGCTGCTAGAAGTCCTCAATAAAGGTGCAATTCATATCATCGAACGTCAAAAAAACATCCCCAACACATTCATTACAGACATTATGCCCCTTGAGATTGCCCAAGAAAGGATTAAATTAGCCCAACAAGCGCTGGCAACTCATCGGGTGCAAACCCAAGAATATCATTTTGTAGTGGATGGAAAAAGGATTTATGAAGAAGCCCGCATTGCCCCGTTAGATAATGATGAAGTGTTGGTGCTAGTGCGCGATATTACCGAACGTTACCATGCGGAACAAGCCCTCCGAGAAAGCGAGGAAAAATTCAGGCAATTAACAGAAAATATTCATCAAGTCTTTTTTATTTTATCGGAGCGCGGAGAAATGCTCTATATCTCGCGAGCATACGAACAGATTTGGCAAAGAAGTTGTGAGAGTTTGTACAAAGATCCTAGCTCTTGGTTAGAGTCTGTTCATACAGACGATCGACCTGCAATGGCAAATGCTCTCAAGCATCAGATTGAGGATGGAACCACTTTTGAAGAAACTTATCGCATTGTTCGCCCCAACGGTAATATTCGCTGGGTAACGGCGCGATCGTTCCCCTTGCGAGATGAAGCCGGAAAAGTAGTGCGGTTTACAGGTATTGCTGAAGATGTAACGCCACAGAAAGAATCAGAAGAAGCCATTGAGCGTCAGTTACGAAAAACATTGTTATTGCAGCATATTACCGATCAAATCCGTCAAAGTTTAGATACAGAGCAGATATTCCAGGTAGCGGCGCAGCAAATTGGCGAAGCTTTTCAGGTCGATCGCTGTCTGATCCATTTTTATCAAACCGATCCAGTCCCAGCTATACCAGTAGTCAGTGAATATCTCATTGGAAATCATCGTTCCCTGAAGCATTTAGAAGTCCCGATCGCAGGGAATCTTCATATCCAAAAGTTACTCACTCAAGAACAAGCGATCGCCTCTGATGATGTCTTTACCGATCCGCTGTTGCAAAATATGGCTCCAATGTGTGAGCAAATTAGCTTAAAATCAATGTTAGCAGTGGCGACGTTTTATCAAGGTAAACCCAATGGCGTCATTGGCTTACATCAGTGTATTAATGACCATTCTTGCCCAGAAAATGACCTGCGCCACTGGCAACAAGATGAAATCGAATTAATTGAAGCGGTGGCGGCTCAGTTAGGAATTGCGATCGCTCAAGCATCTTTACTTCAACAAGAAATCCAACGCCGAGAAGAATTAACACTGAAAAACTTGGCTTTAGAAAAAGCCAGAAAAGAAGCCGAACAAGCTAACCAGGCAAAAAGTGAATTTTTGGCGAATATGAGCCACGAAATTCGCACGCCGATGAATGCTGTCTTGGGTTTCAGTGATTTATTGAAAGGGATGATTACTGAGGAGCGGGCTAAGAAATATTTAGAAGCGATCGCATCAAGTGGCAAAACTCTCCTAGCTTTAATCAATGATATTCTCGATCTGTCAAAAATTGAAGCAGGTAAACTGCAAATTCACTATGAAGCTGTTGATATCCATACCTTAATTCAAGATATCTGTCAAATTTTTCTTCAAAAAGCTGAAGAAAAAGGCTTATGGCTAGAAATGGAGATTGATGGCAATTTCCCTCGTTTTCTGCTTCTGGATGAAGTCCGTCTGCGGCAAATTTTGTTTAATGTGGTCGGAAATGCTCTAAAATTTACCCATGAAGGCGGAATTACAATTTCAGTACAACAATGTTCAACCAGTCAAACTCCAGAAGGACATATTTTCCTTCAGATTACTATTAGCGATACAGGAATTGGAATTGCACCAGAAGATCGCAAACGAATTTTTGAAGCATTTACTCAAAGTCAAGGACAAAGTAACCGTAAATATGGAGGAACTGGGCTAGGATTAGCCATTACTCAACGACTTACTGAAATCATGCAAGGTTCGATTGAGTTACAAAGCGAATTAGGTCAAGGTAGTTCCTTCATATTTTATTTCCCTAAAGTTGCGATCGCCGAGCAGTCTGTAAACTATATTCCCGTCAAAGAATTAGATGAAAACTTGAATCAATTTGCACCTGCAACCATTTTAGTTGTGGACGATGTAAAATCTAATCGTGACTTAATAGCAGGTTACTTTATGGAAACGGCTCACAATCTTTTATTTGCTAAAGATGGACAAGAAGCCGTGCGAATTGCCCAAAACTCTCGCCTTGACTGCATTTTCCTCGATTTGCGAATGCCGAATATGGATGGACGAGAAGTAGCTAATATTCTCAAACAGGATCGACAAACTCAGACAATACCGATTATCATTTTAACGGCTTCATCCAATCAAATAGAGGAAAGGGAATTAGATGGGCTTTGCGAAGGTTTTTTACGCAAGCCAGTCAGTCGGATACAGATTGTGACAGCACTTCAGAAAGTATTGAGAGTTTTAGATCCGACCAATTCGGATACGTTGCAGAAAACCAATGTAAATTTATCCTCAAATTCAACTTTAAAACCTGTGCAATTGTCAGACTTACTGGTTAAGCTGCGCCAGGAAACTGACAGTACATGGGTGCGGCTACGGAAAACCTTAGTTACTAAAGAACTCAAACAGTTTATAGAACGCCTAACCCAATGGGGTAAAGAGCATCAATGTCAAGTCTTGTTGGATTACGCACAAACTTTAAGGTGTCAGATAGATAACTTTTATTGGGATCTAATTCCCCAAACTGTGGAACGCTTTGCTGAAATTCATCGCGTTCTAGAAAACAGTTATGAGGAGTTAGGGGATGGACAACCAGATAATTAATCCAGCAGCAGACGGAAACGATATGAGATTTAGCTACACAGGAGGATGAAAATAAAAAGCCGCACCTAAAACTATGTAAGTTGCTAATAGCAATCCTCCCTCCAACCAGTTAGAACGTCCGTCCAAACTGATGAGATTGGCGACTAACACCGCAATGATTACAGCTACTACTTCAAAAGGATTGAAATTTAAATCCATCGGTTGACCGATCGCCACTCCTACTATAACTAAAATTGGAGCGACCAACAGCGCAACTAACAAGCTGGAACCCATCGCCACGGAAACCGATAAATCCATATTGTTTTTGATTGCTACGCCTACCGCAGTTACGTATTCTGCTGCGCCGCCAACTAATGGTAAAACCACCACACCTGTAAAAAGTGGCGTCAAACCCAAACTTTTTGTTGTTTCTTCCACCACTCCGACGAAAATCTCTGACTCAAACGCCACGGCAATAGTAGATACCAACAACACACCTATCCACAACCAGAGATTGGGTTTGTGACTTGATTCAACTTCTGCATCTTTCCCTTCTCCTGACTCCAAATCTACTATTCCCACATCGTAAAGATAGCTGTGAGTCTTCAATGAAAAAAGCAGGGTTAAAGCATAAACTACGATTAACACTACCGCTGCTGTGAGGGAAAGATTGCGAATCGAACTTTCTGCAACTCCATTTGAGGTGTAAACTACGGTTGTTGGCAAAACAATTGCAATCACTGCTAAAGTCATGGTGGAACCGTTCACCCGCGCTACCACAGGCTGAAATTCTTGTTCCTTGTAACGCAAACCTCCCAAAAACATGGAAAGTCCCATGACTAGGAGTAAGTTGCTGATAATGGTTCCGGTAATACTCGCTTTGACAATATCAACCAATCCCGCTTTCAAAGCAACTAAGGCAATAATTAATTCTGTCGCATTACCAAATACTGCATTTAACAAACCGCCGATAGATGGCCCAGCAACGATCGCAACTTCTTCTGTAGCCGTGCTTAACCATACTGCTAGGGGTACAATGGCTAAAGCTGATGTAATAAATACTGTCAGCGAACCCCAGTGTAAATATTCAGCCGCAATGGAAATAGGGACGAAAACTAACAGGAGGTAAGAAATTATTTTCTTGATTCCCATAAGAAGTTTTGGTGTTTATCTAAGTACGATCTCGATCGTACCATTTTAGATGAAAAATTACAGATTTTAAGCGCTCATCACGAATCTTTTTCACCTAAGTTACCGTCCGCTTTAGTATCGCCTTTTAATTGTGAAAAAACGCGATAATCTTCCCATTCAACCATCGTCCCATCTGCGCGATCGTTATTTATTTTAACCAAGTTGTATTCTACGTCTTCTGCATAAATAGTAAAAGTCACATTGAAAATTTCCACAAAATTAATTACCCACTGGCATTCCTCTTCCGGGAACTGTTCATAGTAACGAATCAAATCTGCAATACAGGCTTCTAAATGAAGGCGGGACGGCTTGCAAATCAAAACTATTTTGAGGAGCAAAATCACTAAAATTAGCGGAGTCTTTTGAAAAATTAATACGAGGAATAGCTCTGAAGGTAACTGATGATTTTCCGTTGTGAGATACTCAATTAAGCGTTGACAAGTTTTTTGTAATAGTAAATTATTAATTTCTTCGTTATCGTGATTTTCGTAAAGAGGCTTTAATTTATCACTCAACTTGGCACTGATAAGCATTACCAAATCTTTATCATTTAAATAAAAAATAAGATATTTTACCAAGCTAATTTTGAATTCTTTGTACGTTATATATTGAGTTTGTTGGGTAAATATATTGGCTAAATTGACATAATTAAACTGGCCTCTTCGCGCTACAAGCATCTTAATTACGTTTAGTACTTCATCGCCCAAACCTGTTGGATTCTTTGGCATTGTGTTTTCTTTTTCCACAGAATTTGCACGAGCTGTGTACATAGCCAGATCTAGTTTGAACTTATCTTTTAGTTGTTTAGCTAGTGTTTTGGCAGCTTTTCGTTGTTCAACAGGGTTGGTGCGATCGATATATTGAGGAACTAACAAATAAGATGTATAGCGGTAACTCCAATGACCTTTTTCTCCCTCTTCATGTTTTAAAGAAAAAATTTTTAGTTCTTCGTAATCCTTGCTATTTATAAAATTTTTTAGCCACTTTCTCAGCCTACTTAAATTAACAGAAGTAGTTTTTTTGCTAATGGCAGAATCGGAAAATATCTCAATTAATTCGCGAATGGCTTGATGCTGCCTTGCCACCTCCCAGTTGTTAACTAAAATGTAACAACAGCGCTTGAGCGTATTTCTAAATACTTCCTCATTATTAGCAGCAACAATTTCGTGAATAGCTCGTGTTGTAGTTGAATTCATATGATCTGCAAGATTAATAAATAAATCTTTAAATATAGCCAAAACAAAAGAAGGGTGTTTTCTTTTAACAATATCTAATAGTAAAGTGTAAATTGTTTTTTGCGATTCATTAACAAGAAGACGAGCTTTGGTATTTAACTCAACAGGCAGTTCACTTTGGGAATCATCTGGTAGCACACCCATAATTATCTCTGACTCTTTGTACCACATTACATTCATAGCATTTTTATCTCCTCAAACATAAGGTGGGTTTCCATTAGGTAGGATTGTAACCCCTACTCAACGAAAACGCCACCTAATACATTGCGTTTATAAATTTACTCAATTACCAAAACAACACTTGCGAAAAGCATTAATTTTTATGCAATCTTTCATCAGAAAAATGGGTTGGAAAACCCGTTCTTATAGGACGGCTTTATATTGCATTTGGATACCATTACACGGGGGTTGCTCGACTCGGTGTACTTTTGTGTTGCACTTTCAACGGGACAGTTACCATTTCAAATCTCACAACCCTGTACGCATAATGGTTTGCTCTCGCGAGCCTCCCTTGCGGGGTAATGTTAGCTTCGCCAATGTTTTAAGAGCTTGTTACGCTAGCAGCACTGTCTCAGTGACCTTAAGACTGTTTAACCACTAGCGACAGAGCGGAAAACTAGCTACGCATTCTCCGGTGTCGTGACTCAAAAAACTTAGTACGCATGGTAAGCATGGTACTTAGGCTGGTCAGGATGGCTTGTTAGATTTCTCTTTCAAGCCTCATGCTTTTAGGCTGAGGTTCCTGACCTCTACTCCTTTAGGTTGGGGCGGTTCGGGGAGTCCCCATACTTTTTCCATCGCTTCACCTGTGACGGTATTGTGATTCACTTTACCTTCAATACAGATGCTGGACTCGGTGTAAGGGTAGAAATAGTAACCGACTACACGATCGCCATCTTTACGAAACCAGAAACACGGACTTGTTTGCAATCCATCTGAAGAGGTATTTTGGCTGCAAAAGCTGTAATTACCATTTGGCAAAGTTTCAATGGTATAATGGGCGGTTGCGGCATCACCTGTTCCCCGTGCAGATAAGGCGGGTAAGGCACTACCTGCAAGCACTGCCGAGATTACAGAGGTAGCAATGATTTTTTGTCCAGTTTTCATTGAACCGCTCCTAAATAAGCAATTTTTTAACTGCTGTTTGCGACTTATTAAACAACTGCTGCGTTACTTAATTAACTAAGGTAAAAAAAAGAGCGATCGCCAAATCGCTCAAAAGAAATACTTCCCTATCTACTAAAAATCAGATATTTACGCGCAAGCTATTGTATTTAACATTTGTGCAGTGTCGCTGCTAGCAACTGATTGGCAAATTCGATATTATGACGTACCGATTCAGCCGAGATATGGAGGGCGGTAGCTTCGGAATCCGTAAGGTTGAGTTCCAAAATACTTTCTATCCCCCGGCATCCCAAACGACAGGGAACGCCAATAAAAACATCCTTCAAACCGTATTCGCCTTGCAGATATGCCGCAGCTGGTACTAACCGCGATTGATTGAATAGGATAGATTCCACCATTTCGCAGGTAGAAGAAGCTGGCGCAAAATAAGCACCGCCTGTACGCATGAGTTCTACAATTTCTCCCCCACCGTTACGAGTTCGCTCTATCAGTCTGTCAATAGTTGCGGCATCTAACAGTTCTGTAATCGGAATGCCGCTGACAGTAGAATAGCGGGGTAAGGGCACCATTAACTCGCCGTGACTGCCCAGCACCATCCCTTTGACATCTACTATGGAGACACCTAATTCCATAGCAATAAAAGTTTGAAAGCGGGCAGAGTCCAAAATACCAGCCATCCCCATAACGCGGTGGGGAGGCAAACCGCTCGCCTGCCAAGCCAGATAAGTCATCACATCGAGCGGGTTGGTGATAATGATTAAGATAGCATCTGGGGAATAAGCGATCGCCTGCTTAGTCGCGTCCAGCACGATTTTGGCATTCGTCTTCATCAATTCGTCGCGACTCATACCCGGTTGGCGCGGTTTCCCAGCACTAATCACCACGATATCGGAATTTGCGGTATCGGCGTAATCATTTGTACCGATAATCTCACAGTCGTGGTGTTCTAATCCTCGTGCTTGCGTTAAATCCAGTGCAATTGCTTGCGGCATCCCCTCGACTACATCCAGCAACACCACATCGGCAATATTTCTTTCGGCAATGCGCTGAGCGAGGGTACTACCTACTTTACCCGCACCGACGATCGCAACGCGAGTCGGATTGCACAATGGCGGGATGTATGAGGTGTAGTTCATTTTAGTGCTTCTAGCTGATCGACGCGCAGCCAGATATTCGGGGTTGGCACTTTGCCAAACTTCACCAGCGCATAATCCCCTCGCAAGTCCACAACTTCGCCTTTGCTATCAAACAAATAAGGCGGGAAACGGGTATCGCTAGCCTTAGCTTCTAGGCTATTTTCCAATTTTTCCCGAACTGCGTGTACCAAATCCCCTTTTTTTATGGCCATAGCTTGCTCCTTTGGAATTTTTTAAGATCTTAATTCCAAGTTATCAACTACTGGTAGCCGTTGTCACTAAATTACACGCCCTAAGCCATAAGAATTTTAGATTTTAGATTTTAGATTTTGGATTTTTCTGACGCCAGCACCCGCTACCGATAAGCTTTTTCTTTTGACTTTTGACTTTGTACGGGCGGGTTTTGTACTACAACCATAGATTTGCGATCGGGAGTTATTGACTAAACCCGCCCCTACGAATGATTGACTTTTCTAGCTTCTTATTTCTGACATTGGGGGCAAAAATGAGACGATCGCCCTGCCAATTTTATGCGTCCCAAGCTAGCTCCGCAAAGGCGACAAGGTTCGCCAGCGCGTTTGTAAACCCAGGCGACACCGCCGTAGTTACCGTTAATCCCCTGTACATTGAGAAAATTGCTAAAAGTCGTTCCCCCAGCTTCGATCGCAGTTTGCAAAACCAGAACGATCGCATCGTGCAAGCGCTCTATCCGGTCTCTTTTCAACTCCGAACACAGCGTCGTCGGATGCACTTTACTCAAAAAAAGAACTTCATCTGCATAAATATTGCCCAGTCCCGCGACCAACTCCTGATCCAGCAATGCCGTTTTGATCGGACGGCGACTGTTTTGCAGTTGTTTGGCGAAGTAGTCGATCGAAAACTCTGCGGAAAACGGGTCTGGCCCCAATTTTTTCAGTCCCGAAATCACATCTTCCGGCAAAGATGTCGGCGGTACCCACCACATCTGACCAAAAGTGCGCTGGTCAACAAACCGCAGCTCGCGAGATTCCGCGAAAAACAATCGCACCCGCGTATGTTTCTGTAACGGTTCATCCCGATGCAGCCACAGCAGCTGACCGGTCATCCGCAGGTGAACTCCCAACCAGCCGGCTGGAATGGTATTTGAAGACTGAGGTAATGTTGACTTTTCAGTTAAAAAATGCTTCTGTCCCTCTGTTACGAGTTCTGCCAACAAATACTTGCCGCGTCTGTGCCACTGGAGAATTTTGACGCCGGAGACAGAGGAGAGAAAATCGGCAACAGAAACGGGGTGGGCAACTGTGCGGGGTAGCAACACATCCCCACCCTCGATTGGGCAATTTAGGGTCACGCGATCGAGACCCCGTTTTACTGTTTCTACTTCAGGCAGTTCTGGCACAAGTTAACCTATGTGAGTTCCCTAATGGCCAGAGTTTTATGCAGACTTTGTTTTAGCTCCTCCCTTCGGGCCAGAAACCTCTACCAGTTCATCGGGGCTGAAGTTATTGGTATTAACTCCCGCGTAGTTGACCTTATCGAAGCGAACGATCACTGGGTATTTGATGCCGCTTTGGTCAACAGAAGCAACAGTGCCTACATCCTGGAACCAGTAGGACTCTTTGCGGAGAATTCTGACCGTCGAACCACGTTGAATTGCCATGATTGCTTTCCCTTTGGAGATTATTTCTACCGATTGAGTAGTTGTTTTTCAGAGTACTACCCGACAGCGACGCACTGTTAAGTTTAGTCTTTAAGTTTTGTTGCTAATCTATCCACGTCAGACGGACGAAGTGAGCCGGACGCCCCCAAATATCGCGGGTTGAGGAAATGTCGGCAATTTCCAGATTAAATGGAATGGCAGTCGTGAGGTATTTTTGGGCTAAGCCACCCAAGTCGGGTGCTAGTTGGGCCGCAGTCGTGGCTGCAACACCCAAACCGAGAATCTGGACTAGAGGGCCTTTAGGCAGCAGCATATGAACGCCAAAGGCCAGTCCTGCCGTCAGCACCATCCCGACAGACAGGTTTGTACCGCAGCGGGGATGCACCGCTAAATTCCATTCACCGTCGGTAATGCGCTGCAAGGCTGTACGTACCGCACGCTGCAAAGTAACTGCATTCACATTGCCGTAGAGGTAAAAGCCCCGCTCGGTGGACATCCCGCCCAACAGATCGCTATCCCCTCTTCGCTCTTTTGCATTGGCAGATTCGCTCAGCACCCAAACGGTGGCGTGTTCCAGGGCGTGTACCTGTCGCAGGATTAAAAATTCTTTTAATCCTGGGACAAAGGGAAGTTGCTTGAGCAAATCGGCATCTTGTCTGGGATGAGGTGCTGTCCAATCCAAACCGAAAAAGTCAAAGGGAGATTGAGGAGAAGCAGAAGTCGTCATATTAAGAAATCCGCAGTGCGGATACAGCTTAAGGATTTTTATCAACTGTATCGTTGATATCCCTAAGTTGTCGGCTAAATTTTTGGATGCAAAAATCTAGGAAATTATTTGATCTTCTCTGTATGTCGGCAGCGTGCAGCAGTTCACTTCATCTATACAAACTTTGCCCCACTGCAAAGCCCAGCGCACCAATGCCACCCGGTTGTCAGTCGCTGTTTTGGTGAGAATATTGCTGATGTGGTTGTCAACGGTGCGTTTGCTAATTTCTAACTTCTCGGCAATTTTCTCATTGGTTAAGCCAGCAGCTACCAGCTCGATAATTTGCAGCTCTCTGTCCGAGAGAGAGGCCGGAGCCCCAGACGTGGTACCACCCATAATAGATTTCTATACCTGTATATGTACCTATTGTAATTTTACGTGAACTACCGCAAACCGACCGCGCTAGGCGATACGGTTTGGGCTTCCCAATTCATCGGCAACCGCCTCTACAGTCGTAGACTTACGCCCAAACCGCTTTGGTCTTACATTGCCTCCAAGGGCAGTGACGCTGGTTCCCAACGCCAAAATCCGCAAGCCTTCATTTTTGATATTGATGGCAGCATTCACGTCTCTGTCATGATGCACGCTGCAATGAGGACAGAGGAAAGAGCGCACCGAAAGATCCATCTTTGCAATCGGTAGCAGTGTTGCATTGCACAAATGCGACGAAGGGAAAAATCGCCCAATTTCAAGGTAAATCTTGCCTTTCTCCTCTGCTTTGTACTTCAGCATGGTTTGAAACATTCCCCAACCAGCGTCATCGATCGACTTAGCTAGGTTGTGATTCTTGACCATGTTTTTCACTGCCAGATCTTCTACTACAATGACTTGGTTCTCGTTAACTATCTTGCGGGATAGCTTGTGCAGAAAATCTTCTCTCACCCTGGAGATTTTAGAATGCACTTTTGCAAGCGCTACCTTAGCCTTTCGACGTTTATTAGTTGTTTTATCCTTTTTGCGGGATAGCTTACGCTGTTTTCGTTTTAGGTTGCGTTCATGTTTCTTGAGGCACTTGGGATTGTTGAACTTTGAACCATCAGAAGTGACAGCAAAATCAATCAAACCCAAATCAATCCCAATCGCCTTACCCTCAGCACTGGGGGAGGGTTTAGCAACTTCATCATCCAGTAACAAAGACGCATAGTAACGACCATCAGGCAGTTTTGACACGGTAACAGTCTTCAGTTTACCAACACAGTGCCGATGAATTTTGGCTTTCACTTTTCCTAAGTTGCCGGGAAACTCGATCTGAGAATCGTTGAAAATCTTGACGTTCTGAGGATACTGAATCGACTGGCGACCGTTGCGAGATTTGAAGGTTGGATATTTTGCTCTGCCGTCAAAGAAATTGATAAACGCCTGAGACAGATTCAAGACGGATTGCTGCAAGCATTGGGAATAACACTCTTTGAGCCATTTATGCTCAGTCTTCCAGACCGGAATCTGTTTTTTCATGGCGAGGGCAGAGATCCCTTTACCCGTCTGTTTGTAGGTTGCAGACATGACCTGTAGAGACTGATTCCATACCCATCGCACACACCCGAAAGCTTGTGCAAGATGAGTTTTTTGTTCATCGGTTGGGTAAATTCTGACCTTGACTGCCTTCAACATGATTCGACCTTTATCACGCTTTGATAACCATGATAACAAAGACTGACGGGAAGTTGCCAAGCTCAGAAAACTTGCTTCGTTTATGAGAGATTTGTTCGTTTCGTCGTTGCAGATTTCCCTTGCTCACTACGTTTGGCATCGGTCAACCTGCACTCTTCAACTCATTCGCATTCATCTCACACGGACGTTTCAGGTACAGTGTGAGGCTTCTGCTGCTTCAGCTAAAGGTTTATATTCTTGCCATAAGGCACGTCAAGGAATGTAACTGTGAGTCAAATCCGTGTTCTCTGTCTGGGTGAAATTTTGTTCGACTGTTTGGCCGATCGAGCGGGACGCGCACTTGAGGAGGTTGAATCTTGGACTCCCTATCCAGGGGGCGCTCCGGCCAATGTTGCTTGCGGTTTGGTAAAGTTGGGGACAAAATCTGGGTTTATCGGTTGTGTTGGTGAGGATGAAGCTGGGAAGGCGCTGGTGCAGCTGTTACAAAATGTTGGGGTGGATGTAGCTGGAGTCCAACGCCATTCTACTGCCCCAACGCGGCAAGTTTATGTTTTGCGATCGCAAACCGGCGATCGCGCTTTTGCAGGTTTTGGAAATTACAATACTACAGAGTTTGCCGATACTCGCTTACAAGCTGCCGATCTGCCAGTTAAGTTATTGGAAGAGGCAGAGTTTTTGGTTTTGGGCACTCTGGAACTGGCTTATCCCCAAAGTCGGGTGGCAATCTCCCAAGCGCTTCACATCGCAGAACAGCATTTTGTGAAAATTCTGGTAGATATCAATTGGCGTTCGGTATTTTGGCCTCATCCTGACCTCGCTCCTCACGTTATCCAAGATTTACTCAAGCGCGTTGATTTTCTCAAGGTTTCTGAGGAAGAGGCGGAATGGTTGTTTAATACTACCGATCCAGGTGCGATCGCTCATCTATTAAATCACTGTGAAGGTGTTTTAGTGACTGCTGGGGAAAAGGGATGTGCTTACTATTTGGCAGAAAACCAAGGCCAGTTGCCGGCTTTTTCGGTGGATGTTGTCGATACTACCGGTGCGGGCGATAGTTTTGTGGCTGGGTTTGTGCATCAACTCTGTCAGAATGGGATTAAATCTCTAAGCGATCCGGATACGGCTAAACGCATTGTCACTTATGCTACTGCTGTGGGTGCGTTGACGGCTACGAAACCGGGTGCGATCGCAGCTCAACCCACCGCCGCTGAAGTAGAAGATTTCTTGCGATCGCATCAAAATTTGTCTGTTTGAACACAAAAATATTAACGCACAAAGCAGTAGGGTGGGCAATGCCCACCTTACTTGTAGAGGAACGCGATGATTCCAGAAATTACCCAACGGCTTTTGGCTGCCAAAAAAGAAATGAAGCTCAGCTTTGCCGATTTAGAAAAAATTTTGGGTCGAGATGAAGTATGGATCGCCGCCGTAATTTATCGTCAGGCAAGTGCTTCTGAAGAAGAAGCAAATAAATTAGTTGAAGCTTTGGGACTTGGCGCGATTTATGCTAAAGAACTGACAGAATATCCCGTGAAGGGATTGGGCCCAGTTGTGCCTACAGATCCATTAATTTATCGCTTTTACGAAATTATGCAAGTTTATGGAATGCCTCTGAAAGAGGTGATTCACGAGAAGTTTGGCGATGGAATTATGAGTGCGATCGACTTTACTTTAGATGTGGAGAAAGAAGAAGATCCCAAGGGCGATCGGGTGAAAGTAATTATGAATGGCAAGTTCTTGCCTTACAAAAAATGGTAGCTTCAGAGTTACGAAAGCTCGCGTTTTAGCTTGTTTGTCAGAGAATTTTGGATTTTAGATTTTGGATTTATTTCATAAATAATCTAATATCTTAACCAAACTTATCGATTCTCAATCTAAATCTAAAATTGCTCTGTCACTAAAGGCGATCGCATTTTGTTTTAACGATCGAAAAAAAAGGGTTACAAGCCTTCCATTTCTAGGGTAATCATCAAAAAATTTTTCCCAATTTCCAGATCCGTCCGCTAATTGCGGAGTCAATCCCAAATCCAAAATCCTCTCATCCAAAATTGTCTGACGATCCGAGTAAACCGATTAATGCGAACGACAATGTTAGTGCTAACATGAGAACGATCGTATTTCCTTGCCGCTTTTGCTAAGGAAATACAGGGCGTAGTAGTACAGTAACTTTTTAACAGAAGCTTGTACCAGACAAGTAAGATATTTGTCTGTAACGCCTGTAACTATTGAACTAAATTGAGAAATGTCAGAATCTCTTAATCCTCCAACAACCAAGCCTAGCGTTCCCCATTTCTCCTCTGGGCCTTGTGCCAAACGTCCTGGCTGGTCTGTTTCTGCGCTGCAAAATGCCTGTGTCGGTCGTTCCCATCGTTCTGAAGATGGCAAAGCCAAATTAGCAGAAGTGATCGATCGCTCCAAGAAAATTTTAGGTGTTCCCAGCGATTATCGTCTAGGTATCGTTCCGGCTTCCGATACTGGCGCAGTCGAAATGGCATTATGGTCGCTACTGGGACAAAGACCCGTCGATATCCTGGCATGGGAAAGTTTTGGTCAGGAATGGGTGAAAGATGTGGTAGATGAGTTGAAAATCGCCGATCTACGCCTGATGAAAGCGCCCTATGGCAGTTTGCCGGATTTGAGTCAGGTTGATTTTAACAATGATGTGGTGTTTTTGTGGAACGGTACGACCTCTGGCGTCAGAGTTCCTAACGGAGATTGGATCGCAGACGATCGCCAAGGATTGACGATTTGCGATGCGACATCCGCTGTTTTTGCGATGGATATCCCCTGGCACAAATTGGATGTCGTCACCTATTCTTGGCAAAAAGTGTTAGGTGGAGAAGCACAACATGGTATAATTGTTCTCTCGCCTCGCGCCGTAGAAAGACTGCAAAGCTACGAACCGGCTTGGCCCATACCCAAAATCTTTCGGATGTCCCAAAAAGGGAAGTTAATCGAAGGTATTTTTAAGGGAGATACGATCAATACGCCTTCGATGTTGTGCGTGGAAGATGCGATCGATGGTTTAAATTGGGCAGAAAGTGTGGGCGGTCTGTCTGGTTTAATTAGTCGGAGTGAGGGGAATTTGAGTGCGATCGCTAAATGGATCGAAAAAAGCGATTGGGCTGATTTTCTAGCCGAAAAACCGGAAATTCGCTCTTGCACTTCCATTTGCTTGAAAATTATCGATTCTTGGTTTACCAGCCTGAGTGAGGAAGACCAAGCCAAATACACCAAAAAGTTGGCGAAACTGCTAGAAAAGCAGAAAGTTGCTTATGATATCGCAGCCTATCGCGCTGCACCCCCTGGATTGCGGATTTGGGGAGGCGCAACGGTAGAAACCGCTGATTTGGAAGCACTACTTCCTTGGCTAGATTGGGCTTATGCGACTGTGAAAGCGGAAGCTACAGCGAGTTAAAAGGTACGTTGTTGCGCTTGAGCGGTTCGATCCCAGTTGTAATCAAACAACTCTAAAGCGCTAAAGCGCAATAACATACTTAGAAAGCAAGTAACTAGCAACTTGAGCTATTCTAACTAGCTTGGAAGATTTACCATGAAAGAATTACCGGATGAGAAAAAACTAGCTGAACTTCTTGGATTAGCTAAAGAAGCTGAACAAAGAATGAGAGAAGCGGGGGATGCGATCGAAGCATTTTCTCAAAAGTGGGAACGGCGGCTAAAAGGCAGACAAGTAGTAAAAGAGAATGTTGGTGGTAGAGAGTAGAATTTAGAAAGGTGCGATCGCATTTGATAAATTAGTAGATATTGATAGATTAATTGAGATATAATGATTAAGTTTAATCAGGGTGCAGATTTACGGTAAGATTAAGATAAAGATGCCTATTCCACCAGAAATTCAGGTTCTCATTAACCGACTGAACCAGGAACTCGTTGAGACTGAGCAAGAAGCAACAGAAGGGCTGAATATAGTTAGGCAAGTGCTGTCTCTTTTTCCAGAAAATGCTATAATGATGCAGTTCTTTGCTGCTCTCAGTAATACTCTACTCTTTGTAGAAATATCGAAAAGACGGATTCAAATTACTATTAATCGCATTTCGCCAGTTGATGTAAATGCTGAAGAAATTCAGGAAGCTGGGGAAGATTTAGGAACAGAACTGGGTAGAGTGCTGGAAGCTAAATTAGGCGTGAGAAGAATTATCAATCGATTACAGGAATTACCATGAAACAACTACCAGATGAAAAAACTTTGTTGGAACTGCTAGAACTTGCTAAAGATGCTGAAAAGAAAGCTAAAGAACTCTGCGATTTGGCGACAGAAATAGATGAAAAATGGCGAGTTCGACTGGAAGGGAGAAGTGTTGCACGTCCAGTAAAAAGCGGAAATTGAGTAGGCTAATAAGGTGCGATATGCCTATGGTAGGCTACGACAACGCACTTTTCATTAATTAGCGAATCGCATTTCGCAAACCGATATTTTTTGGGCAGTGAGAGGGCGATCGCATTTGCCATCAAAAGCGCGATATGCCTACGGCAGGCTACGCCAACACACTCAATTCTCAAATTTAAAAATATAGCCATATTATTGCCATAATAAGCGCATTATTTTAAGTGAATTTTTTAGCTATGAACTACTAGATTTCATCTTAGACTGGAGAGTTGCTAGATTTTGGCGAATAGTAACAGTCTGGGGATGATTGACACCTAACACTTGTTCCCTGATTTGTAACTCTTCCTGCAATAAAGGTTCGGCTTCCTGATACCGTCCTTGGGAATAGTAGAGATATGCCAGATTATTTAAACTGGTAGCAACATAGGGATGAAACTCTCCCAACAGGCGTTTGTACATGGCCAAAGCTTCCTGGTACAAAGGTTCGGCTTCCTGATACCGTCCTTGGGAGTTGTAGAGTAATGCCAGATCATTTAAACTTTGAGCAACATTGGGATGAAACTCTCCCAACAGGCGTTTTCTCATGGCCAAAGCTTCCTGGTACAAAGGTTCGGCTTCCTGATACCGTCCTTGGGAGTAGTAGAGATTTGCCAGATTATTTAAACTTTGAGCAACATCGGGATGAAACTCTCCCAACTTGGCTTTTACTACTGCTAAACACTGCTTTTGCCAAGGTTCTGCTAAGGCATAAAACCCCTGACCATTATAAAATCTACCTAACCCAACAAAAGGCCAGATTAAATCTTCATCACTCAGTACATTGGTTAAATTTTGGGCAACTTCTGCCAGATGCGGAATTTTTACTTTCAGCGACTCAATTAAATCCAAGGTGGGAGATTCGGGAATTTCTTGGGAAATTTTGACTATGATTTGTACAAAAGCTTGTTTGAGGTTGTTAGCTTGTTCTAACACCGCCAACTTTGCTTGCAAAAACTCCCGAATCAAGGGATGAATTTCGTAGCAAGCATCTCTTTCTTCCACTCGCTGAATCAAATGTCGCTTATAAAGTTGCTTTTTCCCTTCGTTAACCTCCGACTCTCCCCAATTCAGCAACTCAGTCACAGACTTAACCAATTCCCAAGGAATGATATCTGGCGCAAATAAACTCAATAACTCACCCACATTTTGCGCCATCAAATCGAGTTCTTGCCAGCTTAATTCCAATGCGGCTTTTACCCCTCGCTTGGCAGTCATTTCCGTATCCTGCAATTGCTCATCGGAGAGGTTAATTGCCTCATCTTCCAATCGCTTTTTTTTCAGCTTCTCCCACATTTCTGCCAAGGACAAATCCGGGTCTTCCAACAAATACCGTCCCACCAATTCCAACCCCAAAGGCAGATAACCCAACCATTTACACAATTCTGTTGCCGTTTGCAGTTCCCTATCCACCCGTTTTTTACCCACCAAAGCAGTCAGCAATTCTAAGGCTTCATCGGCTGAAAGGATATCTAAAGGTAACTCCACAAAATTGCTATCTAGATTTCGCAACCTGGTAGTAATTAAGATGCGGAAGCGATTAATTTTGGGCAGAAAATCTCGACAGCTTTTCCAATTCGTGACATCATCCAACACCAGCAAAACCGATTCTTCTGGTGGTTGCCAATTCTGCCAACACCAGTTTACCTGTTCCTTCAGCGTCAGGGGTTTGCCACCAAACTCCTGCGGCACTTCCAATTTCAGGTAAAGCTGGGCAAACAGCAAAATATTGGGGGCTAAACTCTCATCTCTGGCTGTTAACCAGCAAATTCCACCAGCATAATCTTTATCGTGTTCCCGTGCGTATTTAATCGCCAGTTCGGTTTTACCAACGCCACCCATCCCAGCAACGGCAGAAATGACTACGCGATCGGATTTCTGCAATTCTTGATGCAGTGTTTGCAGTTCCGCTTGTCGTCCGACAAAGTTGGCAGTTCCGGTGTAAGGTATATTTTTGTAGGGATTTGACTTTACCCGTTCCCGTTCGGGCGACTGTAGTCAGAAGGTTTGGTTAAAGGTTTGATTTTCAATGGTACTATTCTGGTTAACATTACCAATTTTCTCTACCGTTTCTGCTATCTTGTTAATCTGCTGCATATACTGCGGTTGAGATTTGACTGTATTTGCTAAATCTCGAATAGCTGCAGCAATTTCTGGATCTGCCTTTGCCGCTATTTCTACCTTTTCCACTAAAACTGCTTCACCGTAATCCAATGGCTGTTGTTCAGCTAATTCTGGGCGTTGTGCCACCACTTCTATAGCGCTTGCCGTTTCTGGAGACTTATGCTTGAGCAGTTGCATCAACTTGCCACTTTGCTCAATTGCCTTTTCTCCCAGTTTTTCGCCTGTTTTCTCCAGCGCTTTGGTTAAAACCAGAGTTGCGATCGCACCCGCTGTCAACGATAAAGGTTCCATATATCACAGTATTAGGAGAGATTTTACCTAGTTCTAGCTTACACTTTTCAAATGGTCAAGAAAAACAGAACTTTATCGCCGTTTAGCCTTCTCCTTACTGCCAATTTCTTGGCTACCATGACATTTCTTAAACTTTAACCCACTACCGCAAGGACAGGCATCGTTAGGACGCGCTTTCGCAAATTTGGCTTCTTCTTCTGCCAAAATAGACATTACCAACTTGACTGGATATTTGCGACGCACCAGCTCTGCCATAATTTGCATGGAGTGATTAATATGGCGGAAAAAGGCTTTATATCCCGCGCAGAGATAATTTAATCCCGGTTCGCCATCGGGTGTATTAATAAATCGGTTTTTGGGACATTCGCCATGACAAGCAAAACGCACATCGCAGTTACGGCAATAGTTTGGTAGGCTATCTGACTTATCTTTGCCAAACTTTTGTTGCTGCGGGGAAACAACTAAATCCCGCATCGAATCTTTTTGAATATTACCCAGCAAATAATCAGGTTCGACAAAGTGATCGCAAGAATAAAGATCGCCATTATGTTCAAATGCTAAAGCTTTACCGCAGGTAGCATCGAATAAGCAAACTCCTGAAAAACCAAGACCTAACCAATTGCTTAATGCAGCTTCAAAACCCTGCACGTAAACTTTGCCTACATCATTACGAACCCATTCGTCATAAATAGCAATGAGAAATTGACCGTACTGTTCGGCTTTGACAGATCGATCGGATACAGTATTTCCTTTTTGGTAGAGGGTAAGACCATCTTCGTTTATGCGCTCTACTATGGGTATAAATTGCATCCAGGTTGCGCCTACTTCATCTCGCAAAAAGCGATAAACTTCGAGAGGATAATCGCCATTAACTCTGTTGACGGTGGTTAGTACGTTAAATTCAACACCATGCTTTTGCAATAGTCGCAAACCTCGCATTACCTTATCGAAGGTTGGTCTACCTCCCTTGTCTACTCGGTTAGCATCGTGGAGTTCGCGAGGGCCATCAATACTGACTCCCAGCAAAAAGTTATTTTCCTTAAAGAATTCGCACCATTCATCGTTTAGCAATGTGGCGTTTGTTTGCATGGAATTTTCAAAAGTCATGCCGGGTTTTTTGTATTTTTCTTGAAATGCGATCGCTTTCCTGAAAAAATCAACCCCCATCAGGGTCGGTTCTCCCCCTTGCCATGCTACCGATACCTGTGGCGTGCGATGAAATTCGATTAATTGACGGATATAATTCTCTAATACTTCATCGCTCATCCTAAATTTACTATTAGGATAAAATAATTCTTTATCTAAAAAGAAACAATAGGAACAATCTAGATTGCAAATTGCGCCTGTAGGTTTACCTAGTACATGAATACTTGCGGGAGTTTTAGATTGAGTCATAACAGTTTAATATTTGAATGCTGAAATTTTTAACGCAGAGAACGCAAAGGTAAACGCAGAGTAACGCAAAGGAAGATTTTATTTTGGAATTAGGATAAATTCGATTAACTCAAAACTATCTCTGCGTACCTCTGCGTTTACCTTTGCGTACCTCTGCGTTTAAATAAATTCTCTCGGATCGGTGACATATCCAGTCAGCGCGGAAGCACCTGCTGTATATGGCGAAGCGAGATAAATTTGTGCTTGTTTGTTACCCATACGACCGGGGAAGTTACGATTAGTTGTAGAAACGCAAACTTCCGGTTCGTTCATGCGTCCAAAGGTATCTTTTGGGCCACCCAAACAAGCGGCGCAGGAAGGTGCAGCAGGTTCGATACAACCAGCTTCTAAGAAAATTTCAGATAAAGTTTGTCCTTCGTGTTTGAGGGTAAACAAATCTTCGTAAACTTTCTGAGTTGCAGGCACTATATAGGTGGGAACTTTCACCTTATGACCTTTGATTATACGAGCGGCGCTGACAAAATCGGAGGTTTTGCCGCCAGTGCAGGAACCGATATAAACGCGATCGATCTTGACATCGCGACATTCTCGTGCTAAAGCGCGGTTGTCTGGGGAGTGGGGTTTGGCGACGACGGGTTCTAGTTTGCTGACATCGTAGTGGTGTTGGCTGTAGAACTTGGCGTCGGCGTCGGTGTAAAATGACTGGAAGGGTTTGTCGCTACGGGCGCGGACATACTCGAAGGTGGTTTCGTCTGGCGCAACTGTACCATTTTTACCGCCAGCTTCGATCGCCATATTGCACAGCGTCATCCTGTCTTCCATCGACATGGCTTCGACGGTACTGCCGCTAAATTCTAATGTGCGATAGTTAGCGCCAGAAACAGTAATATCGCCGATAATTTGCAAAATTAGGTCTTTTGCGAGCAAATAATCCGGCATTTCGCCATCGAAGACAAATTGCATGGTAGCTGGCACTTTTATCAGCAGTTTACCAGTTCCCATGATGAAGGCGGCGTCGGTGTTGCCGATCCCTGTGGCAAACTGACCGAAGGCACCGGCGTTGCAGGTGTGGGAGTCTGTGCCGAATAGCACTTCGCCCGGTCGGGTGTGACCTTCTTGCGCGAGGGCGATGTGGCAGACGCCTTTGTAATCTGGGTTGGCTTTGAAGTTGGATCGATCGGTAATATCGTAGAAATATTTGATACCCTGTTCTTTGGCAAATTCACGCAGGATATCCACATTGCGGTTAGCGCGTTCGTCGGCGGTGAAGATGTAGTGGTCGGGAATGAGGACGATTTTTTCTTTGTCCCAGACTTTGGCGTCCGCACCGAATTCGCGTTTGAAGACGCCGATCGTTCCGGGGCCACATACATCGTGCGTCATCAGCACGTCCACGTCAACCCAGATATTTTCTCCCGGTTCGACGACAGACCGCTGGGCGGCGCGTGCCAAAATTTTCTCAGTGAGGGTCATCCCCATAGTGTGTTCTCCTGCTTTGGTGCTGCTGCGATTGCTATTTTTCGATCGGCTGGCTATAAACTATGCTACCTAGCGTTTCTACTTTACGGTTGCATTTCAACGATATTTAAGAATTACCGCAGTCTTTAATAATATCAGATAGGAGGTGTTGAGTGCGATCGAGAGTTGCTTCGGGTATGGTAAAGTTCGCTTTGTTGCCAAGTAAATAATAACTTGATTGAATAATATTATATTTTTTATTAGGGTGCTATATATGCCAATGCCGAAGAAACCCAGACGGCGATGCTTAAACTGTGAAAAAGAAACAAAAAGAGCAGTGGATAAGTATTGCGATAATTATTGTCAGAGCGAACATAAGTACACATTGTATATCCTTTCCTGGCTGAATGGAAAAGTAAACGGTGGGAGGAAATCAGGTACTGTATCCAATCACATCAGAAAATTCTTGATTAGGAACTTTGGCGAAAAGTGTTCTTTATGCGGTTGGTGCGAAGTAAATCCATATACGGGTAAAGTTCCTCTGGAAGTAGACCACATTGATGGAGATTGGCAAAACAACTCACCGGAAAACCTGCGACTTTTGTGTCCCAATTGTCATTCTCTGACACCTACCTATAAAGCACGAAATAAGGGAAAAGGTAGAAGTTGGCGTCGGGAGTTGTATGCGATGTCCAAGCAGGAGTCAGTCATGCTGGAGGAGTAAATGCGATCGCCACAATCGTGCATTTCAGCCAAATCCGGAAAATCTTTACCCATAGTAGCCACAGTAGCCCAAAGTTTGCTATATTAATAAAGGTCGCTGGTGTAGCTCAGCTGGTAGAGCAACGCACTTGTAATGCGTAGGCCGTGGGTTCAAATCCCTTCACCAGCTTACGTTTCAGGCAATTTGCTAAGGCGCGACCCCAAGATTTTTCTTCTTGGGGTCGATGCTTAAACTCTGCTAAACGAGGCTGGCAGTTGTAAATCCTCGCTTTTATATGTCAGAACTACCTAAATCCCAGAATTTTGACGAAAAATGGCCCCGGTACTACCAAGCTGTGGCGGGTAGAGTTCCGCGCAACACCCTGCTAGCAGCTTTGGAACGCTTCGATAATGAGGAGCCCGATCGAAAGGGAAGCTTCGCGGTAGACTTGGGTTGCGGGGAAGGTCGCGATACGGTGGAACTGCTGCGGCGGGGTTGGCGAGTTTTGGCAATTGACGGAAATGCGGAAGCGTTTGAGCGAATGTTGGCGCGTCCCGATTTGCAAAATGTGGAATTATTGGAAACTAAAATAGGTAAATTTCAGGATACTATTTGGCCGGAAACAGATTTAGTTAATGCTAGTTTTTGTCTGCCATTTTGTCCGCCCGAATATTTTTCGCAATTGTGGGATAAAATTGTGCAAAGTATTCGTGTTGGCGGTCGATTCAGCGGTCAATTGTTTGGCGATCGAGATGATTGGGCGAAGATTCCTACGCATTCCCATTTCACACAAGCACAGGTGGAAAAGTTTTTAGAACCTTTTGAGATAGAGGTTTTTAATATCGAAGAAGAAGATGGCAAAACGGCTTTGCAGGAACCGAAACACTGGCATATTTTTCATATTGTAGCTCGGAAGAAATAATATCGCAATATAGGATATTTTAGAGCTATTATAGATAATTAGGCTAGTTAGCAATCGATGGGAAAGCTGATTTTAATTTATTTTGAACCACAGATAAACACAGATGAACACAGATGAAAATTTGGGATGTTTGCGACTAACCAAAAACCTATCCGGAAAGCCTAGCGCCTAAAACTCCAGTTTCTCTTATCCTCGTATACCTCACATCAATCTAAATATACATCTGCGTTCATCTGCGTTCATCTGCGGTAAAAAAAATCTAAAACCCAGCCCACCCAAAAAAAATTATAGTAAAATAAAATAAGCCAAAGTAATAGATGCTCCCATGACAAAGCTATTACTCATAGAATCACCGGGAAAATCAAAAAAATTAAGTCAAATTCTGGGTGCGGGTTGGATAGTCAAAGCTAGTATGGGTCATATCCGAGAACTAGCGCAAGATGGGGAAGATTCGCTAGGATTTGATTTGGAAGACGATCGCATAAATTGCCGCTACGAAATCAGAGGCGATCGCAGTAAGAAAGTCATCAGCGATTTGCGTCAAGCTGTTAAGCAAGCAACAGATATTTATATCGCCACAGATCCCGATCGAGAAGGGGAAACAATTGGTTGGCATTTAGCGCAAGAATTGCGATTAAAACAGCCAAAAAGAGTTACTTATACCGAAATTACAAAAGCGGCGGTGATGAGTGCGATCGCAAAACCGCGCACCCTCGACCAAAACTTAATCGCCGCCGGGAGAGCGAGAGATTGTCTCGATAAATTAGTCGGATATAAAGGTAGCAAACATTTAGTTTGGCAACTCAAAAACGGCGCTAAATCGATGGGAAGAGTGCAAAGCGCCACTCTCCATCTCATCTGTCAAAGAGAAAAAGAAATAATTGCCTTTGTTCCCGAAGATTACTGGTCAGTTTGGGTAGAATATAAAGAAGGATTCAAAGCATTTTATCGCGCTAGTTTGAAAGCAGCTAAAGATGATAATTCCGAACCTGATGATGCTGGGAAAAATGACACTAAACCAGAATCCGATCGCGTAAAAACGCAAGCAGAAGCAGATAGATTAGTAGCCATTGCCAAAGCCAATCCTCATAGTATAATTAAAATTGAAAAGAAAACCGTAAATCAATCGCCTCCCCCACCATTTATTACATCTTCCTTGCAACAGGCTGCTGGTGCGAAACTGCATAAAAGTCCAGAGCAAACGATGAAAATTGCCCAGTCACTTTACGAAGCTGGTCATATCACTTATATGCGAACGGACTCGGTAGTATTATCCGAGCAATTTTGTGATGCGGTGCAAAAGTATTTACAAGCAAATGACCCGGAAAACGTACCGGATAAAACAACTAGACACCGTTCCAAGCAGGGAGCGCAAGAAGCGCACGAAGCAATTCGTCCTACTGATGTTAACCGAATTCCCGCACAATTGCAAACTCAATTAAGTGCTGATGAAGCGAACCTTTACGAGTTAATTTGGAATCGCGCCGTTGCATCCCAATGTCGTCCCGCACAAATAGCCAAAACTCGAATTATTACTCAATCTGCCGATATTTTTTGGGAAGCGCGAGGACAAGTGCTGATTTTTCCCGGTTATACCCGCTATTGGAATAATATCAGCGAAGATGTGCAATTACCAAATGTGGTGGAAGGACAAAAAGTTAATTTAAAAGATGCTAAATCCGAGAAGAAACAAACTCAACCGCCGCCACGTTATACAGAACCAAAGTTAGTGCAATTGATGGAAAAGAAGGGAATAGGTAGACCGAGTACTTATTCGCCGACGATTAAAACTTTGAAAGAGCGGGAATATGTGCAATTAACTAAGAGTAAGTTGCAGCCAACTCCGCTGGGGATGGAGTTAGATGATTTTTTAGCCAAAGTTTTGCCGGATTTAATTGCAGCGGAATTCACCGCGCAGATGGAATCGCAATTAGATGCTATTGCTGATGGGAAACAGAATTGGGAAAAATGGCTTACCAATTGGAATCGAGAATATTTCGATCCGGCTTTAAAGCAAGCAATTCAGCAGGTAAAGGGGTATACTGCTACCGCTAATTCCCATAATTTTGCACCAGCAAAGACGACTGGAAAGGGACGCAAAGCTAAATCCGATCGTTTAGCTGAAATATTGGGAAATGAGAATGAAGTGGTAAAGCAAAAAAGGACTCGATCGACTGACGATATTGTACCAACAAAGGGGACAGGAAAGCAACGCAAAACAACTGCTGATGCTTTAGCAGAAATATTGGGAAATGAGAATGAAGTAGTCAAGCAAATGAAGAGTCGCGCAACTTCCGATATTGCACCAAAAAAAGCAACGGGAAGGCGACGGAAAACAACTGCTAATACTGGAAATGAAAGTAAGAAATCATTTACTGAAAGTACAGAGATTTTATGTCCGAAATGCAATAAACTAATGGTCAAAGTACCAACAAAATCCGAGAAAGTAAAAGCCGGACATTTCCTCAGTTGCGACAAACGCAAAGATGGATGCGGTGCGGTAATGTTTTTGAACGACAAAACTAAGCAATACGAGTTACCTTATGGGGAACGCGCAGCTAAAACACCTGAGACAAAAGATTTAAGTGAGTTTCCTTGTCCCGTTTGTAGTTTACCTATGGAAAAGCATAATTATGCTGATAAGAAAACGGGGGAAACTAAAACCATGTTGAGGTGTTCTAATGCTGAGAATCGGAAACAAGGTTGTAAAGAAGTAGCGTTTTGGTGGACTTCGCAAAAACATTGGTGGTCGCCGACTTTTGGGGAGATAAAATCAAAGGGTGATGCTGGTTCTAAAAATAAAAAATCGTGAGATAATAAAATTAATATTCTATTCCAGAAACATCGGTTATGAAACGAAACTTTAATGCAAGTGTTTGGCAGGAAGATAACTGGTTTGTGGCGCAATGTTTAGAAGTTGACATTGCCAGTCAGGGAGAAACAGAAGCAGAGGCGTTGGCTAATTTAAGTGAAGCTTTGGAATTACATTTTGAGCCGCCTTCTGCTACTGTATTGCCACAAGTAAGGAAGATAGAGGTAGAAATTGATGCCGCTTAAACCTTTACCTTACCGTGAAGTGAAAAGAAAATTAGAAGCGGCTGGTTTTACCGAAGTCAGTCAAAAGGGAAGCCATGTCAAATTTGCTAAATACTTGCCTGATGGAACTATAACAACAATTGTGCCATGTCATAGAGAAGTAACTGTTGGCACTGTTAGGAGTATTTTACGACAAGCGGGGTTAAGTCCAGAAGAATTTGAAGTTTTGTGATTGGATAATAGTTACAGAAACCCGGTTTTTCCAAAAAACCGGGTTTCTAACTTCGGGTAGGCATAGAAACCCGGTTTCTTGGAGAAACCGGGTTTCTGAGTTTATGCCATAATTAAATTTAGCAATCTCGACCTTACGCGCAATGGCTTGGAACAGAGGGGATACATTAAAAGATGGTAAATACACCATCCGGCAAACCTTGGGACAAGGGGGTTTTGGCATCACCTATCGCGTCAGAGATGAAAATGGGCGACAATTCGCGCTGAAAACTCTCAACGATAATGCAATTGCCGAACCAAATTTTGCTAAACTGCATGAAGATTTTATGAATGAGGCGCTACGGTTGGCGCAATTTAAAAATCATCCTCATATTGTTAAAGTTTATAAGTTACTGCAAGAAAATCTCACTGTCAATAATTCCGGTAATCGCTTATTTTTCTTTGGGGCAAAACCAGCTAGTATTTCCTTATGCTGCATTTTGATGGAATATATTGAGGGAACTAATTTAGAAGAGTGGGTACTTGGTCGAGGTGCTTTGCCAGAATTAGACGCTTTGCGCTATATTCAGCAAATTGGTAATGCTTTGACGGCGATACATGGCGAAGGTTTGCTGCATCGAGATGTGAAACCGAGTAATATAATTTTACGGGCTAGTAATTCGGAAGCGGTGTTAATTGATTTTGGCATTGCGCGAGAGTTTACAGGCGATCGCACGCTGAGGCATACTGAATTTGTCACGCCGGGATTTGCGCCTATAGAACAGTATGACCCAGATGCAACGCGGGGAGAATATACTGATGTTTATGCAATGGCAGCAACGCTGTATTATTTGGTAACGGGTAAAGTGCCAACTACTGCTACTTCTAGGTTAATAAATACGCCTTTAAAACCAATCAAGCAGATTGTACCGAGTTTGAGCGATGAATTGCATGATGCTATTGTTTGGGGAATGGAATTGTTACCCGAAAACCGTCCTCAGTCGGTGCAAATTTGGTTGAAGTTATTGAGTGAAATTGAGGCGGATGATTTAAGATCGGATAAAGGGGTAGATTATCGGAAATTGCGAGATTTATTGAAGGCGGGAAACTGGAAAGAGGCGGATGAGGAAACGGGGAGGGTAATGCTGAAGGTGGCGGGAAGGGAAAAAGAAGGTTACTTAATTGTCGAGGACATCGAAAACTTTCCTTGCACGGATTTGCGTACTATCGACCGACTTTGGGTAAAATACAGCAAAGGGCGCTTTGGCTTTTCGGTGCAGAAGCGCATCTGGGAAAGTGTCGGGGGTAAACCCGGTGAGTACGATTACGAAACTTTCAAGAAGTTTGGCGAGAAAGTAGGTTGGTATGTGAAAGAGAAAGACAACTGGGAATGGAAATATTGGCGTGACCTCACCTTTGCCCTAAATGCCCCTGTGGGGCATCTCCCTGTGGTGTGGTTATGTGGGGTCTCTTCTCTCGCGTCGAGACTTGTAAATTGTAACCTATAAGGCTTTCGGAAAATTATTAAGAATTACAACAGAGGGAATTTCCACGAAGCTATGAGGATTCTGGCTTTCCGATACCTGGCACTGAGGTAGGATAATAGGAATTAGCCTTCACGAACGTTTCTGCAACAGCAGCAATTTCCGGGTCAGTTGCTTCCCACTCACCCCAAGGAAAGCACATCTGTCCGGGGGAGGATTTTTTCGATTTGGCTTTAATTTTCATTCCCGCTAACAAACGACTACCCCAATGATTTTTCTTGTCTGATTTTGGTAGAGGGCGATATTTTTGACAAAAACCGCGATATTTTGCGGCGCATTCATCTAATGTTTTACCCAGAGACAAAAAAGCGGGATGCCATTGGGTGATACCATCATTACCTAACCTGTCGTGAATGCCATAATTGCTGAAATCGTAGAAAAAACCAGGCTGAATTCCCGCCGCTTTCGGATTGGCGTGAATATAGCGTAAAGTATTCAAAGCGCGACGTTTATCGGTATTCGCAAAACCCGTAGAGTGATAGCGTTTTTCCCAAAAATGCCCCGTGCGGTTCAGCATTCGATTAAAGCACATGGCGGTATACCAATTCAACCAGTGCATGATTTTGGGTAAATCTTCTGGTTTTGCAGGTTCTAGCAAATAATGGACATGATTGCTCATAATACAGAGAGCATAGAGTTTAAAGCCATACTTCTGCTGTGCTTTTTTGATTGCGTAGAGAAATACTTCCCGACATTCCAAGCGAGTGAGGCGAAACTCGCGGTTATTGCAGCGAGTAGTAACGTGGTAGGAGTATCCTGATTGTAGCTGACGCGGTTGGCGAGGCATGATGATGGTTGCAAAAATTGAGACACTATTAAACGTAAATTCTACTCTCTCAGTTTTGTTAAAGGAATTAGCAGAAGAATGCGAAACAGTGCTGTTTCTATTAACGCAGCTAAAATTACCTAATCTAACAGATGACCAAAAAGGCGATATTCTCGCGGAACTAACTGGCCCTGTCTCTCACTTGCACGTACATACGGAAGATTTACCGGATTTAATTGCGGATGAAATTGAAACATTATCCGATGAGGAAGATTAAGAATGTCAAGAATATCAAAATATACTTTAGTTTGGTGTATGTTTTGGTAATTTCGGTTTTGACTAATTGAAAAACCAACGGCAGGAAGGCTTATTATGACAGGACATCATAAATTCAACCAACTCATCAAAAATATTTCACCGGAAAGAAAAGCTAGAATTGCTGAAAAAACAGCCCAACTCAAGCAAGAAATAGCGTTGGGAAAGAAACCGAGAAAGCGAGAAAGTTTGGTGATGCGGACACAGAAACCCGGTTTCTTGAAGAAACCGGGTTTCTAGTCTGCTGGCGATATGCTAAAATTTAAAATTTACATATTATAGCCTGTAAAAATAAAAATATGGTAAAAACACCTTTAGCTTGGAAACCACGCCGCATTCCTGAAAAGTATAAAAAACATCCTCTCTCTCCTCAAGAAAAAGCCAAACAGGAAGCAGAAAACGAAGCACGTTGGCAGCGTTGTCGTCCTATATTTGAGCGAGTGCGTGATGAATTCATGTCAACTCACTACAACTGGTACATTGTTATAGATCCTAATAGTGGAGACTATTTCATTGAAGAAGATGAATTAGTTGCGATCCAAAAACTGATCGAAAACCCTCCCAAAGAAGAAGCTGTTATCCGGCGTTTGAATGAAACAGGAACTTGCGGCAGTATATGATTGAAGGGAGATTTGATGAGGAAGGCAAGTTACTGTTTGAAATTGGTTTGGTTGCTGCTGATAAAGAAGAAATCAAAGAAATGATTTTCCGGCTACCTGTTGCAGAAATTATCGCACTGATGGCAGATATTGAAGAAAGAGTGGAAAATTTGACGATGATGCAGTTAGCAGAAACAGGTTTTGAGGAGTGGAACGATCCAGAGGAAGATATTTACAATGACTATTATTCATAGTGATACCGACAAGAGAGAAAGTCAATCTGAGTATTTCCCACTCGATAAACAAGCCGATGTTCTAAATCAATCCGCCGTGACCAAATATCAGCATCCATATATTTTAATGGTTCTGGTTTACCAATACCATCAAAAGGATCTTGCATCACAGCCGTAACTAAATCTAAAATTTTCGAGGCTTTCTGAAAATCTTGCTTGAACCACCAGGCTAAATCTTCCTTAAATTGAGAACTAAAACCCGGACTGCGATTAACTACAACTGGCTTAACTTCATCGGGTTCAGCTTTCTTTTTTTTCTTCTTTGTCAATCCCCAACTCCTGTTGAAGTTCTGCGATAGTTTGCGGTTCGATCTTTCCTGTTTTAGACTCTTCGATCGCATCGATTAACCGACGCGCATTTGCAGGCGATCGCAAAAGGTAAACCGTCTCAACTAAACTTAGCAAATCTGACTCAGCGATTAAAGCTACATTTTCGCCTTCCCGACGGTTAATGATATAGACCTGATGATTTTCTACTACCAGGTCTAACAACTTAAACAAGTCATTTTTCGCATCTGTTGGAGATGTTATTTTGTAAGACAGCATCAGCTAATGTACAGAATTATGTACGTTTATTATAGAACTTGATTTAACTTTTTGCCAAGATACTGGCTGCGATCGAGGGGAATGGTTAAGCATTGGATGCGGTTCCACTGGAAGCATTTCTCCAACAAGACGAGATAGTCACTCATGTCAGAAATATCAAAATACACTTTAGTTCGGTGTTGGTTTTGGTAATTTTGGTTTTGGCGAATTGATGGTTCTAAAAAGAAAGGTTCGCGAGATAATAAGAGAGAACCTTAAATAGGTTGATTTCGCTTCAAATAACGACCTTGCGGCGAACCTAATATCTGTCCGCGATCGAAAATCAAATCCCCCCGCAAGAACGTGCTTTTAACTCTTCCGGTTAACTCCATACCTTCAAAGGGAGTATAGCCTTGTTGCGATAGCGATTCAGCAGCACGAACAACAAATGTTTCATGGGGATCTACTAACACTAAATCGGCATCATATCCAATCGCAATATCACCCTTTTGCAACACGCCAAATCGTTGGGCGGGATTCCAACAAAGTAGCTTGGCAATTTGATTGTAAGACAGCCCGCGTTTGCTTCCTTCACTAATAATACCGGAAAGCAAATATTCCGTACCGCCAAAACCAGATTTAGCTAACCAAATGTTATCTGGATCTCTCAAATTTGCTTTTTGTTCTGCCGAACAGCAGGCGTGATCGCTGACAATCCAATCTATTTTATCCTGCAATACGGCATTCCATAAATATTCTACATCCTCTCTAGGGCGAATGGGAGGATTAACTTTTGCCCATTTACCAGTAGGCGCATTTACATCTAAAAGCAGATGACCAATTGTGACTTCTCGCTTAAAGTTAACGTGCGGAAATGTTGTTTGCATCATCAAAGCTGCTTCGACTGCTTTCCGGGAACTGAGATGCAATAAATTGATGTTGATACAGTTAGTTTCGTGTGCCAAATAAGAGGCAATACATATTGCTAAACCTTCGGAGTGGGGAGGACGGGCAGCACTATAAGCAGTTAGTCCGGTGAGGGTAGAATCTTGCTGCACGATTTTGGTATAAGCATTGAGAATATCAGCCATTTCACAATGCAAACTCAGGCTGATTGTATCCTGCATAGTGGGGTATTTTTCCCGCAGTTGAGTCAACCCCCGCATGATAAATTCAAAGTGGGCTAAATCGTAGCGATCGTCCTTATTAATCATTAGAAATAAATTCTGTTGCTCGGAAAGACCGTGCAAACCATAACCGCCATAAAACATAAAAATTTTGAACGAAGCAACGCCATGTTCCTCGAACAACCACTGCATTTCATCGATATGCTGAGGACTAATTGGCGCGATATGATAGCCATAATCAACAAAATAGTTCCCCTCTGATAAAGCCAGCACTTCTGGGAAAAAATCCTTGTAAGAACCACCTTTATTTAGATAATATTGACCTGTACGGATATAATTGAGAGTAGCGGTTACGCCCCCCATTGCGGCGGCTTGGCTTTCTGCGATCGCATCTCGATCGAGCGGTTGATAGATACCGATGTGCGTATGGGCGTCAACTACCCCTGGAAAACCAAGCAAGTTTTGCGCGTCAAACACCTCTTTGGCTGTCTCAGGGCTGATTTGCGGCGCAATTTGGGCAAATTTCCCATCCGCGATCCCCAGATCCAGGGACTCTACAGATGATGAATGGGGACGGACTACGCGGACATTTTTGATAATTCTATCCAGAACGGGAGTTTCAGACACAGAACCTCTTGTTAAGATCGGTTAAACTAATTATCGATCGAGTTGTCTAAAATCAAACTTTTAGGTTGAAATTATAGCAGGTTAAATTCAACTACAGCAAGGAGAAAAGACAATGACAACTTTCAACGAGTATCATTTAGACCCCAAGCAATTTCCTTTTCTGGACAAGCTGCAAGAAAATTGGCAATCCATTAGAGATGAATTCACATACTTTAATGCAAACGTCTCTGAGTCAGAGTTACAGTTTGCTTATGATGTCATGGGGCCAAAAAATAAAACGATTAAGACGAAAGGAAATAGCAAGTATAAGGCTTTTGGGGTGTTATTTCAAGGAATGGCGATCGAAAAATATATTCAATTTCATCAAATTCAATATCCTCAGTACGAATCAGATGATGTACCGTCAAAAGCACGGGAATTAAAAGCGCGATATTTTCCTAAATTAACTCAGATTATAGAAGAGACAAATTTACACAATGACAATGTTATCAGGAATGTGTATTTCGGGACATTTATGCCCGGTCTGGATGTGAAACTTCATGTTAACTATAACCCGCATATGAATCGCGGCTATCTAGGATTAATTGTGCCGCCTGGAGATATAGCAATGAAAATATGCTATGATAAATTATATTGGCACGAAGGGGAATTTATGATTTTAGATCATAGCTATCCTCACTGTCCGCATAATTACACCGAGTACGAAAGAACTGTTTTGGTAGTTGATTTCTTTAAGACGGATAAGCCAAGAGAAGAAGTAATTAAAATTGAAGAGGAATTAGTTAGCGATCGCCTGGAAGAAAATCCTTACAGCTTAGGTATTTTTGGCAAAAACGATAAAGCTAAAGAAGAAGATTTTATTACTTATGGTTTAAGTCATCAGTTGGAATGGGATAAAGCTATGTAAGCACAATTAGATGGTTTAGGTGGCTAGTAACTCAAGTCGCTAGTTATATAATTGAGGCTAATATTAGGTACGTTGTTGCGATGCAGCGCTCTTATCCGAGTGAGCAGAAGAGCGCTAAAACGCAATAACATACGAAGAATCGATCGATCGCATCCTATTCGATCGCCAAGTAGTGTTTTTAGAGGGTGCGCTCGCTTGCTTTGTTTAGGCTTTAATTTATGTGCCTATTCTGGTTTTAACCAGCCTTTAATGGTGGCTTTGATAGTGTTGAAATAACTGTTATCCAAGAACTCTTCAATAGCAGTTTCGCCACCAGCTTGTAATGCGCCAACAACACGACGCTTAAAGCTAGGAGTAGTTTCGTCATTAACATAAGCAATTTGCTCACTCTGAGTAGCAGTAGGATTAGTTTTCTCTAATTGTTTGAGGAGTTTCTGTATTTCAGATGCCGCTTCCTCAAGAGTTTTCTTTTGCTCAGATAAATGAATGTGTTGGTTAGCAGATTCAATGTTAGCTTCTACATTTCCTTGGGCAGTTCCTTGAACTATATTGCCCATAAAACCACTGTTATTCATCTTTACAGCTTTTTCTTCCATAGCTAATAGCCTCCTTAATTACTAATATTTGCTTTTAGTCTAATCTTCACTTAATCATCAGAGCTATGCAAAACGTTACCCCCAACATATCCCTGAATAAAGTTACCTTTTACCTGACTATTATTGACAGATATCTGGTAAGTAGCATCCTTTTCAGTTTCAATAAAATCATAGACTACTTCAAGAACTCGCTTTAAATTTTCCTTATCAGTTGTAACAAATAGCTTTTGATCGCCAGAATTGAGAGTTAGTAACAACCCGTAGTGTTTTGGCTTAAGAAAGTTCCAAACTGTTCCTCCAATAGCGGCAAACATCAACACTGCTCCTACTCCACCGTTAAAAGGACTAAGGAACAAAGCTAAAATAAAAACTATTACAATTGTTCCCCAAGGAATTGTTCCAATATCTACCTCTCCTTCACTAAATCCTGTAATATTGTGAGTTTGGTAAACATTTTTTGCAAAACGAAGTGTTCTCTTTGTTACCGTTATAACTTTATTTTTTTCTAACGTGATACTTTGATTGCTTCCAAAGGAGTTTACTGTTGCCATTGGTTTACTTCGTTAATGGAATAATAAAGCTGGTCAGTATTTGAACCTATTAGATCGGCTTACGCTACTGGGAATCTATGCTAGACCGATCGCACCCAACCTGAAAAGACGGAAAAAGGCGGATTAAGGCGGATATTTTGTAAATTTTTCGTAAAATTTTCAACCCAAGGCGGATTAAGGCGGATCGAGGCGGATTAAGTCGGGTATAATAACGCCAGTCTTCTCACATTCCTACCAATGGACAGTCCCGAAGTATTACAATTTGTAGATGAACTTATCTACGCCAAAACAGGGAAACATCTCAACGACTTGCAACGGGGAATTATTGAGGGAACGCTAAAACGGCAAAAGTATTCCGATATTGCTAAAAATTATAATTGTACGACTGGTCATACTAAGGAAGTAGGTTATGAGATGTGGCAATTATTATCTGAAATTTTTGGTGAAACTGTTGATAAAAAGCATCTTCAATCTGTTCTGGAAAGGCAATTAAATCGTAATAATGTTTTTGGTGATAAAAACGTTACTAATTTTACTAATACTAATAACATAATTAGTTCTAGCTGTATAAACTTTGGTTCCGATCAACCCAATTCCACTCCAGATAAAAGTCAGCCTAAAACTCCTGACTTTCAGCAGAATAACAATAATCAGATTAATCAAGAAAAAATTGATAAATTACGACAATTTGGCTTAAGCGACGACCAAATTGCAGAAGTGTTAGATCTTCCTTTGCAAGTAATTAAGCAGGTAGACTTGGAGGAGTAAACCTGGTATTTTTCCATGTAAATTCAGCAATATTTCATCAGTTTGTATCTATTTTATTTGATAAACCAGTAGTTGCGATAGCTAGCAGTTCACTTTAATATTACAACAAAGATTTTGCTGGCAAACTAAACCCCGGTACAATATCCTCACCACTCAAAATCGCTGTCACCGGATACTCAGTAACCGAGTTATCAGCTCGATAAACAAATGCTTGCTGATTTTTGCGATCGAACAACCATCCCAATTTTACGCCATTATCGATATACTCTCTCATTTTCTCTTTGAGCGTGTCTAAACTATCAGTTTTAGAACGAATTTCTATGACAAAATCAGGCGCAATATTAATAAATCCATCCTCTCCTTCATCCCAATTTTCTGGCAATCTACCTTTAGCGACAAAGGCTGCATCAGGGGAACGAACTGCACTATTAGCTAATTTAAACCCAGTGCTGGGGCCAAATACTTCCCCCAAATCCTGACTTTCTACATAAGTCAAAAGGTAAGCTACTGCTTTTGCTTCTCTATTGCCAGAAATTCCGCCTGTTGGCGGCATAATTACTAAACTTCCATCTGCATTCCTTTCAAACTGCATATCTCGATTTTTTGAACTGATTTGCATTAGTTCTTCATCGCTGATAACATAGCACTTTGCCAACATTGTTTTATCCTCAAATTAAAGCTATGTCTATTCATATACTTTAACACAAAATTTCCTCTTGCTGCTCACCCAATGTCCAGTATCTAAGATTAGCACAAAAATTTTCCCGATCGAATGACTTCGGCAATGTAAGTACTAAATATTGAGCTAAAAATAGAGGTTATTCAACGATGACAAGCAACGAAGCTTTCTACGATGTCATCGGATTTGGTGACGAAATTCCTGGTATATTTGCCGTTATATCTGCCGCTAGGGAATATCGCCGTCGCACAAAAAAATATCCGCGAGTGTTACTAATGTCCAAAGCTAATTTACAACAAGGTATTGGCGGACATTTAGTCAGAGGAGGACTTGCTTATCTCGATCGCAGTCAAATTGAGCCAAGTTTGCGAACATCTTTAGGTTTGGATACATTTGGATCTCCTGCTGCAATATACAAAGAATTTTTGCAGAGAGCGGGTGTAATTACTGTTGGGATTGACCCCGGCAAAGCTAATACAGTTCTCAAGCAGATGTTGAGCGAAGCTGGCGTTGCGATCCTCAGCAATGTGGCTATTTCATCTGTAAATAAACAAGGTCAAAAAATAGTCAGTCTAACTACATCCAAAGGAACTATATATTATGGTAAACAATTTATCGATGCGACTGTGAATGCCGAATTAGCACAAGCTGCTGGTGTGAGGAAACTCAAAGGGTTTGAAACATTCGGTCTGCCGGAATCAGAACTTTGCGTCAGCGTGATTTTTGAAACGCAGGGACTTAGCGTCAAAAGGCTCAAAGAAATCGAATATAACTATCTCAAACGCTTCACAAATATTGTCGATACAGAAGCACAAAAGTTTCTGCTGCACGCTGCTGGTTATGATGCCAAACTTGCAGAACAACTCAGAAGCGAAATGCTCGAACCTAGAGGCAATCTTAAAACTCTTTATGCTGGTCGAGATTATATCGATATCCGCTCTCCCGCTTTATCGGTAGCTTACCACTCGTTCAGAGGAACTAAGTTATTTTTACCTGAAACTGGTGTAATTTTAGATGAGGGAAATATAGGAGTAATTTCTGACGATCGCCTTTCCTGGAATGCTTTCTTGTTTGACATCAAAGCTTCAGAAGCAGAAACTCTTGCCAGAAGTGGTGCTAAACCTACTCGTAAAATGTTACAAGAAATAACTTATGTCGAAAAGTGGTTCAAGAGTCTCGGCGCTACTTCTGTTACTTTCGCATCTGAAGTGTACATCAGACACGCTGGCAATGTTACTGGCGTTGTCGAACCTCTCACTGGTACAAAAATGCTTCTAGGTGGCGTATCTCCCGCTGAAGCATTGGCTACATTTGCCTATCATTTTGATATGCGCGGCGGTATCCCAGGTATCAGTCCAAGAGCTATTGAAAATGGATGGTCGCAAGGTCTCAATTTTCAGATGCCTGTGTTTAATGTTGGGATTCAACACGCATTAATTAACCAGATTCGTAACTTGGCAGTTGTCAGTCCCGCTTCCGGTTTTGAAGGGTATGCAACTGCTGCTGGCAGAATAGTTGAATTTAACGCTGCTGTCGGTCACGGTGTCGGTATAGCTGCTATCATTGCCATTCAAAGTAATAGGAATTTGGCAGATATATCCAACTGGGAAGTTAGAAAAGTATTGCTTGAAACTGGTCAATTACCTCGCATTTTTGGAATTGCTAAAACTGGGGAAGCATTAAGAATGCGGGAATTAGAGAAGCTGCTAGCACCAAATCCGCAAGCTTTCATCGGTAAGGACAGCAATATCAACGACAGCGATCGCATCGACAATGAAGAAAAAAATAACCTTTTGTCTCCCCTCAATTCTCAACTTCAAAAGTCAGAACTGCCTGTGCTTCTTGAAAGCAAACCCTAAATCGATCGAATATACCCATTTTTCCCAAAACGTTAAATTTCACCCCCAAATTAGCCGAAAATCCGACTGGACAAATAAACCGTTCTGTGCCTAACTGCACTTCCAGATCGTGTAAATAGATTGGCATCAAACTCCCAGTTCCCACTTGCAGATTAATTCGATTTCCAGTGCGATAGTCGAACCCAACTTTATCGGCAATCTCAGCTTGGAAAACGCTGTAAGCCGCACCGGAATCCACATAGCAATCAACACGCTGCCAACCTGTTTCTAGCTTGATTCCAATTGCAACTACAGGTTGTAAAATTCCGTTCAACCTTTGATATGGAAAGCGGTTAATCGTCATAACATTAACTGCTTCCCATCAAATTATAAAAGGTATTAAATCGTCTGGATGCGGTACGTTTATTAACAATGGGCCTACCAACTGTGCCTGTTTCCTAGCAGCGCAATATTCCTCCACTTCCCGATCTCCTACAGCAACAACTTGACCATTTTCAACGGCGACCATTTTGCCAGGGTAATTTTGGATCAGTTCATCATAACCATCCACTAACCACTCATTATCCTTATTCAAAATCTTTGCCAATTCCTCTACAGAAATTTCGCTCATACTCATCGTTTTTACTCCTAAAATTCCACGCTTTGAGGCGCACGGGGAAAGGGAATCACATCGCGAATATTGCCCATTCCCGTCATAAATTGCACCAATCTTTCAAATCCCAAACCAAACCCAGCGTGAGGAACTGTACCGAAGCGACGCAAATCTAAATACCACCACAAATCGTTGGCATTTATTCCCATACTTTCAATGCGTCGCTGTAAAACATCCAGGCGTTCTTCCCGCTGCGAACCGCCAATAATTTCGCCAATTTTGGGAGCCAGAATATCCATCGCTCGCACTGTTTTTTCGTCGTCGCTCAGCCGCATATAAAAAGCTTTGATTTTGGCTGGATAATCGGTGACAATTACGGGCTTTTTGAACAACTCTTCAGCTAAGTAGCGCTCGTGTTCCGATTGCAAATCCAATCCCCAACTGACGGGATACTCAAACTGTTTGTCTGCTTTTTCCAAAAGTGCGATCGCATCCGTATAAGTCAGCCGTTCAAACTCATTATTGATGATATTCTCCGCCGTAGCTAAAACCGAATTATCGATCCGCTGATTGAAAAACTCCATATCTTCCGCGCAGTTATCCAACACATATTTAAATATGTATTTGAGAAACTCCTCCGCTAAATTCATATCTCCTGACAAGTCGCAGAAAGCCATCTCAGGCTCAACCATCCAAAATTCTGCCAAGTGTCGGGAAGTGTTGGAATTCTCAGCCCTAAAAGTCGGCCCAAAAGTATAAACATTAGTAAACGCCATCGCCATAACTTCAGCTTCCAACTGACCGCTGACAGTTAAATAAGCAGGGCGTCCGAAAAAGTCTTTACCATAATCAATATCTTGTTTTTCCGTGCGAGGAACTTTGTTTAAATCGAAGTTCGTAACGGCGAACATTTCCCCCGCACCTTCGCAATCGCTAGCAGTAATAATGGGAGCGTGAACCCACATAAAACCGCGCTCTTGAAAAAACTGATGAATAGCCGTCGCACAAGCATTGCGAACTCGGAACACCGCACCGAAAGAATTAGTGCGCGATCGCAAATGCCCAATTTCCCGCAAAAACTCAAACGAATGCCGTTTCTTCTGCAACGGATAAGTTTCCGGATCGGCTTCACCGTATACTGTTACTGCTGACGCCTTCAACTCGATCCGCTGTCCCTTCGCCGGAGACGCCACCAGCACTCCCTCAACTTCCACAGATGCGCCAGTGTTCAGCTGCTTCAGCACTTTAGCATAATCTGGCAAATCTAGATTCAGCACTACTTGCAAGTTCGCCAAAGATGAGCCATCATTTACCTCAACAAAGGCAAATTCTTTCAATTCCCGCTTCGTGCGAACCCAGCCTTGAACTTTCACGGATTCATCGGGTTGGCCATTTTTGAGTACTTCAGCAATGCGTCGAGTCATATCGATTTTGGATGAGAGGATTTTGGATGAGAGGATTTAAAAATTTATTGGGGTCAACTTCTTTAGTTTACTAGCTATCCAAGGTATTAATATTATGGAGCGAAATATTCGATTACGCATTACTGGCATTTCTCACACGATAGTTGTTAGAGGTCACACCCCTTATTTCGTCAAAGCTAGACATAATAAGGCTTTCAACAGTGTGTTATTTTTTCGGGTCTCGGTTGAACAGGTTTAAATGCTTACTATACAAAGCTTCCAGAGACTGCGATCGCGATCCTTTGTGAAAAATGCGGGGCAAGCGTTTACTTTTTTTAGCTGTCAATTATACAATACATCTGTGTACTAGCGTAATAAATTAATACAAGTATGTCTAAAGTTTTTTTCCAAACTTTAGCTCTTGCGATCGCTATCCTTGGTAGTGGGCTACTACGATCGCACAGTGCAATAGCTGAAAGTCAATTCATCACCCAGGAATCGACTGTATCACCCAATTCGGCGACGATAGAAGAATCCGTAACCGATCTTAGCGTCACGGAGGCAGAAGACTCCTCAATGGCGAAAGTGACCTCAGTTTCCAGTCTCACAGACGTACAGCCGACAGATTGGGCCTTTAGTGCATTGCAATCTCTAGTCGAGAGATACGGTTGTATCGAAGGATATCCCGATCGCACTTATCGCGGCAATCGGGCGATGACCCGCTACGAATTTGCCGCCGGATTAAACCAATGCTTAAATCGAATTAACGAACTAATCGCCGCACTACCCTCTAACATTACTCAAGAAGACTTAGCGACAATAGAAAGATTGCGTGCAGAATTCAATAACGAACTAAATTCCTTGAGAGGTCGCTTAGATTCCCTAGAAGCGCGTGCAACAACTATAGAGAAACAGCAGTTTTCTGCCACCACCAAGCTTAGGGGTGAGGTGATAACCTATTTTGGAAATGCGTTTGGCGAAAATGCCTCAGACGTTAACAATACTACATTTAGCTATCGCACGCGCCTCAATTTTATCAGCAGCTTTACGGGCAGAGACTCGTTGATAGTCAGATTACAAGCCATCAATTTAAGAAGATTTGACACAGCAACTGAATTTCCAGTAGGTGCTTTGAGCGGTGCTACAGATGAAACTCGCCTTCTGCCATCTTCTATATCTGATAATGGGGAAGTTCGGCTGACTTCATTGGCATACCGCTTCCCAGTGAGTGACAAAGTGGCAGTTTTTTTGGGTGCGTTCGGGAGCGATCGACTTTTATCAGAACCCATCAGCCAGTTGAACAATTCGCTCATTGGGCCGGTATCGAACTACGCTACAGTCAATCCCCAGACTTACCCAATCAATCAGCAGACAGGGATTCTTTTGCAATGGCAGACTGCACCTTGGCTTAATATCGACTTTTCTGTGAGCAGCGAAGGCCCAACAAATAACCCCACTGTGGGTCTGTTTAACGGCGGTTACTCTGCTTCTGTGCGTCCGGTGATAAATTTGGGCAGGTTTAGGTTTACTGGATTTTACATTTACAGTTACTCGCCTAATTTTGGCATTGATAGTATTGCAGGCAGTAACGCGGCGAAAGTGATTGGGGCAGGACCAGTGGCAGCCAATAATTATATTGCCGCTGGTTTCTATCGACTGACGCCTACTATTGATTTCGGTGGCTCTGTTGCTTATTCTAATGCGCGGGCGTTGGGAGATGGAACTAAAGGGGATGCACAGGTGTGGAATTACGATATGAATTTGAGTTTTTACGATTTGGGAAAGAAGGGAAATGTAGCTGGTTTTATTGTGGGAGTTCAGCCCAGGTTAGCGGGTACTAGCAATAGGGCGCTGGCTGAAGCGATCGGTTTACCACCGGGACAAAGAAGCGATCGCGATGTTGGATATCATATTGAAGTATTTTACACACATCGAATAAATAACAATATCGCTGTTACTCCTGGTGTCTTTTGGCTAACAGCGCCTAACCACGACGAACGCAACCCGGATGTATTTGTTGGGGTGGTTAGGACTAGCTTTAGTTTTTAACTGACGGGGTAAGAAGTATCGCTGAAACCCTTGTACATCGATACCTGTTCGAGGAGCAGTTGGAAAGCTTTGCAAGCAGCAGGTGCGATCCCCAAAACATAAATGCTAACCGCTGCAAGATTTCAGCAACCAACCGATCGCGATCCCGATCCCCGCAAAGCGCACAGCCATCCAAAAAGGCTCCTTCAGGCTACTCCAGGAGAACAGACTGCTTTCCAGATTAACTTCTAAGATTTCCAATTGCTGTTGAATTTGTTGCAATTCGGCTTTAAGTTGCGGGGATCGGTTTGTGCGCTGCTGTTGACGCACATCCTCGTAGCGATGTTTTAATTCAGCTTGTCGCTGTTTATCTTGTTGTACTTGAGCGTAGCGTTCCTTGAGCGCTTGGAGCGATCGCTCAACTTCCTCAAGTCCTTGCACAAATTCGCGTTCAAAGTCTGCCGACTCGTTTGGGGATCGCTGCGACGGTTCTCGATCGGGCTTCATAACAGTAGAGTAGGGATAATTGCAAATGTGTTATCAGTATGCCCGAACCGACACAACTTCTTAAATCCGATCGGCTAAATGAATTTAGCACCCTGGAATTAGCTCAAACGCTAATGGAACGGCTTGCCATCTCTAGCAACGACTGGCACCGTCTCAAATCTAACCGCAAAGCGCGTGCGAGCGAGCAAGCCGCCGCCGCCCTGGTCTTATTGCTCAAAGATAACCCAGAAGAAGCGCTATTGAGGCTAAACCAAGCATCCGGCTGGCTCGATCGCTCAATATCGGCTCCTCCATGCCCGACCCACGGTCACAATGGCGATCGCCACTAAGCGATCGGGTGAGCTGGAGAGATTTCAAATTTTGGCACAGCAGATTGAATTTCAATCCAAAATCCAAAATTATCTAGCCCCTAGCGAAATAGAGGTAGTTTGTAACGAGTCTTAATATGCTTGCAGAGGCTCAATTCTGTTCCCTCCGTGTTCCAATTCACTTGGTCAAACACTTTGTATAGAATATATAAGCCTCTGCCGCATTCTGACTCATCTGGAGGTAAACGATCGTCGGGATCGATCTCGCACCTACAACAGGGGCTAAATCCCGATCCTTGATCGGAGATCACCCAACAGTAGTGATCTGCGATCGTTGCAAATCGCACTACAACTGTTTTACTGGGATCGAGTTTATTTCCATGCTTGGCAGCATTCACCAAAGCTTCTTGCAATCCCAGTCGAACTTCTAGCTGCCATTGGTCGGGAATTTCGGCCACGAGCAGATCCAGAATCGGACAAAGGTAGAGGGTAGAGGCAAAGCTGATCGTCGCCCAAGTGCGCCCAGTCGGACGCTTTGATATAGCAATCACACTGAAGACCCCCTCGCTTTCAGGTGGACAGACTGAAGTCTTTGCACAGCTTCCATCCTTGCGATCGTTGCATTCTGTTTGGTTATAAGCTTTTTCTCAGGTTTGGTGGGTTCATAAATAGGCTTTACCAACCACATTGCAATTGTTACTGTGCATTTTTTTAATTATGCCTATGTTTAGTACGATCCCACGGTAGTACACATTACCATCCAAGATTTTCAGAGTCGATAGCAGAGCTAGGGCCATCGTTCCACCGCTACAGGTGTATGGTTTCTTGGTGTAGGTCAGACCTACCTAACTCTTATTGTATCGAAACATTTTTAAAACACCAGAGGTAATTGCAGATAAGCTAGAGGCTAGTTCCTCGATCGCTCAAATACCGAAAAGGCTTTGAATGCGTTTGCGTATCCAGATAAAAGGCGTCTCCTGCGAGGCATCTGCCGTTGATAAGCCTAAGTCTCGCAGCGCCTGTTGACGTTCGGAAAGGGTTTGGGCAATTTGATCTGCTAAACCCTGATGCTCTACTAATAACTTCTGTAAATCATTTCGGTCTACCACAAACAGTATCGTGTCCGATAAGGTGCGAACCGTCGCTGAGCGGGGAATTCCCAACAGCAAAGACATCTCGCCAAAAAACTCCCCATCGTGAAGCGTAGCGATATATTTCTCGGCCCGCTGCGAAAAAACTTCCACAGAACCTGTCAAAATGATGTAAAATGAATCTCCCGGTTCATTTTCTTGACAAACAATCTGTCCTGCCGGAAAAAGTTGTCGATACCCATACTCAATTAACTGCCGCAGTTCGAGATCGCTACAAGACTCAAAGTAAGTAACCCTCCGCAACAGTTCGCGGAGGGTTAAGTTATTTGGCGATTTTGACAATGGATGAGTTGTTTCTGACGGTGAGGTCTTTTGGGAAGCTACATTGCCATTGGAAACTTCCGTACCGCTAGTTTTATGAATCAGCGTGTTTAACTCATCTATATTTCTAATCCAGAGTTCCCGTTGCGGGAAAGGAATATGGATGTGGCGATGACGTAATTCCTGCTCGATCCGAAAGTTTAAAGCGCTTTTGATCGGTTCGCTATTTGCTGGTTGATCTATCCAAACCAATAATTCAAAATTTAGACTACTTTCCCCGAAACATTTAAACCACACTTTGGGCGATGGATAGGATAAAACACCAGATTCCATACGAGCAGCAGCTAGCAGCGCCTCCGTGACCAATACTGGATCGCTACCGTAGGTAACTCCGACCGGGACATGGATACAGCACTTGGGATCGCGATAAGTCCAGTTAACAATATAACTTTCCACAAAACGAATATTAGGAACAATTACAAAAACTCCATCGATAGTACGGACAATCGTAGAACGGATAGAAATGTTTTCCACAGTTCCCAATAACCCTTCCACCTCAACAAAATCCCCGACTTTAATCGGTTGTTCCACAAGGAGGGTCAGTCCGCTGATAAAATTACTGGCTAAATTTTGTAGCCCAAAACCAAATCCAATTCCCAAAACTCCAGCTAATACAGCCAGAGAACTGAGATTTATGCCTGCGGTTTGCAGCACAATCAAACCACCCAAAGCAGAGAGGAAATAGCTGATGACAGTAGAGATGGCTTCTCGACTTCCCCTATCTAGTTTCAAGCGCACTAGGAGTCCGCGCTTCATCCACTCGCCTAGCGCTCTGGAAATGAAAAAGACAGCCAAAGCTAACAAAATCAGCGTGACGATCGAACCGATCGACAGAGGTTTGTCCCCCGCCCGCAAAAGTTCAGCCGTAAATAGGTGGGATAAGCTTTTCAAGATTTTCCGCCCATGCTGGATCATCCAATTCATATAAAACTACACTCTGAGGAGGGTGTGAGGAGGGAGCGATCGCAAATCCGCTCAGAACGCTTTGCGTCTGGAGCAGTTGTCAAATTTGACATTCACTCTAATATCTCAAAATTTTCTGGGATAAGCCCTACCCATCGATTGTTGCGACTTAAGACCAGATCGGGTAGTGTTACCGGCTTTCCCATCTGGAAATTTAGATAAATTTATACTAAAAATAGAAGCTCAATTCCGTCGAGGGAAAATATGGCTGCAAATCCCAGCATTATGCAAGCTGTCGAACAGCTGCATTACCGCGTGACTGTAGGGGATGTGGCGGCAAAGGCAGGTAAGGATTTAAATGTGGCCCAGCAAGGATTGCTAGCCCTAGCGTCCGACGCCGGCGCACATTTGCAAGTGGCAGAATCGGGAGAAATTGTTTACCAGTTTCCTGAAAATTTCCGGACGATTTTGCGAAACAAGTTTTTGCGGTTGCGGCTACAAGAATGGTGGCAAAAAACCTGGAAAATATTGTTTTATCTAATCCGCATTAGTTTCGGGCTAGTTTTGCTGACATCGATCGTACTCATTTTTGTCGCGATCGCCATTATCCTCACTACCCTTAATTCCAGCCGCGACAGCAATGATTCCCGCAGCAGCGACTCTGGCGGGGGTACAATCTTTATCCCTTACTATTGGTTTGGCCCAGATTGGTTTTGGGTTTTCTATCCCGACTACGACAGTCCCCAGTACCAATATCGGCGGCGAGAAAAACCCCAGATGAATTTTCTGGAAGCCGTTTTCTCGTTCCTATTCGGTGATGGCAATCCCAATGCCAATTTAGAAGAACGCCGCTGGCAAGAAATCGCCACAGCGATCCGCAACAACGGGGGAGCAGTGGTCGCAGAACAAATTGCTCCCTATTTAGATAATATTGGGTCGGGATATTCGCGAGAATACGAAGATTATATGTTGCCTGTACTGGCTCGATTCAACGGGCTTCCCGAAGTCAGCCCCGATGGACAGATCGTCTATCGCTTCCCCGATTTGCAGGTAACGGCAGCCCAGCACCATCCCCAGGTAGTACCGCCATACCTGCAAGAGTTACCCTGGCGCTTCAGCGCTGCCAGTTCCGGACAAATTATCCTCTCAGCCGGACTGGGTGCCTTGAATTTGGTAGGCGCTTTGGTATTAGGAAACCTGTTGGCTGGTGGAACAATTGCGGCCAAATTGGGCGGACTTGTTGCCCTTGTTCAATCAATTTACTGGCTGTTGCTGGGTTACGGTATTGCTTTCCTGGCTGTACCTTTTATCCGCTATTTTTGGATTCAATGGCGCAACGGCAAGATTGCCTTCCGCAATCAACAGCGCCAAGCAAGAGTTATGCAACTGAACCAACCCAGTGCCGATTTACAGCAAAAAATTGCCTACGCTCGCCAATTCGCCGCCGAAACAATTATCGATCGTCAAGATTTGGCTTATACGACCGAAACAGATTTGCTCGAACAGGAGATAGAACGTAAAGACCAGATTGATGACGAATGGCAGAGACGGCTAAATAATTAAACCTTAAAAAGGCAGAACTTTTAATTATTTAGCCAATTTAATTAGTTCACTACTTTAATTTTGCCTAGAGTCGTACCCTGGTAATAGTGACGCACAATTTGCTGGTAGTTAGCACCCTGGCGAGCCATACTGTAAGCTCCCCACTGACTCAAACCGAGACCGTGACCGTAACCGCGCCCCTGTATTCGGAAAGAGCTGGGTAGGGACTTTTCGCCGTCAGGGGTGACGGTGAACCAGGTGCTTCTCAGATCCAATGCCCTCCGCAGAGCAGGGCCGCTGATCGTTCGCGCTCCCCGATCGCCGATAATTTTCATGGTGATGATGCGTCCGACTGGGGAAGTGCGTTCCGGTGTCATGGACAGCACGTTGCCGACACCATCGATGCGGCGGCTGAGTTCCTCGCGGGAAATAGTTTTCACCCATTGGGCTTCAGGAGTATTGCCATCGAAGTCCGGAACGCCGCGCAGATAGGGCAGGTTGTCTGACCAGACATTTTCGACGTTTTCGGTATGTCCTCCAGAAGAGGAGTGGAATGCTGCCAGAATAATCTTGCCGTTATAGGTCAGCACTTGACCTGCGGTGCTATCGACTGCGGAGTAGAGGGATGGGGCTTCACTTTCTACACCTTTATAAACCTGCCACGCGATCGTATCCCCCAAATCGTAGATGCTGTTACCCCTGGTTTGCCGCTGGTAAAGTGCGTAGGTGCGGGCGGCGACTGCTTGAGCTTTGAGAGCTTCTAGAGGCCAATTAGGGTATACTTCCCCACCTAACACGCTGTAGAGATACTTTTCCAGATCGACGTAGTTGATCGCAGTCAAACCATTATTTGCGAACACAACCCGCGTGCGTCCACGATACCAGCGATCTCCTATCCAAACGTAGCCGTTATTTTGGGGTTCAATCCAGACCGAGCTGGAACGCCACCGATCCAATGCTACTCCGTTGCCGCTTGCCTGAGCTTGGAACGCATTCATAGGAGCAATTTCTCCCAGCGGCTGACCGGCGGCATCGCGGACAATTGCTTTGGTGGAGCTGCCGACTTTGACCTGGCTGACATTTTCTTCAATGGCGACTCGCAGTTCCAAAGCCGCTTGTGCGGGAGCAACGAGCGCGATCCAGAATAACACCGATAGCCAGAGCTTTGGCCTTTTTTGCGGCATGGACTGGTTTAGTTTTGTGGAAATAAGCTCCATGAGCAAACTTACAGGCATCATTTTGCTAAAAACCTCCTCACACGGCTGCTAAATGAGGTTACAAGTATAGGTATTGCTGGCAGCGCCCGAACAGTCCAATAGCATAACGCAATTCAGGTCATTGGTAAAGAAAAAGTTTTTTCAAAAGCTAATATGTCAATAGAGATGTGATTGAAATTTGGATAAGGTTAACTAAAAGCCCGTGCAGATTACTTTTTTGGGCACAAGCTCCGGTGTACCGACGCGATCGCGCAATGTTTCTAGCGTTGCCTTGCGCCTGCCTCAGCGGGCAGAATTTTGGTTGTTTGATTGCGGTGAAGGCACTCAGCACCAACTGCTGCGAAGCGACCTCAAAATCAGCCAACTTACTCGCATTTTTATTACTCACCTGCATGGCGACCATATTTTTGGTTTGATGGGTCTTTTGGCAACTTACGGTTTGGCCGGTCATCCCACTAGAATCGATATTTACGGGCCACCCGGTCTAAATGAATACCTGCGAGCTTGCGAGCGTTACTCTTATACTCATCTTTCTTTTCCCCTTAAGGTACATACGGTTCAACCTGGACTTATTTATGAAGATGAGGAATTTACTGTATTTTGCGGCCCTCTGAAGCATCGCGTTACAGCTTTCGGTTATCGGGTAATGGAAAAAGACCGACCAGGGAGTTTTAATGTGGAAAAAGCTGCTGAATTGGGGATTCCCCCAGGCCCTATTTACGGTAGGCTCAAACGGGGAGAACAAGTTACGCTGGCAGATGGGCGTCAAATTAATGGTGCATCTTTGTGCGGGCCAACCGAAATTGGGCGCAAATTTGTTTATTGTACCGACACAGTTTATTGCGATGGTGCTGTGGAATTAGCGCAGGATGCGGATGTGTTAATTCACGAAGCTACTTTTGCCCACCAAGATGCTCAGCTTGCTTTTGAGAGATTGCATTCTACATCAACAATGGCAGCACAAGTTGCTTTGGGAGCGGGTGCAAAACTTTTGATTATGACTCATTTTAGTCCCCGCTATGCACCTGGAAACGATCTGCAACTGAATGATTTGTTATTGGAAGCGCGGGCGATTTTTCCGAATACAGAAATGGCTTATGACTTCCTAACTTATGATGTACCTCGCCGTAAATAAAAACAATTGTAAATTTAAAGTAACAAATTGTAAATTTTTAAATCAAAAATTTGAAATTTGCCATTTTAAATTTATTTTCTGATGTGCTTTAAAGTTTTATTTGTTTTTTAATAGCCGATCGCGAATTTGACTCAGATGTGCCTGAGTATCAATGGGCGATCGAGGTGAAGGTGCGTCTGTATTAGGCCAGCCAGCTAGATCGAAACAAGGACAGGCTAGCGGCGGCATCCCAACTTTCCGCACGGGAACAGGCATAGAACAGCGAGCACAGCTATTCATTTCCCACTGAGCCGTCAGCAGTTGGCTAATCGTTTCGTTTGTCCCTTCTAAGTAGCAGTCGCCTGAATCGGCAGAAAGGATTTGTTGCCAACATTCCTCAAATTCATCGCTGTAGCGATCGCCTACAATCACCTTTTTAGGAAGTAGCGCTGACTGACCGTTCTTAATGATTAATTTCTTGCCTAACTGAAACCAATAAGCAAGATATTGCCTGATTTCATTTGCCGAAGCCATAAATTTAACCGCTCCCTCGGTAGCATCCAGGGAGTTGTCGATCCCATATTGCATAAAAGAACTTATTCTCAATGTAATCTCTGTTTTCCTACAGGGGTTTCCTGCTAGTGGGTGATTGCGAGAGCGACAAAAGGATTACTTTTACCCTGGTAAACGTATGTTAACGTTTATCGGTCATCTATCTCCAATCATAAATTAGGAGTTAGGAATGGTTAGCCAGAGGACGATCGCGCCCCTAGAGAAGAATATCGATGTTTTTGGCTCGATCGCTCTACCGATCTAGTTGGATCTCTAGGATGGGAGACGATCGCCCAAAACGCTCAAGTTCAAAACATAACCCCCGGTGACTAAATAAACTGGATCGGCGATCGCACTGACTCTACGCACCAGGACACCGAGACGATCGCGGAACTCCCGACCGGAGGAGTACGCAGGAACCACACCCCAACCAGTTTCTTCCGCTACAAAGATGGCATCGCAGGTACAATTATTTATATATTGCAGCAACTCTTTTATGGTGTTCTCCCAGGACGCGGCATCTCGATCCAGGAGGTTAGCCACCCAAGTTCCCAAAGAATCTACTAACAGGCAACTCGTCTCCGTCGCCTCGCCAATAGTTGTCCCCAACTGGACTGGCACTTCCAGAGTCAGCCAATCAGAAGGGCGTCGGTACTGGTGTTGTTGGATGCGATGCTGCCACTCCGAGTCAGTGCGATCGACCTGTGCGGTAGCTACATAGATAACGGATTTGCCGGACTTTTGGGCCAAAGTTTCCGCCCATTCACTTTTACCAGACCGTGCAGGGCCTGTCACCAAAATTACTCGCTTTTGCGCTTCTGTCATGATAGATATCGTGTAGAGTCGGCACTGCCTACCCTACACTAAGAGCCGATCCAAAAATTGAACGCGAACAAAGATCTGGATCTTGATTTATCGTGCGGTATATAACCTTCAATCGGATTTTTCAGGTAGGCTAACAGAGAAAATTACTTCTCTAGCTTGGATTTTACCCAATCGGTCTCATGGCTACTATGAAACCAGAGTTACAAAAGATGGAGCCGACATTGCACCAGCAGGCAGCACAAAGCGTCTCAAAAGACAAGCAGCCACCCTTGAAGTCGGGAGATCGGACTGATAGTGGGAAATCGCAGTCGCTAACTACCCACCAACCCATCCCAAGCGATCGATCCGTAGAATCTGTATCCCTGCCACAAAAGCAAGCGAGAAAGACACCCGCGCTACCCAAAATAAAATCGCCCAGATTTACCAGCCACCGCAACGGCATTAACCCCTACTTGGCAATGAACCTGCTCAAGGAAATGGAAACGGTGGTGGCGCGATGGCAGAGTGAATTACGACAAATCTTGCGGCAAATTCAAGATATTTATTTGGAAGGGCCGATAATCGAAGGTTGGTTGGAGTCGGAGTCCGCTCAAATACCGATAGCAGCGCCGACTCTAGAGCGAAGTCAAAAAGGGAGAGGGCGAGTTTCTCATTCCCCATCCCAAAATCGTAACGCTGGTCGATATCGTCTAGTAAATCGGAATGCCGACGGCAAGCTGCTGTCTCGTCCCTGTCCGCCAGAGGAAGTGCCCAGCGTTAGTTTGGCGATCGCACGGTATCAAAAGTTGCAAAATCTGCTCGCTCGCAAGCAGGAATTAGAAACTCATCTGACTGAACTAGCTGAGGTTCTCACTGTTGTACAAGGTCATATCCAAACACTGTGATATCCAGCCGACGGGGATATTTTCGATCGAAACATAGGTGACTGAGTTTATGCCTTTAATTTCTGCCATTATTTGCACTCACAATCGAGATAGCTATTTGGGCGCTGCCATTGATAGCTTGCTGGCACAGGATTTCGGGGATTTTGAAATAGTGGTGGTGGATAATGCGTCGAGCGATCGCACCCGCGCTGTTGTAGAGTCGCGATCGGGAGTGAAATACATATACGAACCCGTTACCGGTTTATCCGTCGCACGCAATACAGGTGCCCAGGCAGCTAGCGGCCAAATTCTCGTCTATCTCGATGATGATGCTGTGGCTAGCCCCCACTGGCTGAGCGTCCTGTACGCAGCTTATCGAGATAACGAAAAACTGGCAATTGCCGGTGGTAAAGTCACTCTGATTTGGCCATTGGGTTATACACCCCCGCCTTGGCTTTCTGAAGGTTTGGCGGGAAATTTGGGAGCTTATGACTTGGGCGATAATGTTGTTTATATCCAAAACCCCGGCCTTACTCCCAGAGGCTTGAACTATTCTATTCGCCGTACTTTCCTGGAGCGGATCGGCGGATTCAATGTTAACCTGGGTCGAGTTGGTAAAAAATTGTTATCTAACGAAGAACTGCTGATGACAGAACAGGCTCTTAAGCTGGGTTGGCAGGTAGCCTATATCCCCGACGCTTTGGTAGGTCACAACGTTGCTCCCGAACGGCTCAACCAAAGCTGGTTTCTCAACCGCAGCTGGTGGCAAGGCATCAGCGAGTATTACCGGGAAGAAATCGCAGGTCGCGCTGGTGTGGGTCAACTGGGACGGGGAACGGAACGATCGATCCGAGGTTTGTACAAATCATTAAAGCATTTGGGCGATCCTGCCCAACGCTTTGACAATTTAGTGTATACATACGGTCAGATTGGATATTTAAGTGCTGTTATCCAGGGAATGCTAAAACTACCTACAGGGGCTAAGCGATCTTAGCGGGCCAAGCTGCCAGGTAACCCGTTTCCCTCTAGCAGGGTGCTTTGAATAGCTTGTTTTGGATTACTGGCTTTTGAGGATAAAAAGTTGTTATAGATGAAGAGTTTATATTTCAAAAGAGCGCGACGAAACTGACTCACTTCTAAAGGTCAACCTACCATTATAACTTTGTATCATGACTGCTACACCATCTAAAATACCAGTTTCTGTTTTGATTCCCGCCAAAAACGAAGAAGCTAATTTGCCTGCCTGTCTGGAAAGCGTGGCACTGGCAGATGAAGTCTTTGTAGTGGATTCCCAAAGCAGCGATCGCAGCGTCGAAATTGCCGAAAGCTATGGAGCTAAAGTAGTTCAGTTCTACTTTAACGGTCGTTGGCCTAAAAAGAAAAACTGGGCTCTGGACAATTTACCTTTCCATAATGAGTGGGTACTAATTGTTGATTGCGACGAACGCATTACCCCAGAACTTTGGTCAGAGATTGCCGCAGCTATTCAAAATCCCGATTATAACGGCTATTACATTAACCGGCGAGTATATTTTCTAGGTCAATGGATTCGTTACGGCGGCAGATATCCAGACTGGAATTTGCGTTTGTTGAAACACGAAAAAGGCCGCTACGAAAATCTGAAAACAGAAGATGTTCCCAATACCGGCGATAACGAAGTTCACGAACACGTTATCCTCAAAGGTCAGGTGGGATATCTCAAAAACGATATGCTGCATATAGATTTTCGGGATATCTACCAATGGCTGGAACGACACAATCGCTATTCCAATTGGGAAGCTCGCCTCTATCTTAATTTTTTAATGGGCAAGGACGATTTGGAAACGATTAATGACGATAGCGAGCGATTAAATAGATTTATCAGAATCATCCGCAATCCGGTGCAACGCAAGCGCTTTCTCAGAAAAGTTTGGGTCTGGTTACCTTTTAAACCCGCACTGAGATTTATGATTACTTACATTATTCAACTCGGATTTTTAGATGGTAGAGCAGGGTACATTTATGCGAGATTAATGAGTCAGTACGAGTATCAAATAGGGATAAAACTTTATGAGTTACGGCGTTTTGGCGGTCATTTAAACGTTTCGCCTAAGTCGGTTAACTCTGCTCAAGAGGTGTCGCAGTTCCCTAAAAGTAATTAAACAGAAATTCAATTACCGCTATTGCCGACAAAGTTATTTGTTAATTGTTCGCTCGCGATGCTTTGAAGATGAAACTATGACGCCTGCTACTCCTGACTTCAGTTCTGACAGGGCTACTTCTGGATCGTATCTAAGCAGTGAGACTGAATTACCTCTGCTGGATGGACAGCCTTGGATCGATCTACGCAAATACAACCAATCTGGATTCGATCGCGGTCGTCCGGGTTGGTATGTGTTGCTTTGGTGGTTGGTGCAAGCGATCGCATTTACCCTGACTCCCCACAACCTGCACGTGCCGCGAGCGGCTTTGCTGCGGCTGTTTGGCGCTAAAATTGGCAAAGGCGTCGTCATCCGACCGACAGCGCGTTTTACCTATCCGTGGAAAGTCGAAATTGGGGATTACAGCTGGATTGGAGATGACGTTGTTTTTTACAGTCTCGATCGCATTAGCATCGGTCGCCACAGCATTATTTCCCAAAAAACTTATCTTTGTACCGGCAATCACGACATTCAAGACCCAGCTTTTGCCCTCATAACGAAGAGTATCGAAATCGGTAACGGTGTTTGGGTGGCGACTGATTGCTTTATCGGGCCAGGAGTGAAAATAGGCGCTAATGCTGTTGTGGGTGCCCGCAGCAGTGTGTTTCGCAACTTGCCTACAGGACAGGTTTGCTGGGGTAACCCCTGCCGTCCCCATCATCCCAGAGAGATGAGGGATAGGGGCTAGGGGTTAGGGACTAGGGCGTCGGGAATAGGGTAAGAAGGGGATAGGGGCAGAAGGCGTCGGATCGAGAGGTTGGTGAAATTATGGGCACAACGCCACCGTAATCTAGAGAAGAGACAGAATTGTCCGATCTTAAACTGTTGGCAGAAAGCCTATGCTCAAGTCCCTCAACAAACTCCCCCGTCAGTTCACTATCGGCTTAACCTTTCCCATCATCTATCTGAATGGCTGGCTGCTGCTAAAGTTAGCTAGAGAGCTACAGCCTTTGGTCAGCACTTTAATTGCAGCCACTTTGATTGCCTTTTTGCTAGACTATCCAATCCGATTCCTTCAAGAGAGAGGGTTAAAGCGAAGCTGGGCTGCCATATTGGTACTGCTAGTTTTTGTGCTGTTTTTAGCCACCCTGGTACTATTTGTGGTGCCTGTGATTATACGGCAGGCGAATGAATTGGCAATTCGGTTGCCGGAGTGGCTCAAGTCTGGTCAGCAGCAACTACAAGCCCTGCAAACTTGGGCAATTGCACAACAGTTGCCGATCGATCTCAATACCAACTTAAATCAGTTGATCGAAAAATTAACTAGCGTGTTGCGTTCTTTGACGGGTCAACTGATCGGCTTGGTTTTCAGTGCGATCGGCAGTATTGTTAATGTTTTCTTGACGCTGGTCTTCGTCATCTTTCTGGTTTTAAAAGGTGACAGTCTTTGGAATGGCATTTTAAGCTGGTTACCCGCCCAGTGGGGCAGTCAAATTCGACAATATTTACCGCAGAATTTCGAGCGTTACATTGCCGGTCAAGTTACTCTGGCAATCATAATTGCGATCGGTCAAACGGCAAATCTATTGATTTTAGGTGTGCCTGTAGCTCAGTTATTTGGATTTGGGATTGGTGCCGGCAGCTTGATCCCATTTGGCGGTACGGTTGTGATTGTTTTGGTAAGCTTTTTGCTGGCACTGCAAAAGGTTTGGTTAGGAGTCAAGTTTTTAGTGTTGGCGGTAATAATCAATCAGATCGTCGAGAATGTCTTGGGGCCGCGCATTGTGGGCGAACTGACCGGTTTAAATCCGGTGTGGATGTTGATTTCTTTGGATATTGGAGTTAAGCTTGGCGGAGCCTTGGGGCTGCTGGTAGCTGTACCGATCGCTGCTTTTATCAAAGCAACTTTTGATAAAATCCGCGCTTCTAACTTCCTTTTTCAAGTGCAAACTGTGGCTGGAGAAATTGCTCCTTCTCCTCAAGAAAACGATCGACCTGCGGATGTGTCCCCAAGTCAATCAGCAGGTTAATTTTAGGCGTTGTACGATCGCTTGGGCTTCGACAGGAGGCGAGCTGCGATCGCACCGCCGATAAATCCAAATAAGTGTCCCTGCCACGATATTGCCGGATGGGATGGCAAAACCCCCCAAATTGCGCCGCCGTAGAAGAAGCCCACAATTAACGACAGCGCAATAGATACAAAGCTGCGTTCAAAGAAACCTCGCAGCAACAAAAATCCCAGGTAGCCAAAAATTAACCCGCTAGCACCGATGTGAACAGAATTTGATGGGGCAGTTAGCCAAACACCAAGTCCGCTGACAAGCATTGTGATGCCGGAAACTATAAAAAAATCTCTGGTTTCTCGCAGCATAATCAACCAACCCAAGGTGAGGAAAGGTAGGGTATTAGCTGCTAGGTGAAACAAATCTCCGTGCAGAAATGGAGCGAATAAAATGCCGCGCAAACCAATTTCGGTGCGCGGCATTATACCATAAATATTCAGCGCTCCTCTAAGAAAGAAGAGATCGACAATTTCTAAGCACCACATGAAGGCGGCGATGCCGCCTAAGATGATGACTTGGGTTTTCAATTCACTAAATATTGCTTTGGCGTCTTCTCTGCTCATTTTTTGCCTCTAAGTTAGCTATTTTTATATGTTTCTAGGCTAGCAAATTTAGTGGTATGTTCTAGTTTAGTCAAGTTTTAGGTTCAGCGCTGCCAAAATTTGATTGATGTTTCCGGCATTAATTCCGATTTGGGTTCGATCGCATTCATGCAGGGTACTAATCAGCATCACCCGATTATCTAGCTTAGCCCAAAGTATAGCGGATTCTGGGAAACCGTCTTCAATCCATACTACTCGATCGACATTTCCACTATGCCAAATGGCAGCTAGAGTTTTGCCATCTTCTACCTCATCTAGAGGAATTCCTGGATGCTTTGCCATAACTTCTCTCATTTGCACGAAAGAGATTGGATATGCGACGCGCCAAGGGCGAGTTTGCGCCCACTGATTCCAGACGGTAGCGTGTTTGCGCCAACCCTTAGACATCCAGAAAGGTTTAATCGACTCAGATCGATCGACTGCTTGCAGAAATTGTCTCGCTAGTGGAACCGGAGAACCGTATAAATCGAATCTCTGATAGCAACTAATAAATTCTGACGAGTAAACTTCTGGCACATTAATTACCCCGTCAATATCCAGAAAAAGTACGATTTTTTGCATTGATATTTGTCTACATCGCCTCGAATACCATCTGGGGAATCAGTAACAGATCTGGATCTGAGTAAACCAAACGACCAATTCCCAAAAAGTGTTTGTCTTCGCGATCGATCCGCAAAACTTCCTCTTTTGAATATTCCGGTGGAACTTCTGTTAAAGGAATGCGTTTGCCTTGACACCAAGCTTTTGCATCTGTTGTCGATAGCATAATAGGTTTTAAATGTGACAAAGCTGCTGCTGGGGGAATGGGATTAAAGGTTCCTTCCTGTAGCTGTTTCTCCAATTGTTCAAAAGTCAAACTATCGGATAAGCTTAAACCGCAACTTTCAGTGCGAATTAAAGCAGCAAGTGTTCCGCCAGTTTGTAAAACTGCACCTAAATCGCGTGCGATCGATCTAATATAAGTACCTGGGCCACAAGCGATCGCCACATCCAATTCTGGAAATTCCCCACTTCGCCATGCCAATATTTCTATTTTATAAACCTCCACAGGTCTAGCGGAAACTTCAATAGTTTCTCCCGCACGCGCTAAGTCGTACAAACGTTTACCTTGAACTTGAATTGCACTGTAATTGGGAGGTACTTGTTGAATTTTTCCTTCAAATTGCTGGAGTGCTGCTTTGACTTCCGCCAAACTCAATCCTGTTACCGCTTGAGAAGTGAGAATTTCTCCCTGCAAATCATCAGTATTGGTAGTCAATCCCAATCTAATTGTTGCTTGATATGCTTTATCTGGCTGCAAATATTGTAACAGGCGAGTTGCCTTACCCAAGGCGATGGGTAAAACGCCCGTAGCTGCGGGGTCTAAAGTGCCGCCGTGTCCCACGCGCTTGAGGCGCAAAAGGCGTCGCACTCGCGCTACGCAGTCGTGGGAAGTAATACCAAATGGTTTGTTTAAGTTGAGAAAACCTTGCACAATTTAATCCTAATATTTTTTAATATCAGCACTGCCATAAGAAAGCCACTTGCTCTTTATAGTTTGAGAATTGAAAGAAAAATTCAGTTCTTTCTCTGCGTTTCTTTGCGATTACCTCTGCGTTCCTTTGCGTTAAAACAATTACCTCTCTTCGCAGCAGATTAACTAACGTTTAGGCGAACCAGTTGCTTGTGTTGTAGGACGCTGAAGCGCCGCTGTTAACTCATCGGAAGAAAGAGATCGCAAAAAACTGAGAGGGAGAGGTTCCCGCCCCAGCTTTTCCACATAAGATGCACTCAAATAGGGTTGATATTCTGACAGATTGGAAACATAAGATTGAAAAAAAGCCAAACTCAAAACCTTGGTATAACGACGTGCTAAAGCCAGGTCTGGGCCAAGCACAGATTCGGGAAGTGGTAGGTCTGACTCTGTGGGTGCGAGAGTGGAAAAATGTGTGCCATTTTTCATGACGACGAGATACTTGTTTGGGGTAGTTAGCCAGGTGAAAGGTTGAATTTGTTCTGACAAAGCGGGTGCGACGGTATCGGCGCTACCGGAAATAATCATTACTGGAGTTTTGATCTGGCTAAGACCGGTTGGCCCCAAGATGCTGCTAGTTACTGGGTTGATCGCGATCGCAGCTTTGATTCTGTCATCCTGCAAATTATGCAGGGATGTTCCTAATTGCAGTGCGCGACACTGGAGTAAAAGGGATGTATTCCAGGAGTTATTAATAGCAGCGCAATCTTTTTGCAGTTTGGGAAAGTTAAGCGTAGCGCCTGATAAAACTAGCGCAGTATAACCGCCAAAAGATTGACCGATTATACCAACTTCTCGCATATTTATCAGACCTTGGAAAGCCGGATCTTTTTGAGATAAACCCTCCAATTCATCGAGCATAAACTTGATATCCAAGGGTCGATTAATAAATTCGATCGGTTCGGATACTTCATTCGCTCTACCCCTGAGTAAATCCTGCAATTGTTGGGCATTGCTACCGGGATGTTCCGGTACGGCTACGGCGAATCCATAGGAAGCTAAATGCTGGGCTAAATAGGCAAAAGTTTGGCGATCGGAACCGACACCGTGAGAAATTACAATTAGCTTAGCGGGAGTATTTAAAGGCGTTCTTTGAGGAGAAAGAGGGATGTAAATATCTGCATTAAATTGGCGACCGCGACTGCGATCGTTCAGCCTGAGAGTTTCTTTTCGCCAGGTTAAAGAGCCCGGTCTATCTAAAGGAGGAAGTGCAGAGAAATTCACCCGATCGGAGGAAGCAGCGGCGGCAGATTTATGCGAAACAAATGCGATCGCTCTTTCAGTTCGATCGAATATTGTTGAGAGTTCGTTGGCAATTTCTAGACCGCGTGCCAAGTCGATCCTCACGCCGGGAGTAGGAAATTTGCGTAGCACATTCAGCAGAGTCAAACCGCGTCGATCGGCTGATGCTAAAATCAGCGAGGCGCGAATGGCACGGTATCCTGGCTGACCGGAATCGGTTTTGATTACTTGTCCGAGACGTTGCAGTAAAACTTCTGCTTGCGGCGTATAGAGAAACTGAGAAACAGGCACTGGGCCAACATCCAATCGCCTCAACAGAAGATTGCGTAACTGCTGCTGCTGTTCCGGTTTGGCATACTGAACGTATGGTGCTAAATCGTCCTCAATTCTGCCTTGAATGGCATAAGCTTCCAAAGAATTAACTGAAATCGATCGTTCCAAGATGTCGTAGGAAAGATAAACTCGCTCTGCTGCGTCAGCACTCGGAGTCGCCGCAACAGTGGGAAGCAGCCAAAATCCTAATAAGATGCCCACCCAGTTGAGCGGTTTTTTGGTAGAATCTATCACCTGATGCAGACTGGGGCGTTTGACGACGGAATTTTCAGCCATAAAAAGCCGGATGATCTGTCAGAAAGGGTAAAAGAAAAGAATAGCTACACCGCACAGCGCTGGGGACTGCGCGATCGCAATATCTTAATAGCAACCTATCTCCATAGTGACTTAAAATAGGCTAAACGTCGAGGTCTATATCGTTTTACCTATATTTAGATAGAGAGGGCGATCGCTCTAAACGCTTTGATGGGAATTATAAAATTTAACACTCAGCACTAACAACCTCTACACCAAATCCCATGAATAATTCGCCAGATTCTTCTAGCCCGCGTCCGTCCCGCAACCGCTATCAGCCAATCCGAGAGCTAGGACGAAATCGAGAAAATACTAAAATCACGTATTTGGGCAAGGATAACGCCACTAATCAGCTAGTTATATTAAAGCGATTTTTGTTAAGAAAAGCTGAGGTTATAACTTTTGATTACCAGACTTGTCAGCCACAAATTCAACTGCTGCGCGGCCTCAATCATCCCAGTATCCCGCGTTATTTAGATTCCTTTCCGACAGGCGACGGGTTTTGCCTGGTGCAGTCATATAAACAGGCAAAATCCTTAGCTGAATCGCCCAATTTGTCACCCGATAAAATCAAGCGGATAGGCGTTGCAGTTTTAGAAATTTTGGTATATTTGCACCAACAGAATCCCCCAGTAATTCATGATAACATCAAGCCAGAAAATATTTTAATTGACGAGGGGTTTAATGTTTATTTAGTAGATTTTAACTTAACTAAAATAGGTGCCAGTAAATCTGGGTTTCTGCCTCCGGAACAGTCAGACGATCGCAAGCGAGCAGAAGCTAGGGATATTTATGGACTGGGAGCCACCCTGATTTGCTTGCTGACTAACAGAAAATCAACGGAAATTCATACTTTAATCGATAACAAGAAGCAAATTAATTTTCAGCATCTACTTTCCGGAATTAGCCTGCGGTGGATCGAGTGGCTAGAAAAAATGGTGGAAGCATCCCCGGAAAACCGTTACTCGAAAGCGGCAGTTGCATTAAAAGCGCTCAAGCCAATTAATGCTATAGCTATAGCAGAAGTGAGCTTTAGCGCATCTACCGTGGAATTTAAAGCAGCTAACCCAGGCGAAAAATTGACTCAAACAATCACCGTTACTAACTCGAATTTAGATACAATTCTGCAAGGTAAATGGTCAGTTGCACCCTCCAGTCGCGAGCCGCGTCGCCGCACAGATTCTCATCCTTGGATAAGTTTCGCTCCACCCAGTTTTAATGGGAATCGATCGGATTGCAAAATTACCGTTGATACTGGCAAATTAATTGCAGATAAAGTTTACGAACGCCAGCTTTTATTGCACACGAATTCTTCACCAGAAACCCACTCTTTAGTCATTAAAGTTCAAACTGCTCCTCTGAGAACTCTCAAACTGCCCCTACTTTCTCTAGCTATGCTGTTTGTAATTGCTGGCTTTGGCGGTTTGGCTGCGGCGGCTTTAATAGGACATAATGGCATAACTAATTGGTTAATACTAATCCTTGGGTTAGGAGTTGGAAGCAGTGGCGGAGTAGCGGCGGCGTTTTCTTATACAGATCTGTTAAAAAGGATAATAGGCATGATAGGCGGTCTGGCAAGTATAGTTGGCTTCCTGCCTGTAATGGGGTCTGAAGTTGATGTGATTGGTGGATTTTTTCTGGGGTTAATAGTGGGTGGTTTGGGGGGAGTTGTGGTCAAAAATCATCTGGAGAGAAAATTCCCGATGAAATTGGCTGCCATAATTTCTATTCTCACAGCAGGATTAGGTATGAGTTTTGGAACGGAATTTATAGATGGGTTATTTAATCCATTTGTGCTGCTGGCTTTGGCTGGAACGGGTTTACCGTTAGTTGCGGCGATCGCACGTCTCAATTTGCATAATAAAACTGTAATTGATAACTATCGCAAATCGGAACGATATTTGATTAAGCCATAATATGCGATGCCATGCAAAGGGAAGATTCGGGTCGATCCCCGAATCTAATTTGCCCTTTTACTTACGACTTTTGCCAAGTGCGATCGCGATCGATCCACCTACTACCAAAATCGCTCCGAAAACCGCCAAACCTGTCAGCTTTTCCGGTGCAACTAAGTTAGGAAAAAATAACGACACAGCCGACATCGAGACTAAAGTAACCAGGGGTGCTAAAGCCAAAACCGCACTTACTTTTGATGCTTCCCAGTGTTCCAAAGACTCAGCAAAAGCACCGTAAGCAAAAACAGTATTCAACGCACAAAAAATCAGCATTCCCCAATGTAATGGGCTGAGAGTTAACAACTGCGGTGGCGAAGTTGCAGGGGTAAACACTAAAGCACAGCACCCATAAATCAGCAGCATGATGTGAGAAGAAGGCAATTTTTGCAGCAATTGTTTTTGTGCCATAGCATAAACAGCCCAAGTTATTGCCCCAACTACAACCATGCCGCTGCCCAACAGATATTTAGTCGGTTCGGCGATGAAAACTCGCAATTGTTCGTTGAAGAAAAGAACCAATCCTAAAGTCAAAACACTCAAGCCTATCCATTGACGCGGGGTGTAACGTTCCTTGAAAACAAATATGCCACCTAAACCCATTAAAACAGGGGCAAGTTGAATCAAAACTTCTGCGTGAGATGGCGAAGTGTATGCCAAACCTTGCAAGAAAAGCAAGTAATTAATTGCCAAATAAACAACGGCAATACCTAGCAATTGCAGAGGTAATCTTCGCAATTTTTCCAGAGGCGGTAATTGCTGACGTGCAGCTAAATACGCACCCAGCAGTGCAAAAGCCACCAAAAAGCGAAACCAGGTGAGGGTATAAGCATCAAGCGCTTGCACCGTTACCGCAAGCGCAATGGGTAGAATTCCCCAGAGAAAAACCGTTAAAAGCGATAGCGCTAAGCCTAAACGCCAGTTACCAGAACTTTGATGAAGTCGCATTATGTGATTTTAGATTTTAGATTTTAGAGTTTAGATTTTGGATTTATGGGAATCGTAAATCTAAAATTTGACACCATATAAAACTACCCGCTGTTCTGCCATCAATGCGATGGGTGATTGTTCTATAACATTGGAACTCATAAATTATCTTTCCTTCGCGCCCTTCGCGTCTTCGTGGTTTAATCTTTCAAAATTTCCAAAAGTGGTGGGCAATGCCCACCCTACAGTTAATTTTCCAACATTTGCAAAAGTTCGGCTTCCGACAATTGGGTGATGCCTAATTCTTCAGCTTTTTGTAGTTTGGAACCGGCATCTTCGCCCACAACTAAGTAGTCGGTTTTGGAACTGACAGAACCTGTGACTTTCCCACCAGCATTTTGAATCAGTTCTTTCGCTTCATCTCGTTTTAGGGTGGGCAATGTTCCGGTAATCACAAAAGTTTTGCCTGCTAAAGACAATTTTCTTGTGGGATGGGCATCTTGCCCGTCCTTTGGTATTAAATTTGCCAGTTGCAAACCAGCAGCTTTTAATCTGTTAATTAATGTTTGATTTGCAGGAACTCGGAACCACTGAAAAACTGATTGGGCAATTTCCGGGCCGATGCCGTAAACTGATTCAATAGAAGCTGCGGAAGCTTCCGCTAATTGGTCAACGTTTGTGAATTTTTGCGTTAAAGTTTGGGCGTTGACGCTGCCAACGTGACGAATACCCAAACCGTATAGTACTCTAGACCAAGGTTGGGTTTTGGATTGGGCAATTGCATTCACCAATTTTTCAGCTAATTTGTTGCCCATTCTTTCTAAAGACATCAATTTTGGTGTGGTTAAATCGTACAAATCTGCAACAGATTGCACGACGTTTCTATCTACCATCTGCTGCACTAATTTTTCACCTAAACCGTTGATATCCAAAGCATCGCGACTCGCCCAATGAACTAGGGAACCTTTGAGAATTGCCGGACAAGAAGTATTGACGCAGCGCGTGACTGCCTCAGTTTGCAACTTTACCACGGGCTGGTTGCAGACGGGGCAATGGGTGGGCATTTCAAATGGTTTTGTACCGGATGGGCGAAGTTCCGCGAGAACTCGTACTACTTCTGGGATGATTTCGCCGGCTTTGTGGACAATTACGGTATCGCCAATGCGGATATCGAGCGATCGCACATAATCAATATTGTGTAGGGTAGCCCGCGAAACTGTCGTCCCCGCCAATTGTACGGGCGTAAGTTCCGCCAATGGTGTCAGCGCCCCCGTCCTTCCCACATTCACGCTGATATATTCCACCCGCGTCGGCGCTTCTTCTGCTGCGTATTTCAACGCCACCGCCCAACGGGGAAATTTCTGAGTAAAACCGAGTTGTTCCTGAAGTTTGAGCGAATTTAGCTTTACCACTACGCCATCTGTCATGTAGGGTAAATTCACTCGTTCCGTATCCCAATACTCGTAATATTGCCGAACTTCATCTAACGAACGACAGATTTTGCGATTGGGATTGACGCGGAAACCCATTTTTTCTAACTTTTCCAAAGATTCCCACTGAGTTTGAAAATCTCTTGTGGGATGGGCATCTTGCCCGTCCTTGGTATCATCTCTTGTGGGATGGGCATCTTGCCCGTCCTTAGTATCATCTCTTGTGGGATGGGCATCTTGCCCGTCCTTAGTATCATCTCTACCGGGAATATGCAGGGTGTAGGCAAAGAAATCCAATCGCCGCTTTGCCACAATGCGAGAATCTAATTGGCGCAAAGTTCCAGCTGCGGCGTTGCGGGGATTGGCAAATAACTGTTCGCCAGCTTTTTCGCGTTCCCGATTGATTTGTTCAAATACTTGTAAGCCCAAAAACGCCTCGCCGCGCACTTCCACGCGGGGTGGTGAGTTTTCTAAGTTCAGTTTCAGGGGAATTGAGCGAATTGTCTTGATATTTTGGGTAATTTCTTCGCCTGTAATGCCGTCGCCTCTGGTTGCGCCTCTTAAGAGTATGCCATTTTCGTAGGTTAGGGCGAGTGCAGAACCGTCTATTTTGAGTTCGCAAACGTATTCAACATTGTTGGTTTGTGGCGCAGGCGTCCCGCCTGTGATTCCACGCCGCCAACGTTCTTGCCAAGTGGCAAATTCCTGAATATTAAAGGCATTTTCCAAACTGTAGAGGGGAACGTTGTGTTTTACGGCAGTAAAATGTGTAGCAGCCCGTTCTCCCACGCGCTGAGTCGGGCTATCTGCCGTTATCACTTCTGGATACTGGTTTTCCAGTTCTTGCAGTTCGCGGTAGAGGCGATCGTATACGGCATCCTCCATAATTGGGTTATCCAGGACGTAGTACGCATAACTTGCTTCCTGGACTTTTTGCCGCAATTGCTGAACTCGCTGCTTGATTTCAGGCGTTACCTCTGCCACAGAATCTATCTCCCTCAAAAAATCAGACGAAGCTTAGACTCCTAGTTTAACTTCCATAAGACTTTAGCTGTGGGGTAATTCGTGAATTACCCCTACAGCGATAGCGATTGAAATCAGCACGTTTGAGTGTAATATCAAGTCCGGTTGCATCGGTAGCGAAAAAAATTGCGCTCACATCTGTGTTTATCTGTGTTTATCTGTTTTCATCTGTGGTGAAAATTTAACCGCAGATATCGTAGTGAATTGACTGTAAGGCATATTGTCGAGTTACAAATTATTTGGCGTCATTAATTGTGATTAAGCTGCTGTTAGAATTGTGGGAGCATTGAGGTGTAAAAATGAGGATATGGTTGGCCAGTTTTATACTTTTGTTTGTGTTGGCGCAACTGTTTCAATGGATGAAACAGTTATCGCTGCCATTACCGGTGTTTATTGTGGGTGGATTGTGTTTGGCGATCGCATCTAACTACGATAAGCGATCGGGTTGGCCTTTCGCACATAAGCTGCCTGAATCCCAGGTTACCATAAGCCAGTCACCAATTGTCATGGATGCGATCGATTTAGCCAAATCTCAATCGATTTCTACTCTTACAGGCAAACAAGATAGCAAAGATGAATTGGTACAAAATCAGACAAATTAGAATAGGTGCGATCGCCTTATGTACTGCTGCTTTAGTACAGTTTACCATTTCGGCAAACTCAGGCGAACCATCTTTGCGGCTAAATTCGATCGGCGGCGTGAGGGTGGGCAATATCGAGTATCGCACTTCCGAAACAGCCCCAGATGCAAAACTGGAACGCGCCATTTTGCGAGATTTTCTTACAGACTACACACCGACAGATCCGGAAAACTACTTGCGCTATTACTATAACCGAATCGACCTTAACGGTGACAATCAACCAGAAGTAGTGGTGTATCTGGTTGGTTCTTACGTCTGCGGTTCGGGAGGCTGCAACGCACTGATTTATACTACCGTTGGACAAGATTATCAGTTATTATCCAAGCATACCCTGGTTAACCCGCCAATTTTAGTCACACCTCAACGCACGTCTGGCTGGAAAAATTTGGTGTTTATGGTAGGTGGCGGCGGTGTTACACCGGGATACAGGCTGATGCGATTTAATGGCAGAAGTTATCCTCTCAACCCTTCCGTACAGCCAGCAGTACGTCCCAATACTACCCTGACGGGGATTGGGTTGTTGAGCGATACTTTTGCCAGTCCCGGTATCAAGATTAAACCCAGATAAAAGTCTAAGAAGTGGTTTTTATATGTGGGCAAATTTAAAACGGTTTGTTTGGGAATGGCGGGCGGTTTTAGTTACTACACCTTCGATGACGGGACTGGTGTTGCTAATGCGCTGGTTGTGTTTGTTGCAGCCTTCCGAACTGTCAGCTTTCGATCAATATATGCGTCTGCGTCCGGAGGAATCTGCTGACGACAGGATTGCGATCGTCACTATTGATGAAACAGATGTGGAAGATTGCTGTTATGTAGAAAGTCGCGACTTACTCCAGTTGATAGAAAAGCTGAAAGAACATCAGCCGCGAGCTATTGGTTTGAATATTCACCGTCATTTAATCGAAGCGGAAGGTAACGAGGAATTACGGCAGACGATCGCATCTACCCCCAACATGGTTGCTGTCAAGAAAATGTCAGTGCGGGAAATGGAACCCACTGTTGTGCCGCCAGACCAATTAAGAGCGAAAGCACAAATGAGCGCGAGTAAGCACATCTTTGATGCGGATATGAGAGTGCGGCGCGGCTTTCTCTCCGTAACTATGAAAACTGGGGAAATTCTCCCCAGTTTGAGCTTAGATTTGGCTGTTCGTTATTTGGAAATGGAAGGTATTTATCTCCAGAAAGTTGACGAGATGAGATTTCGCTTGGGTAAGGCGGTATTTGCACCATTTGATAAAAATGACGGCGGCTATGAAGACGCCGATGATATTATGGGATACCAGACTATATTGAACTATCGAAAGATCAGTAAAAATTTCAAAAATTTCAATATGGTTTCGATGGCAGATGTTCTACAAAACCGCGTACCGCCAGAATGGGGAAGGGATCGGATCGTTTTAATCGGTTCTGTTAGCGAGGCTTTTGAAGATTTAGTTTTAACTCCTTACAGCGGCGGTTTGCACTACACTCCCCATCATATGCCAGGAGTAGAAATTGATGCCCATTTTATCAGTCAAATTCTCAGTGCTGCCCTCGAAGGGCGTCCGCTTTTCAAAAGTTGGCCGCAACCTGTAGAATGGCTGTGGATTTTGTTTTGGGCAGGAGTAGGTGCTACTCTGAATTGGAGTTTGCGATATGCAGGTGAATCCAAGTCTGCCTCCTCATTTTTGAGAGGATTTGCTGCTTATATCGTCGCAGTAATTGCTTTGCTGGCTAGCACCTATGCGGCTTTTTTGGGAGCGTGGTGGTTGCCTGTGGTGCCACCGTTTTTATCGTTAACTGGTGCTTCTATTGTTATTACTGCTTATATCGCTCGCACCGCTGGAGAAATTCGCGAAACTTTTGGGCGTTATTTAACTGATGCGATCGTAGCTAATTTGTTAGAAAATCCGGAAGGAATGAAACTCGGTGGCGAAAGGCGAAAAATTACTATACTGACTTCCGATTTAAGAGGATTTACAGCTTTATCAGAACGTTTATCTCCAGAAGAAGTGGTGAAAATACTCAACATCTATCTGGAATCTATGGCAGATGTAATTACCAAGTACAAAGGAACTATTGATGAGTTCATGGGCGATGGAATTTTGGTTCTTTTCGGTGCGCCTATTACCAGAGAAGACGATCCGAAAAGGGCGGTTGCTTGCGCGGTAGATATGCAGTTGGCAATGGGCGCTGTTAACAAAAAGATGAACGAGTTGGATTTACCTCCCCTGCAAATGGGTATTGGCATTAACACGGGGGAAGTTGTGGTGGGAAATATCGGTTCTTACAAACGCACTAAGTACGGTGTAGTTGGCAGTCAGGTAAACTTAACTTATCGCATCGAATCTTATACAACAGTCGGTCAAATTCTAATTTCCGAATCGACTTTTAAAGATGTAGAAAATATCGTGAAAATCGATGGAGAAAAGCAGGTAACGCCGAAAGGAGTTAAACAGCCCATCACTATCTATGAAGTGGGGGGTATTGCTGGGGAATACAATCTTTTCTTGCCTAAAGAAGAAGAAGTATTTGTTCGCCTTACTGAAGAAATTTCCATGCAATACGCCGTTTTGGATGGTAAGAATATCGGCGATACCGCGTTTAAGGGAAGTTTCGTCAAGCTTTCGGCCAAAGGTGCGGAAGTACGTTCTGAGGAAGAATCGGGCTTTGTGCCACCAGCATTAACTAATATTAAGATGAATTTATTAACACCGGACAGCGAGGAAGTTAGCGAAGATATTTATGCGAAGGTTTTAGATAAATCGGCGGGGGATGGCAGTTTTCATATCTATTTTACGGCTATTCCTCCGGCTGTAAAAGAGCGGCTGGATGCTATTTATAAAGCTGGATCTAAGGGGGATACTGATATAAGCAAACCTAATTAATTTGCCCAAATGGGAATTCGATTGACAGCGAGCTCATCTTTCCGGAAAACTGGTGGCGTGTTGTGAATATATTGACAGCGTTGTTTAACCAAAGATTAGTTACCAGGTTTTTCCTCTATCTATGTCCAACGGAATTAAGCTTAAAAACAAAGCAAATTGGTTGCCAGCTATGGCAACGATTTTAAGTATGGGATTGCTGAATTTATCAACGCCAGCTTTGGCAGATTCAACTACGAGTGATTTGAGCGAGTGGATTCATATTTATAGCCTTGAGGAGGGTAGCCGAATGAGTGCCGCTCAAAGCTATGCCAATCAAAGAGATTGTTTGGAGAATGGTGTTGATTTTTTGAGAAGTCAAAGAGCGACTCAAACTGGTATTCGCAGACGAGCTGCTGCTTTCGGGCGATTTGGCAATCTTTCTGCCTATTTAATTTGTGCGCCGTCAGGTGAGAGTGTGATGGTGTTTGTTTCTGGGCCTCGCAGTCAATACCAACGAGTTCAACGCTTACGCATACGCCTGACTAATGAGTTTAGAAGATATTATTAATCTTCGGCAAGGGCTGATAATTGGGCGGGCGGGACGCCCACCCCACAAGAATGGAAAGTATCTTTTAGGTTGCGTCAGAGGTTAAAGTTGTTCTGTATTACTAATCGATCGAGTCTGACGCACTTTATATTTGTTGCATATTGATATAAAAATGGGATGATGCGATCGATCGCGTTGACCAACTTCAGCTATTTTCTGGTTCGGTTTGTGTTTCGCTTTTAACGTTGTTCAGCAGATAAGATTTTTGGCTGGGAGAAATCATTCCTTGCAAAGATTCTTTAAATTCTAAATTGCCTTTTGAATTTAAAGATGCCTGACTTACTGTTAGCATGGAGCCGCTTATTTTGCAGGTTGGGCAATTCTGAAGGTGGACTTCTAAACTGGGAACCGGGATATCTTTCGCTGGATTAATTAGTTGACCTGCTTGGATAAAATTCTCTTTTTTTACCAAATCCAAAAAGTTTTCGGACGAAAGACCTTCCACATTTCCGACGCGCTCTTTCTCGCTGTACCATCCATTGCAACTCTCGCAGAATGGTTGTTGGGCAGCAAAGTAAGCTAAAGCAATTGCTATGCCATCGATTATCGCTAATTCTATTAACCAGTAAACCCAAGTAAAAGTTTCGTCGAGTTTAGTGCCTTCTGTACCGAATTTGCCTATTTTAACTCCTTGTTTGGCGCTGTACTTCATAAATCCCCAGAAACCTGTGGCTCCTGTTTCTTGATTTAAGTAGGCGTCAATCATTTTGTCAGCAATGGCGTTATCGACTTGTCCTAATTCTTTGCTAATTTCTCTGGATGCTTCTTGCTTAAAGGTTAAGTATTCTCCTGCTTGAACGGTGCCATAAACTATCAGTCCGGTTAAAGCAGCAAAGGCACTGGCAATTAAGGGATTTCTGACTTTTCCTCCGCGTACAGCATTAGCACTCACCATACCACTCGCCAATCCCATGAGTGCGGGGAATAGGAGAACTAAATAAACTAGGCGCGATACGGCAAAGGTAATTCCGCCAATGGCTAAACCTCCTATTACTGAGGATAACAGCAGCCATTTAAATGCAGCACTCGGTACTTTGTTGCTCGGTTGATAGGGTTTCATGTTTTATAATACTTTTGGTTGAAAAGGTGATTGTGTAAGTTGGGTATGCAGTCGCTCGACTTTGACAAATTTGGAGATATGATACATCCGGGGTGAAAGTCTTTTCAGACATTCACTAAGTTCTTCTTTTGATGGTCTGATAACTTTCAAGGCTCTAACTAACTTTGGATATATTTTTGCTTCTACCCACCTACTTTTATAGGTGAAAAGTTGATACAGCCAGTATATAAAAGCTCCCAAGCTCAGGAGGAAGAATATTATTGTTAGGTTTAGGAATATGCAGGCAAAAAGCAAAAATGTAATTGCTAGTCCTAAACTGATATAACTGTTTATACCCAAATTTTCAAATTTTGTTTCTCCTAACAAATTTTCCCCTACGTCTCGCTCCATAAGTAAGAACGGTTCTAGGATTAAATTTATACGTTCCTCTCTGGGCATAAATGCACCGCCGTCACGCTTAAGTTGCTTTTCTAATTCCAGTCGATCGGCATAATATTCTGTTATGTTTGGAAAAGTTTCTCGGAGCAAGTTAGGCAATTCATAAGTGGATGATTTGACTACTGTCTGATATTTATGCAAGTCTGTGTTTATCGCGTAGCCACATTGTTGGCAAATGCCTCTGTAGGCGACTATCTCTTTCCTTCCAATGGGGATAAAATATATATGATTCACTAGAGCCATTTGCAATAAACGGCAGTTTCTTATATCTCTGCAAATTGGACAAAAATCAGCAACATAGCCAAGATATTTAGTTAGTAAATATTTTCCCCAAATTATCATCCCAGGCCACTCCTGTATTTGGGATCGGATGAGTAAATATTGCCGCTTTGTTGCAGTTTCAAGCAGGAGCGGCAAGATTTTTATGTTCTAACATATCGATGGCGCAAACCGAGGAATCTTATAATTTTTTAATGCAGAGATACACATAAGTTTACAGAGCGGAGTGTGTCAAACAACTAGCTCTTTTTCTCCCTCTCTCCCCTTTTCCGGCTGGGTTACAATTGGCAGAACTTCGTAGATATCTTGCTCTTGTTGTTTGCCGCGAGGGATAACGCGATCGATCCAGCGCAGATGAAATAATTCTGGTTGAGTTAACTGGGCGATGGCTGCTTCGCTGACAATAATCTCACAGTGATAATGTTTGGTCAATTCTTCCAATCGCGCCGCTGTATTCACGACATCGCCTATGACGGTGGAGTCCAAGCGGGAGTCAGCACCCAAGGCACCAATCACTGCCTTACCGGAATGAATGCCGATACCAATTTTGATCGGTTGCTCTAAGTTATATCGAGCGCGATCGTCATTAAATTCATTCAAGCTTTCTTGCATCATTAACGCTGCATTTAGAGCATCTTGAGCGTGGTGTTCGGGACGATCGAAAACTACCATTAGCGCATCGCCCAAATATTTATCGATAAACCCGTTATGGGCAATGACGCAAGAGTTCATCTGCGTAAAGAAAGCATTGAGCCAATTAAAAGTTTCGCTGGCTGGCTGGAATTCTGAAATAGTTGTAAAGCCGCGAATATCGCAGAACAAAATAGTAATCTCTTCTTCTTTAGCATTACCCAACTGAATCGATTCTACGCCCCCTGGCGCAATGCGACGGAGATATTGATCGGGCACAAACAGCCGCAATTTTTCTGAAAGCGCTTGATTGATGTTCCAAGCAGCGTAGAGTTGTAGTTTGCTTTTTGCTTTTAGTTGTTCGCTAACTTGTTGCTGGATTTGTTGCGATCGCATTTGCTGAAGCCGCCAAATGCTAGCTATTTTAGTTAGCAGTAACTGACTTTTAATCGGCTTAGTTAAATAGTCATCTCCCATCAACTCCAATCCGCGCAATCTGGAGGAGTCGTCATCCAAAGCTGTCAGGAAAATTATCGGTAGCGTTTGGTACTTCGGATCTGCCCGTAATTGCTTGCAGACCTCAAAACCATTCATATCCGGCATCATGACATCTAGCAGAACGATGTCTGGAGGCGATTGCTCGATTTTTTCCAGTGCTTCGAGTCCACAAGACGCAGCTAGGGTAATGTACCCTTCTGACTGCAATAACGCTTGCAATAAGCGAATATTATTGGGCTCGTCATCCACGAGTAAAATGCGGGGCGGGCTATTTTGCATAACTCTGACTTTAAGTTGACCTCGCACGGTTTAATTGCAGACGCTTGCGCCTGAGATTGACCGGCAATTTCATTTTGTCTCAAGACTAGGTGGCTTCAGATAGCATTAGCATTAGTTGTTAGTTAGTGTTGAAAGCTAGCTCCACGTCTAATTTAGCAATCCTCCAGTCACCTTCGGTAGATGCACCCGCTTCCGTTTGACAGCTCGGTATGCTGTGTAAGATTATACCTTTATTTTTTGCCGTCAAGGTTTGTTAAAAAAATAGCAACACTTATTTAATATACATTGAAACATGAAACTGTTGCTATAACAATCAGACTTGTGGAGTATCTCCTGTTTCATACCAAAGACGGTGAGAACTGCGTGGATACTGAGCTAAGTTTGTGGCCTACTGTCCGTAATACCGCTTAATTACGTAAGTGTTTCAGGAATTATGCAGCCAGTTTGAAAAAGACTATATAGCAAAAGTCAAAAGTCACTCATTGAAATGCTTGCTGTGAATTGGTTCTGGCGTTTTAGGATGCCCTAACCGCCCTGGCGGTTGCTATACCTAGTAGGGTTAATTGATACATTTACTCTACATTCAGATATTATGCGTAGGTTTTATTTTCGTAATTTGAGTATCCTGGCAACCAATAATTGAGGAATATTATAGCTAAAATATATCAGAATGGCCAGAAAAAAAAGAAATTAATAAAAGGCGATTATCGAAAAATTATAAGTTTCAATATATGTATTAAAAATCAAAAAATGGCAAAAAATCAGTTAAGTTTGAATCGGGTGTTTTAACTTTTAACTGTTGGCTGAGAAAAGTCGCTACAATAGATTTTTCATCTAGCGTAGGACTTGTTATGACACAGGCGATCGCTCCCATTACCACCACTGACCTTGCTACACTAGCGATTGACAGGATTTCCCGTGCTGGTTGCGAGTACGGGGATGTGCGCTTGGGCACCTATCGTTCGCAGAACCTCAACGCACGCGATCGCTCTTTGGCAAACCTCTCCGATAATGTTAGTTCCGGATTTGGAGTGCGCGTACTGCTGGATGGTGCGTGGGGTTTCGCCGCCAGTCACGATCGAACTCCAGCGGAAGTGGAAAGAATAGTCGATCTGGCGATCGAAATTGCCAAAGCCAGTCGCCTGACTCAACAGACAAAAGTGCGGTTAGTACCCGTACAAGCTTACCGGGATAGCTACATTACGCCGATCGAAATCGATCCTTTTTCCATACCGATTAGCGAGAAAGCAGAACTTTTGTTGCACATCAACGATCGACTGCTTAGTTGGGGAGACGGGCGGGGACGCCCATCCCACACTATTAAAAAAGCATTTTCTTTTCTCCGATTTAGACGGGAAGAGAAAACCTTTGCTTCTACAGAAGGTTCTTTAATCCAACAAACAATTTATCGCAGCTATCCGGGATTCGGTTGCACTGCTATTGCCAACGGCGATGCCCAAAGTCGCAATTACGAACGTCCGCCTTTAAATAAAGGATACGAATATATCGATAGCCAAGATTTGCTAAACCAATTAGATCGGGTTGCAGAAGAAGCGATCGAAAAAGTCCACGCACCAAAAGGTCCATCTGGCATTAGTACAACGCTGATTCTCAAACCGACTAATGTGTGGTTAACCATTCACGAATCTGTCGGACATCCTACCGAACTAGACCGAGTTTACGGTTACGAAGCTAACTTTGCCGGCACCAGTTTTGCGACTACCGAGAAATTGGGCAAATTGCAATATGCTGCACCTTGGGTGAATTTTAAATGCGATCGCACCCAACCGGGTGGACGGAGTACAGTCGGTTACGATGATGAAGGCGTTCCCGCCCAAGATTGGTACGTTGTCAAAGATGGCATTTTAGTAGATTATCTCACCGATCGCGAAACAGCATATCGCCTCGGTCGTGGCAGCAGCAACGGTTGCGCCTTCGCCGATAGTTGGTCTAGCGTACCGATGGTGCGTATCCCCAATTTAGGATTAGAACCCGGTGCAGATGGCGGTTCTCATACTGCTAGTTTAGAACAGATGATTGCCGATACCGAAGAAGGCATTTTAATTGACGGGATTGGCAGTTTTTCGATCGACCAACAAAGACGCAATTTCCAATTCGGTGGCGATGCTTTTTGGAAAGTAGAAAAAGGCCAAGTAGTGGGAATGTTAAAAGATGTCACTTACCACTCCATGACTACTGATTTTTGGAATAGCGTCGATGCAGTTGGCCCTGCTTCCGAACGTCAACAATGCGGCACTAATATGTGTGGAAAAGGCGAACCGATGCAAGTTGCAGAAATGACCCATGCTTGCGTGCCCGTGCGCGTGCGAAATATCCACATTGGAGGTGCATCGTGAATCTGTTAAATGTCGATTTTGACGTTGACGATATAGTCGTGTTTCCCACAGAAAAACAAGGTATTCTCGCAGTCACAGTCAGCCCCCGCAGCACTAAAGCCAACGTTTACCGAAAGATCGTGCAAAGCAATCACAAACGTATGTATTCGGCAATTGTGGAGTTAGTCAAAGAATATGGGGCTGGCATGGTAGGAATGGTTGACAAAGGCAAAAAAGACACAACAGATTGTAACTATATCCCAGCCGAAGATTGCGAAAAAGCAATTAAGGAAACTTTCAGTAAGGGTACTGGCGACGTGCTTTGGTCAGCAGCAAAACCAGCGCTAGAGCAGTTTAATTGGCCTGACAAAGTTCCTGTTTTGGCACTTTCTGTTTTAGATGAAGTTCCTTCGTTTTTCTTTGTCTACGACTTTAGCGAGCGCAAAAAAGAGAAAGGCAAAGGATTCGCCGTTTCCTGACAAGTAGTGGGCATCGCCCACCACAAAACCGATCGCCAATCCTAAATCTAAAATCCTAAATCTAAAATCGACATGACTATAGCAACAGCATCAACTCTTTTGACTGAAGACCGAGCTTTATCCCTGATCGATTCAGTCATCAAAAAATCTGAAGCTGAGGGAGTTTTTGTCAGTATTAGCAATAAATCTGAATCCCTCAGTCGTTATTCCGAAAATCAAATTACTCAGAACATTAGCCGCACAGAGTTTAATCTCAGCATCACCAGTTATTTCGGCAAAAAGAGCGCGTCTAGTTCTACAACCGATTTAGATGCAGATGCGATCGCATCCACGCTTCGCCGTTCCGAAGAACTCGCCAAAATTGCGCCCGAAGATCCGGAATGGGTGCCACTTTTAGAACCCCAAAACTACGAACAGCGCACGCCAGCTTTTGATGAAGCGACTGCCAATCTTTCACCTTTAGAAAGAGGACAAATTGTCCAGCGCGTGTGTGCGTTGAGCGCAAAAGCAGGCGTTAACGGTTCCGGTACGCTGAGTACCGACGCTTATCTGAGAGCGATCGGCAATTCCAAAGGTTTGCGTGCTTGCAATAAAGGCACAGAGGCAAATTTTAGCTTTACTGCTAGGATTGATGACGGTTCGAGTTGGGGCGATCGCACTGGTTTTGCCATCAATTCTTTGCCCTTTGAAACTTTAACAGAACAGTTAATCGAACGGGCAATAAAATCGCGTCAACCTCGCGAAATAAATCCGGAAAAATATCCGGTCATCTTCGATGTACCTGCTTTTGGCTATTTACTAAGTTGGGTAATGTGGAGTTTAGATGCGAGGGCGGCGGATGAAGGGCGTTCCTTTATGTCCCGCAGCGACGAACAAGGCAAACCCGCTGGCAATCGTTTGGGCGAAGCAATGTTTAGCCCGCTAATTCAAGTGCAGCGAAATCCGGCGCATCCCCTCTTACAAAGCAGCACATTTTTTGTTGATGGTTTGAATAATAACTACTTGGAAATCATCAAAGATGGCGTTCCCAAAGCATTATCTTACAGTCGCTATTGGGCGATGCAACAAAGCAAAGAACCGACTGGTGCTATGTTTCCTTTTGTGATGTCCGGTTCCGATAAAAGTTTAGCAGATTTAGTTGCCCAAACAGAACGAGGCGTTTTGGTAAGTCGTGCTTGGTACGTACAATATGTGAACCCACGTTCGTTAGACGTGACAGGTATGACTCGCGATGGTACATTCTGGATAGAAAACGGTGAGATTGCTTATCCGATTAAAAACTTCCGCTTTAACCAGAATTTGCCGGAAATGTTGCGCGATATCGATGATATTAGTACCGCGCAACGCTATAACAATAGTGTGGTGCCAGCAGTACGGGTAAAACAATTTAATTTCAGTAGCATCACCGATAGCGTTTAAATCAAGTAGGTTGGGTTGAGGTCACGAAACCCAACCCACACACAGCAATTGTTGGGTTTCGCACTCGCTCAACCCAACCTACTATCTCAAATCTCAAATCGAATTATGACAACAGTTAATTTTCATTTTCATGCTGAATTAAATTTCTTTCTGCCTACAAATAAAAGAAACGTAAAATATAGCATTGTATTGGAAGATTCGCCATCCATCAAAGATGCGATCGAATCCCAAGGCGTCCCCCATCCTGAAGTTGCCCTAATTCTCGTCAACGACGAATCTGTAGACTTTTCTTACCTCTTGCAAGATGGCGACGAAATAAACGTTTATCCTATTTCCGAATTAATTAATAATACCTACAGTGTTTCTGTGCAACCAGAACCGTTAAGTACACCTTGTTTTGTGCTTGACGTTCACTTAGGAAAGCTAGCATCCTCGTTGCGAATGTTGGGTTTCGATACCCTGTACAGAAACGATTACGATGATGAAGAATTAGCCGAAATTTCCAGTCGCGAAAAGCGAATTATCCTCACTCGCGATACCGGATTGCTAAAGCGCAGTATCGTAACTTACGGCTATTACGTTCGCCAAACCAATCCCCACAAACAACTAATCGAAGTCATCAAACGTTTCGACCTCAAAAAAGCAGTCAATCCCTTTAAAAGATGTATCACTTGCAATGGTTTATTAGCACCAATTGCCAAAGAAACCATTCTCGAACAAATCCCGCCAAAGGTCAGGGAAAGCGTAGATGAATTTCATTCCGGCCAAGATTGCAAGCAAGTTTTCTGGAGAGGTTCTCACTATGACAAAATGCGACAATTTGTTGACGAAGTGCTTGGCTGATGCTATCAAATAATGTAATGCTGAAGCGGGATGATGGCTTTTGGGAAACGACGATCGCATTACCCGCGACAGCAAATTCCTTGCACTTTGCTTTCACTGATGGGGTAAAGTGGGATAATAACGGTGGTGGCAATTGGAACCAAACATTGTAGGTTGGGTTGAGCGATAGCGAAACCCAACAATACTAACATAGATGTTGGGTTTCGTTCCCTCAACCCAACCTACGTAATTTACTGGAACGAAACAATTGCCGTAGATTCGTGAAATTTGAAGGGTGATAACTATGCAAACTGTTGATTCGGAAAAAGTACCAACCCAGTTTTACACTTGGAAGAATTATCGCTGCGCTTACGAAGTTTATAACGAGAATAATAACGAGCGCATTTCTCTGCTGTTGATTCATCCGATCGGCGTTGGTTTATCCGGCAATTTTTGGCAAAGATTCTGTCACCAACGATCCGCCGCCGGACACCGCAATCCTATCTACAATCCCGATTTATTGGGATGCGGTGAAAGCGATATGCCGCGAGTAGCTTATCATCCGATCGATTGGGCAAAACAGTTGCAGCACTTTTTGCAGAATGTAGTACAAAAGCCAGTAATTTTAGTCGTACAAGGTGCGTTATTCCCCGTAGCAGTTGAATTAGTGAAGTTAGAAAAAGAATCTAATTTGATTCGGGGATTGATATTGTCTGGGCCACCTGCTTGGCGATTGATTAATAATAACACTCCCGATTGGAAACATAAAGTAAATTGGAATATCTTCGATTCTCCCGTTGGGAGAGGATTTTTTGAATATGCCAGAAGCCGCAAGTTTATCCGCAATTTCTCCATTCGGCAACTTTTTGCTGAAGTTGAAAAAGTCGATGACGAATGGTTGGATATGTTGACAAAAGGCGCGAAAGATGCTGCGAGTCGCCATGCCGTGTTTGCGTTTTTGGCTGGTTTTTGGAGACAGGATTATAAGGATGCGATCGCGCAAATTTCCCAACCAACTTTAGTAGTAATGGGAGAAGAGGCATCGAGTATTAGCAAAGAAGGAAAAAAAGAAACTCCAGACGAACGTTTGGCAGATTACTTAGCGTGTTTGCCAAAAGGTCGGGGGCTAAAGATGAGAGGGAGAAATGTTTTACCTTACGAAGAAACGGCGGAATTTGTGAATGCGATCGCGCCATTTATACGTGAGATTGCTTGAATCAGCCGATGCAAGAATTTTGGATTTTGGATTGGCTGCGCCTTGAAAGTTAATTAGAAGCGCGAGGTAGGAAAAGTAGGAAAAGTAGGAAAAAGTTGATTATGTTGCGATCCTCTAGTAAATATGCTAAAAATTAGCTATTTATCGACTTGTTGGCTTATTTTCGGACAATTAAGGTAATAAAAGCAAGTTCGATCGACAAAAGTGTGAGGAATCGTGAAGAAATTTTTGAGAAATACTTTACCAATTAGCCTACTGACGCTAGTCAACACATCACTCATTGCCAGCATCACCCGTGCAGAACCGACACAAGTCAGAACTCCACGAAACAATGCCATGAATCAAGTCACCAACGTTTCTCAGTTGGAGGACATTTCTCCGGGAGATTGGGCTTTTGAAGCAGTGCGAAATTTAGTCGAACGCTACGGCTGTATCGAAGGTTATCCCGATCGCACCTTCCGGGGAAACCGCGCCTTAACTCGCTACGAATTTGCCGCAGGTTTGAACTCCTGTTTGCAGCAAATAGAACAGCTGATTGCGCGTAGCGGTGACAATGTTACTCGTGAAGACTTGGAAACTTTGCAACGTTTGACCCAGGAATTTAAAGCCGAACTTGCCACCTTGCGGGGTCGAGTAGATGCTTTGGAAAATCGAATAACTTCCTTGGAAGCAAATCAGTTTTCTGCCACAACTAAATACAGCGTCGAAACAGTTATTGCTGCCGCTCAAGTTTTTGGCGAAGAAAATGCAGCCACGGGCGAAGATCTTGACGAACAAACTACCCTTGGCTACCGGATACGTCAGAGTTTTCTCACCAGTTTCAACGGCAAAGATCGATTGCGAATTCGCTTCCAAGTTGGCAATATGTTTGATGCTCGCGGTGGCAGCAACATGACCAACTTAAACACATTCGGCAGCAATTCCGGCAACGATGTGCTGCTAAATAAAGCTGAATATCGCTTCCCTATAGGCGATCGTACAATGGTTTGGATTACCGCACACAATATGAACCTGGATGATGTTGCCGATCCGCTAGCTCCTTATACCAATGACCCTGCTGTTGGCGCACTTTCAGGCTTTGGAGCTTATGCGCCTATTTACTATACCAGCTACGGTGCTGGTGTTGGCGTTTCCCACGATTTCAACAAAAAATTTAACTTTTCAGGCTATTATTCTGCCGGTAACGCTGGCAATCCCAGTCACGGTTCCGGTTTCTTCGACGGACAATTTGTAGCGGGAACCCAAATAACTTACAGACCCAGCGCTAATGCAGGCATTGGTTTAGTCTACACCCGCAGTTACTTTCCCGGAAAAGACACTGGCTTTGTTTCCGGTAGCGTCGGTAGCGCTTTAGCCGATAATCCGTTTCAAGGAAATGCAACATCAACCGATAACTTTGCAATTGTGGGGAATTGGCGGATTGCGCCTGCATTTAGCATAGAAGGTTGGGCTATGTACACCAGAGCTAATGCAGAAGGTGGAAGTCGCGATGGCGATACAGCAGATATCCGCAACTGGAAACTCAGCTTTGCTTTCCCAGATTTATTCAAAAAAGGTAACTTGGGAGTCCTGACTGTAGGGAATCCCCCGCAAGCGTACCGCGTGGAAGGTGGGCCGGAGGATGAAGAAACTGCTTGGTTTGTGGAAGCTTTCTACAAGCACCAAGTCAATGAATATATGTCGATTACTCCTGGCTTTTTCGTGATTACTAACCCAGAAAATAATCGCGATCCGCTTTGGGTTGGCGTACTCAGAGCAGGTTTCAATTTTTAGGATGGGCCAGTGCGATAGAGCAGAAAAAAAACCACAATTAACTATGAAGAATTACCACTTAAAAACTGCGTCAGATTACACTGGCGATCGCTACTTTTAGCGGTACTTTTTGAGTTTTGAATTCCCAGTACATAGAACAAGTAGATAATAACCATGCCAAAGCTAAATCTACAACGCAAAACTCTCAATTTACCCCAAATTCAACTTTCCTATTTGGAGTGGGGTCAGGGAGAACCAGTGCTGTTACTCCACGGTTTAGCCGATAACGCCTTAGTTTGGACGAGTTTGGCAGAATATTTAGCCAATTCTTACCAAAGTGTAGCCCCAGATATCCGAGGTCACGGGGAAAGCAGCAAACCAGAAAACGGCTATCGCAGTGCCGATATTATCGCAGATCTAGAAGCGCTAATGGATAAATTGGGTTGGTCTTCCTGTCACGTAGTTGCCCATTCTTGGATGGCAAAAGTGGCTTGCGTTTGGGCAAAACTGCATCCGCAACGTTTTCGCAGCTTGGTAATCATCGATCCATTTTTTATCGGCAAAATGCCCAGTTTCACAAAGTTGACTTTTCCATTTTTCTACAAAGTTTTACCATTCCTCAAATGTATGGGGCCGTTTCCCAATTACGCCGCCGCCGAAAATTTAGCGCGTCAACTCAAACAATATAAAGGTTGGAGTCCGTTACAAGAGGCGGCGTTTAAAGCGGGGATGGAGGAAAAAAAAGATGGAACTTGGGGCAGTAAATTTGTTGTCCAAGCACGAAATGAAGTGTTCGAGGATGTGATGCTGGTGGCGGGTTTAACGGAAACTTTGGAAGTAGCAACATTGTTACTATTGCCAGAACAAGGACTCAACCGCAGCGAATTCCAAATAAAGCCTTTCCGAACTTATTTGAAAAATCTTTCTATGCAAAAGATTCCCGGAAATCACTGGGCTTTTTTAGTGGAACCAGATGCTTTTAATCAAGCTGTGGCAAAGTTTTTAAATTCATTCACTTAATGACTGACAGCTTTGCTATCACCTGGCAAAGAAGGCCATCTAACTGTCAAAATCGTAGACTCCTCCTCAGCTAGCCAACAATGAGGTACACCCGGACACCAAAGTGCATAATCGCCCTGGCGAGATAATAACACTTCCGTATCCGGAAATTGCAGGCGAAATCGTCCCGAAATCAGAATGGAAAGGGTAGTTGCTTGGGCATTCATCGCCCATTCCCGTCTACCTTCTCCGGCTTTGTGAGATCCCCATTTCACCTCTAAATTAGAAGATGAACGAGGGTCATTGGCTGGGTTAATAAAATGTCCAAGAAACCAACCCCAGCGATTTTCTCCTTCAATTTGGGCATTGCCAAAGACAAGTTTAGGCTGCATTGGAACACAATGATTGCATTTGCTTATGGAGTTTGAAGATTTTGAGATTTTCCCTTAGAAAAAGTAGCGATCGCTAGCGACAATGCTACAGCAAATAGAAACGCACCCAAGAAAAAAGGTATTTCCGGTAAACGAATGACGGTGCGTGAGGAAGTAAAATAACCGAACAAGTTAGTAGCTAACAATGGGCCGATAATAGTTGCTAAAGCCGTCAGAGAAGCCAAAGCACCTTGAATTGCGCCTTGTTCTTGCGGACTTACTTGTGCAGAAATCAATCCCTGAACTGTCGGTTTAACAGTAAAATCAAAACCATTCAGTACAATAATCCAATATAACATCCATCCCGCATTGGCAGAAGCATAGAGAAGATAACCAATAATGCTGAAAGTGAGTCCGATGATAATTATCCGTCTGGAACCGAAGCGAGAAATCAGCGGTCGGATCAAACCTCCTTGGACAATTGCCGTTATTATTCCTAATAATGCCATTGACAGTCCAACTTGCACAGTTTGCCATTGAAACTTGTAGGTAGTAAATAACACCCAGGTGCTGACAAAACATTGCAAACCGACATCGGTACACAGAATAACTGCTGCCAAACCAAAGACGATCGCATTTTTTCGCAACAACCACAGAGAGCCAATTGGGTTAGCGCGAGTCCAAGAAAAAGGACGGCGATGTTCTACTGCGTGAGATTCGGATACAACTATAATTCCGTACACCATATTCACAAATGTGATAATAGCTGCAACTGCGAAGGGGAAACGCAATCCCCAAGCGCCTAACAAGCCGCCTAAAGCAGGCCCGACGACCCATCCCAAAGCGAGGAAAGCTCCTACTAAACCAAAGTTTTTCGGTCGTTCTTCGGGAGTGCTGATATCGGCAATGTAGGCAAACACAACAGCAACGCTACCACCAGTTAGACCGTTGAGAATTTGTGCGGTGAATATCCACGGTAAACTAGGAGCAAATGTTAGGCCGATATAGGTTAATCCCGTTCCCAAAAGGGAAAATAGCAGTACTGGTTTGCGACCGAAGCGATCGGATAAAGCGCCCTGAATTGGTGAGAAGATAAATAACATCAAGGCGTAAGTAGTCGTGACCGCCCCATAATAATAGGAGGCAGTGGAAACATCACCGATAAACTGAGCGATCAGTTTGGGAAGAATGGGAGCGCTAAGACCGACTCCCATTACATCTATAAACAAGGTGATTAAAACAAAAATAAGACCGGGCGGGCGCTGCAATTTCATGGTTAATTTCTCTGTAATTCAAGATATGTCGAACTGGCTTTTTTTGCTACAGAAACCGGAAAAATTGGGTGATGCTGAAAGTATCGAAAGTTGGTTTGCTCGAATAGCGTCCCAGCTTTTGAACGTTTGCTATTTGGTTGTTGGCAATGAACCTCATCGTTTGGTGGAAATAGAATTTTACTATTGTGGAGATGTACACCCAGATCCGTTTACGCATCGCGATCGCTTGCAACTGGAATTCGGACGCTGGTACTTCCACCGTACCAGAGGAATGTACCGAGGTGGCAGTTTCAAAGGTTTGGATCTGACTTTTGGAGATGGAAAAGCTTATGCTGGGGTGTTAATTCGCAGTATTAAAACGCCAGAAGGAATTCTCATAGATGGCCCTTCTCTGTGCGTGGATTACTTGTTGACAAAAGTTGGATTTAATGATGTAGCTGCTCTGGATGAGGCGATTGGCAGTAAGGTAATTTGGGATAGCGAAAGTCCTCTGTTTCTGCAAGAAAATGATGCGATCGAACAACAACAAATTTGGCGATCGGCAAGAGTCGGACTATCGCTGAAAAAAGCGAAAGCATCCGACCAAATGCCGCGATATATCATGCTTTCCTACCGCTATCTCACCGAACCGCGTAGAATTAGCAAAGGCAAACCTTACTTGGTGCTGTCTCTCTACGCACAAGGAATCGACCCTACAACTATTCAGCAACTCACCGGATCTACTAAGCAAAGCATTCAGCGTTACATCGATGATTTTGAAGCGGGAAGGCTGGAAATTGACTTTACCTCTTACTTCGGTATGGATTTGAATCCCAAACTACTGTGCAAGTTGCATGGAACTTGCCACGGAATGGGGAACAGAAACGGCTAATGTGGAACCCCACCCCCCAGCCCCCTCCCCGCTACGGGGAGGGGGTGCCGGATTCTCATCTGAAAGCGGGATTGTCGTAGCTCTGTGCATAGACTAAACTCTAAAACTGTTGATTTCCATACCAAATAACAAGTTTATGAGTAGAGTTTTGTACTACGCACAGCGATCGCCCTACGCAAGGAAAGTGCGGATCTTGCTAGCAGAGAAGAATCTGCCTTGCGAACTGAAAGCAACCGATATTGTGAATAAATCGCCGGAATTCCTGCAAGTTTCTCCGATTGGCAAGGTGCCGGTGTTGGTAGATGAAGATGGTACGACGCTGTGGGATTCTACTTTGATTGTGGAATATTTGGATGAAACTTACCCGGAGGTGAGTTTTTATCCGAGCGATCGCAAACAGCGCCTTGAGTGTCGGAAATGGGAAGATATAGGAGATACTCTGGCAGATAATGCTGTCGCTTTGTGGTACCAAAAGTTGAAAGGCGATAATGCAGATCCCAAAGATCGAGCTAAATATCAAAGTGCGATCGATCGTCTTTTACCACCTTTGGATGAAAAACTAGCCACATCTACTTACTTATTAGGTAAAACTTGGACGGCGGCAGATGTAGCGGCATTATGTGCGCTGGGTTATTACACCCTCCGCTTCGGTGAAGATTGGCAACACCAATATTTGAGATTGGGACAATGGTTTAAGAAATTGCACGATCGCGAGTCAGTCAAATCAACTGTTCCTGTGGGGTAAAACTGAGTGATATCGGAGAAACCGGGTTTCTTTCATAGGGAAACCGAAGTTTTTTTGCTCCCATCTGAAGAAACCCGGTTTCTGAACATACTATTGTGGGGTAAAACTGAGTGCGCTCGGAGAAACCGGGTTTCTTTCATAGTTTCTGAACCTACTATTGCTATTAAGTCAAAAAATGCTAAAATTAAAGAATGACTAAATATTTAACTATTAGTGAAGCGCAAGAAAAACTGCCAGAGTTGCCAGACGAGTTGAGCGACGATCTCGCGATCGTCACCAAGAACGGTCAACCTGTGATGGCAGTTATTAGCTACGAGCAGCTGACATCTCTGTGAGAAACACTTAATATTCTTTCTGATTCCGAGTTTGCAAATCGGCTGAAAGAAAGTATAGCCCAAGCAGAAAGAGGAGAAACGATTTCTTGGGACGAAGCTAAAAGAAAATTAGGACTATGACAACTCCAAACCCAAGTAATCCGGAATCCACAATTGAACTGACTCTCTTAGCTTTGGAAATGCTGGCAGAAAGTTCACCTTTTTCCCTAAAATAGGTGTACGGATACATTTAACATCGCACAAATGGCCAATTTACCTACTGAAATAGCCGAAACTATCTGGAATTTGAAACGGCAACTGTTAGACATTATTAATGAAGCAACAGCAGCAGAATCAAATCTTTTTGAACGTTTTGGAGAGACAAGTGAGACTATTCCTTTCCTCGATGAACTAAAAAATGTGGCAGAACGCGCTACCCCCTGGTTTTCTCGTTTATCTAATGCACAGTTACGCATTGCTAACGCTCAACCCTCTATTTCTTCTGATATGCTAGATTTAGTTATGCAGTCAATTGAAACTATTCAAGCAGAAGCTCCTGCACTGGAGCGCAGCATTCAAGAAGTAAAAAGTGAGTGGAACCTACCATGAACGATAAACCAAGCATACCCGATCCAGAAACTTCTAAGCGACTCCTTGCTGACATCCGTCGCCGCAGCTTAGCAATTGAAGCAGCAACGTTACAATTAGAAGAGGTAACTGCTCGGTTGGAACATGATACCAGAGAGCAAAGGTTAAAACGGCTAAAAAACTCTCTCAAAACTCAATCTAACTGAATTATCAAATTGCGATAAAGAGCCTAAAAAGCGGAGTAACAAAATCCAATTAAGTTTATAATTGCTGAAATTGCGCTAACAACCAAGCACCTACTTGCGATAGATTATCATTGCGACTGCGCCGTAAAGCTTCCTCTAGCAAAGAAATGGGCAATCCCAGTAAAATTTCAGATTGAGTAATGCGCCTACTGCCATTATTGGCGAGAATTGCAAAAGCAATAATTTGAGCGTTTTGTACGTCTACTATCCAATATTCAGCAACTTGTAATTCTTCGTAAAGTAATCGTTTCTGACCTATATCGTCAGCTAAACTTGTATCGGCAATTTCAATCGCTAAATCTGGTGGTGGAACGTTATCGAGATTTACTACTGCGCTTCCAGTTGGTGCTAATGGCGATCGCTCTCCAATATAATAAGAGATATCTGGTTGTGCTTCTCTCACACCAGTTTTTCGGTAGCTACAGTTATCAAGTCCGTTAACAGCGATAGCTTTGGCAATGCAGAATAGGCTAACTGCCAAAAAAATAATTCCATGATCTTTGGCGTGATTTGGCCCAACTCCCATAGTTTCAATCCTCATTTGTCCGTTGTGGTAGTAGCACTTGGCTTTTTGATAAGCGGGATTTTCACTTATCTGGATGAATTCATCCCAACTCGCTACTACCCAGGTGTCAGTTGGTAGTTTAGTTTGTAGTGTAGTCATCGTTCACCTCTTTCATCATATTATAGGCCATCGCACTCAATTTTATTCTAAACAAAAAAGAGCGATCGCACCTACTCAAAACAATCGCTTGCTTCAGTACACATCATCGTGAGAACCAAGCGTTAGTAACAAAATTTCTTCTTCATTTGAATCGGGGTTTGTGACGAACTTAAATAGGATACGATTGCTATAATCGATGGAACACGACCATCTATCGGATAAATCCCCTTTGAGTTTATGACTACGCAAGCTAGGGTTAAATGGATCTTCAGCTAACTGTTGCAAAGTTTGTTCTATGGCAGAACGTAATTGGGGATTTTGACGAACTAAACGCTTAAAAGCGCGAATAAATGCTGAACTCCAAACTAAGTTTTTCAATCATCTAACTCCGCTAATAAATCTGAAACTGAACCGCGACGCACATTACCTAAAGCATAATCTCGTTCCGACTCTGCCACTTCTTGCAATAGTTGCTCGCGACGCTGTTGTTTGAGTCGCTTATCGATGATATCGATTAAGATAGCTTGTTCATCGGGAGATAGTGCTTCTACTACTTCAATTGCTTTTTGTAAGGTGGATGTTTTTTCTGTCATGTTCATCGCTGGTATTGGGATAATTTTATTGTAAGCGATCGCACTCACTATTATGATAGAGAAAAAAGAGCGATACGGCTAACGCCACGCTTCGCGAACGCAGTTCATACCACATTTCATCAATATGGCTTAAGATATATTTTAAAGATGTTCGAGCAAAGAATACTTAAGTTATGTCAGATACGACAGTAAAAGATAAAATTCTCAAGGTGGTAGAGGAAATGTCGCCGGACGTTACTTTTGAGGAAGTGATGGAACGCCTTTACTTTTTGTACAAAGTTGAACAAGGTTTAAAGCAAATCGAGACAGGTGATATTATTTCTCATACAGAAGCTAAAAAGCGGATTAAAAAATGGCAATAATAAACTGGAAAACTGAAGCCTTAGCTGATTTGGAAGCAATTGGTGATTTTATTGCGCGAGATGCACCTAGTTTTGCAGAGGTATTTGTAGATAGGGTATTTCAGGCATTAGAAATGTATTCTTTACTATTGAACATTTCCTATACGGTTAAGAGGCCAAAATGTTGCGTATACTTTGCCAATAATACGATCGCGAGGTACAAAACCCCAGTAGTGGCTATCAAAGCTGTTGTTGCGATTATCACCTAACACAAAAAAAGAATCAGGAGGTACAGTCACAGGGCCATATTCATATCTAGCAGGCTCGTCAACATAATTTTCCTGTAGTGGCTGATTGTTAATAAATACCTGCCCACCTTTTACTTCTATCTTTTCACCAGGTAAACCAATTACGCGACTAAGGTGGGCACCAGGTTGGTTTGCTTTCTTCTGCGCCTCAGTAGCTGAAAATATGATAATGTCTTGGCGCGAAGGACTATAAAAATAGTACATAAGCTTGTCTACAATTACCCGGTCGTTACTTTCTAATACTGGTAACATACTACCACCTTGAATGAATCTGAGTTCAAAAACCAATGTTCTAGCTACGACGAAAGACAATAAAGCGATTCCTATTGCCTTAATTGTTGCTAAAATTTTATTTTTTCTGCTACGAATAACATAGCTAACAATGCTGAATAACAATAAAATAGGTATGCCTAGAACCAGTGGCACGTAAATTCTTGGTAGAACAATTATAAAAATAATAGGCAGCAAAAAAAGGCCCCATCCACTCAGAAGTAGATAACTGAGCAAAGGCTCCTTTGCTTCCTTTTTGGGTAAAGTTTTGCTAGGAGTAACTGAAGCTGGTCGAGGGATAGAAGGAACTTTAGCGGGAACAGATTTAAATTCTGATTTTGGTGTCTGTTTTGGCTGCAATGGTGTTTGATAAGCCTCTATTTTAGGAGATTGATTAATTGCTTCTGAAGGTAATGGCACTTCTAACAAGGATAGCCATTTATACATTAACTGGGGACGAGCGCTAGGATCGAATCCCATACCTTTGAGAATGGCCTCATTTACCCTGTTGCTGATTCCCGGATTAAGCTGCTTTGGTAACACTAATGGATCTTTTTTGCTATTTCTGATTTCGTCATCTCTGTCAAAGGCAGATATAGGTGCTTTTCCTGTTAACAAAAAATACAGGGTTGCTGCTAAACCATAAACATCTGTATATGCACCCCGTCTATCTCGTCTGCGATACTGTTCTATTGGCGCATAGCCATTAGAGTATCCTACTGTATGAGTCTGCGTCTGGTCAGGGTTAAATTCCCTGGCAATTCCGAAATCAATCAATACTGCTTCCGAGGAATTGGAGCGCAGTATTATGTTGCGTGGGTTAACATCTCTATGCAACACATTATCTTTGTGAACTTCGCTAAGTGCCTCACCAATCTGGTAAATATATTGCAATGCTTCAGATTCCGGCATAACACCGCGATTGCCAACACGAACCGCCAAAGTTTCCCCAGCAACATATTCCATCACTATGCACCACAGGGATTCCTCTTGGAATACATCGTAAAAACGCACTATATGAGGATGCCTAAATTTCTGTAGCTGTTTCGCTTCTGCTAGGAAATCTTGTAATAGTTTTTCAGATTTAGAGCTATGTTGCGTTCTTTGATGGGGAGTTTTAATCGCAACCAGTTGTCCATTTTCCATCCTGGCTAGATAAGTGATACCACAGCCGCCTGTTCCTAGCTCGCCTTCGATAATGTACTTACCATTCTGTAACTTTTGCCCTTTTGCCCAAACCATAATCAAATACCATTAGATAAATGCACTAATTTTGAAATAGCGATTTTATCGAGTACACTACACCTCTACTTTTGTGGAACCGGAGTTTCAGACGGTGCAACCTGAGAATTTGGTGTAGCAGTTGGTGACGGTTTTGGCGAAGGCTGAAACAATCGCTCCATCACAGGCATCCATGAGGGAATTGCTGCTATGAGTCCTATTACTACACTTACGAGTGTTGCCACTGCTGCCACTTTATTCCAATCTGGCGGCGAGGATTTATCTACTGATTTTGGCACTGAGCTAGAAGCAACGCTCGGTAATTCTAATAAATTTAACCATGCCTGCATATTCTGAGGACGAGCATCGGGGTCTAGCTTCATTCCGTCGATAATGGCTTGGTTGACGCGATCGCTAATTTGAGGATTAATATCTTTTGGTGGAATTAAGCTAATATTGGACAACTTGCGATCTCTCGCACTGGTGGGCAATTTTCCAGTTAATAAAACATATAGTGTCGCTGCCAGAGAATAAACATCAGTATATGGCCCCCGTTTAGCCGTTCGAGAGTACAGTTCTGGCGCAGAAAAACCCTCTGCCATCTCCTCCGGGCGAGTTTGGGTAAGTTCGTGGTCAAATTCTCGTGCTAGCCCAAAATCAATCAGCACAGCTTCCGACTTCCCATTGCGGACTCGCACCATAATATTGGCTGGCTTGATATCCCGATGGATCAAACCTTGACTGTGAACTACTGTCAACGCTTCACCAATTTGTTTGATGTAGTGCAGTGCATCTTCCTCTGGTAATTTATTATGAGCGCGGCTAGCTAAATCAATCCCATCAACGTACTCCATAGGGATACACCGCAGCCCGCCCTCTTGGAATGGTTCCTCCACCTGCACAATATTAGGATGCCTGCACCTCGCCAACTTAAATGCTTCCCGAACAAAATTTTCTTGCCATCTATCAAAATCTTGGCCAGTCAGTATCTCATCGTTTAGTGTCTTAATTACAACGCCCTCGCTGTTCCTATCCCTAGCCAGATAGGTAATGCCAAAGCGACCACGCCCCAACTCTTTCTCGATGGTGTACTTGCCGCCCTGCAACTGCTGTCCTGGTTTGAATGCCATTGCCCACGCTTCCGAAACGCTTGTATTTATTTTGGCACAGCGATGGGAAATACCTCTAAGGTGCGATGCGAGTTTCCCGTCTGTCTCTGATAAAAATGCGATCGCACTTATCAAATTACCTGAATGCGATCGCATCTTCGCCACTCAATTCCCTACGGAATCCAATCTACTCTATCGATCCACTCTTGGGCTTCATATATCTCCCAAAGCAGGTAAATACTTTCTGCTAGTTTACCTATTGAAGTGCCTGAACGTACCCAAACTAACCCCCAAATTTGCTTGCCCTCTGCCCAATGTAATTCTAAGTGTCCCGGCATTGACTTGCGGTTATCTGTAACTAAGAGTCTTTGGGATAAATCCAGATAGCTTAGTATCTCTGGATCGAGGGTTCCAAACATTGGTGCATTTGGATCTCCCACACACAAAATATCTATGCTATGGTTAAGACGCAAAACAGCCATCTTAATCTGTTTGGATAAGTTTTCATCAAGCAGAAAACGTATTTTCACTAAATATTTACCTGCTCTTTAGCTCTTTGTGCTTGGATTGCTCTCAAACGCTGCATCAAGGGAGAAGGATTCTTTAACGCTTCTTGATAGCGTTGTTCCCGCCAATCATTCAATCGCTTCATGTAGGCATCTATCTCTTCTTTATGTTGCTGGTAGTAGGCGATCGTTGCATTAACTTTCTCTAAGTTCAATGACGGGAAATGTTCTAATATTTCCTCTGGTGAACATCCTTGCAGATAATAATCAATCACATTATCGATGCCAATGCGATGACCTTTGATGCGGATGTCATCGGGATCTAAAAATTCAAAGTAATCCTCTAGTTGCATTGCACTACCTCTTTATTTTTTATTTACTATTATAAATATCTTACCTCAATTTTTCAATTGCCGTTTTGCGCTAATAGCAAACGCCACATTAAGAGTAATAGTAATACTAATTTAAGCGAAATTCATCCGACTTAAAAAAGCACGCAGGCGATCGCTCTTTGGTTGGGTAATAACTTCCCTCGCCGATCCTTCTTCTGCGACGAGACCTTTATCCATAAATATGACTCGATGCGCTACATCGCGGGCAAACTGCATTTCGTGGGTAACTACCACCATTGTCATTCCTTCCTGTGCCAATTGCTGCATGACTAACAGCACTTCTCCTACTAATTCGGGATCGAGGGCGCTGGTGGGTTCGTCGAATAATATGATTTGCGGATTCATACACAAACTGCGGGCGATCGCAACTCGTTGTTTTTGTCCGCCAGACAGTTGTTCTGGATAAACTTCGGCTTTCTGCGCCAACCCAACTTTTTCTAAATAAAATCTTGCCTGTTCTTCACTTTCAGAGCGAGATTTTCCCAAGACTTGACGCGGAGCTAAAGTTAAGTTTTCCAGTACACTTAAATGAGGAAATAAATTGAACTGTTGAAAAACCATACCAACTTGCGATCGCAGTCTGCGTAATTGGGTTTGGCTAATTTTGGCATGGGACAAATCCATCCCATTCACCACCAGACGCCCGCCGTTAATTGTCTCCAAGCGGTTGAAACAACGCAGGAGCGTACTTTTCCCGCAACCGCTCGATCCAATCACCGCCACCACTTCGCCGCGATTGATAGAACCGCTAATTCCTTGCAAAACCTTAAGAGATCCGAAATTTTTCTCAACATTCTCAAATGCGATCGCTGGGGTATAATCCTGCATAACTGAGTTTAGTATATTTCTACTTAGTTTATTTTAAGGTATCGCCAATGCACAGATTATTTCAATTTCGTAAGCTCGGCTGGGCTTTGCTTCTCAGCTTGTTTTTGTCAGTTTTATGCTTTTCCCTTTTCATCGGCAGTCCCGCCAAAGCCCAAAAAACCCTTATAATTGCCACAGAACCAGCTTTTCCGCCCTTTGAGTTTCAGGGAAGCAATGGAGAGTTAGTGGGTTTTGATATTGATTTACTCAAAGAAATTGGCAAAGCTGCTGGCTTCCAAGTGCAATTTCAAAGTATGCAATTTGACGGTATTATCCCCGCATTGCAGGCGAAAACAGTAGATGCGGCGGTGAGTGGAATTACTATTACCGCCGAACGTCAACAAGCGGTAGATTTTTCGCGACCTTATTTCAAAGCTGGGTTAGCGATCGCAGTTAAATCAGACAACCAAGATATCACGTCTTTAGAAAGTCTGCAAAACAAGCGCGTAGCCGTGCAAATCGGTACTACTGGCGCTTTAGAAGCTAAGAAAATCCTCGGTGCTAAAATTCGTACTTTCGATAACGCGCCTTTATCTCTTCAAGAATTGCTCAACGGTAATGTAGATGCGGTCATCAACGATGCGCCAGTTACTCTCTATGCCATCAAAGAAAACAATCTCAAAGGACTAAAAATTACATCTCAATTGCTTACAGAAGAATACTACGGTATCCCCACCGCTAAAGGTTCCCCGAATCTAGATGATATCAACAGGGGATTGACAGTTATCCTAAATAATGGCACTTACGAACAAATTTATCGCAAATGGTTTAACGCCCAACCACCCCAACTGCCCGAAAGCACAAGTATCGATAAATCGACCAATTCCGTTAATGCTATTACCATCATTTTAAGCGCTATTCCCACATTATTGAAGGGAGTGTTAGTAACCTTATATCTAACCATATTGTGCGGCATTTTGGGAATGATCGCCGGTTCGTTGATTGGCATTGCTCGCCTCTCTCCAGCAACTCCATTGCGTTGGGCAACCATAGCGTATATAGACTTTTTAAGGGGTACGCCGTTGCTGGTACAAATTCTGATGATTTACTTTGGCATACCTGCTTTATTGCAAGGCTTTGGTATTCAATTTAGTTTGAGTCCTTTTGTCGCCGCAGTAATGGCGCTGAGTCTTAATAGCGCTGCTTATATTGCTGAGATTGTTCGAGGCGGTATCCAATCTATTGAAAAAGGACAAACAGAAGCCGCCCAATCGCTTGGTTTGGGAGCGGTAGAAACTATGCGTTATGTGATTTTTCCCCAAGCATTGCGGCGGATGTTGCCACCCCTAGCAAATGAGTTTATCACCTTACTTAAAGATACTAGCTTGGCATCGGTAATTGGTTATCAAGAGCTATTGCAAGAGGGCAGGTTGATTATCGCAAATAATTATCGTTCTTTTGAAATTTTTGCCACTGTTGCTGTAATTTATCTGGCGTTGACATTGCTATCAGCGCGTGCTTTTGGTTTCCTGGAAACTTGGATGAATCCGGTTAATAAGTCTCTGAAGAGGGGTTAGTTGAGAAATTGTAGGTTGGGTTGAGAGATATCGAAACCCAACTTGTGCTTAGATAGAGTTGGGTTTCCTAACGTCAACCCAACCTACGGAACTTGTGCTTAGATAGAGTTGGGTTTCCTAACGTCAACCCAACCTACGGAATTACTGATTGGAATTTATTATGAGCGAAACACCAATTTTACCCGATCCACAAAAAGTTAAGCAGACAATTGAAGCTGCCCATCGCGCTTGTCAGGATATGGAGTTGGCAGGTTTGGAATTACAAGAAGTAATTGAGTTGTTAGAAAAAAATATTCGAGAGCAGCGTTTGAGGCGATTAAGACAAGTTTCTTAGGTATTGTAGGTTAGGTTGAGAGATATCGAAACCAAAATTTTGCTTAGATGGGTGTTGGGTTTCCTAACGTCAACCCAACCTACGGGATTGACTACGGAATTGACGTTGCTAATATCATGTCATCTAAATTTTCTTCCCCCACTCCCCCACTCCCCCGCTCTCTAGTTACCCAACCGCTGCTTCAAATCCCGAATCGCTGCACTTGTATTGCGTTCATAGGCAACTTGAAGACATTGGGTAATAACATCCTGAAGGTTAATGTTGGGAAAATATCGGCTTTTATCTACCTCGATATATTCATCACCCTGTAACTGATAAACCAATAGCTTTTTGTTGCGAAATAACCAAACTTCAGGCACTCGATATGGCAGATAATCATTCACATCGGAATAACTCGTCACATCAATTTCCAATACCAGATCGGGTGGCGGATCGTTCGCCCAGTCAATTCGTTCCTTGCCTGAAACCGCCTGCCAATTGTCAATATAAAAGCAATAATCTGGTTCGATGCCACTTTCCTCTGGGAGTTGTATTGTTACGGGTGTAAAAGAGTCATACTCACGTCCTGCAAGATCTAGAAGAACTTTGATGATGTCCGCAATCAAACTGGCATCTCGTCCATGTTTGGGTAATGGTGACATTAATAAGACTTCTCCAGAACGATATTTGATACGAGGAATGGAGCCATCACCCCGCTGCTGACACAGTGCTTGATATTCTTGCCAGGTGGCGATCGATCGCACTACCGTTCCGGCTGAGAGGTGAAGTTTTTCGGGTGATACAACGGCAAACATACCCAACTCCCGTATAGTAATATCAGATCATTCTAACAAAACTACAGAACTACTATTTTAGATTTCAAAATTGAATCCCATTTGTTTGAGTTGAAGATATTTTTGTTCGTCAAATTGATAAAGTCTGGCGGCTCGATGAGATACATCTTTCTGAGTTTCATCGAGTTGGACTAACAAATTCATGTTGAGGATTTTTTTGCGAAAATTGCGTTTATCTAACTCGGTTCCTAAGATAATTTCATAAAGCCTTTGCAACTGAGTAAGGGTAAATTTTTTGGGCAACAATTCAAATCCAATTGGTTGATAGCGAACTTTGCCTTTCAAGCGAGTTAAAGCTACCTCGAAAATGCGCGAATGGTCAAAGGCTAATGGCGGTAATTGGGTGACGGGAAACCAAGCGGCTTCGCTGGCGTCTGTGGTCGCGTTGAGAGAATGTTCCCACGAGTTTACCAGCGCGTAGTAGGCGACGGTGACGATGCGATCGCGCGGGTCTCGCCCCACATCCCCAAATGTGTACAATTGCTCCAAATATACCGAATCTATCCCCGTTTCCTCCCGCAATTCCCGCCTCGCGGCTTCTTCCAACGATTCATCCATGCGGACAAACCCCCCTGGTAGGGCCCACATACCCAGGAAAGGCGGAAGGTTCCTCTGAATCAGCATCAACTGAAGCTGCATCGATTCTTTGTCTAAACCAAAAATCGCGCAATCCACGGTCAGCGCGGGTCTGGGGAATTCGTAGCTATAAGACATTTCGATTTGTTTCAATTTGTAAAGGGGGTTGACATCGTGTTTTTTGTACACTAAGTTAGTGTATAGATAACACTAACAGCCATGCAAGAGCAATTTGAATTAGCGGCTGGTTCTGTAAAAGGTACAGAACATCAGCGGCTTGGCAAAAACAACCAAGATGGATATTACAGTATCAATTCACAAGGTACGAACTTAATTGCTGTTGTTTGCGATGGGTGTGGTAGCGGTCAGCACAGCGAAGTGGGAGCAAAAATTGGGGCGAGGTTGCTGGTAGAAACCATACGCCGTTCTTTGCCATATCGCGAAGGATTTTGGCAAGATATCCACTCTAAAGTGCTGATGCAATTGAGAAATCTCGCCCAAGGATTTGGCGATAATTTAACTGACATCGTAAATGATTATTTTCTGTTTACAGTTGTCGGAACATTAATCGTACCAGAAGCAGCGTTTATCTTTGCCATAGGAGATGGAATATTTACGATTAACGGTGAAGTAGTGCAGTTGGGGCCATATGCCAACAATGCACCACCTTATCTAGGATACGGTATTTTAGATGAGGTAAATCAAAGTTGGCAATTTCAAGTACATCGCACTCTACCTATGAGCGAAGTGGAATCGATTTTAATCGGTACAGATGGGGTTGGCGATCTGATTAAATCTGCATCGATCGACTTGCCAGGAAAGTCAGAAAGGGTGGGAGAAATTAGCCAATTTTGGACAGAAGATCGCTATTTTAGCAATTCTGACAATATCCGACGCAGGTTATCCCTAATTAATCGCGAAGTAAATTATCCCAACTGGTCAGAACGCAGCCTAGTTAAACAAGGAGGCTTATTACCAGATGACACAACCTTACTCGTAATTCGACGAAAAAAACTTCTTCCAAATCCGTAGATGTAGAATTTGCATTTATCTGCGTTCATCTGCGTACATCTGCGGTAAAAAATCTTTAAAACTTACCTTTCAGCAAATGGATGTCTACATCAACAACAAAAAAATCCGTCTCAAGCCTAACAAAGCGATCGGCAAAGGCGGCGAAGCAGATGTGTACAATATTGGCAACGGTAAAGCGCTAAAGCTATTTAAGCAAGCGAATCATCCCGATTATCAGAATAATTCCCAGCAACAACGCACAGCACAAGAACGCTTAGACGAACATCAGTTTAAGTTGCGTTTGTTTCCTAACAACTTGCCGAAGCGAGTTATTTGTCCGCAAGAGTTGGTAACTGATGCGCTGGGAATGAAAATTTTGGGCTACACAATGGAAATGGTTGCCGGTGCGGAAGTTTTATTGAAATATAGCGATCGCACCTTTCGCCAAGCGGGAATTGCCAACCAAATTGTTGTCGAAATATTCCGAGATTTACATACAACTGTTGCAGGTATTCATCAAGCAGGAGTGGTAATTGGCGATTTCAACGATTTGAATGTTTTAATTAAGCAGAAAGAAGCTTACTTAATTGATGCTGATTCTTTCCAGTTTGTCTCGTTTCCCTGTCGGGTATTTACGACTCGATTTGTCGATCCGCTGCTGTGCGATCGCCAATCTTTAAAACCCGACCTAGTTGAAAATTACTCAACCGATTCGGATTGGTATGCTTTCAGCGTTATGCTCATGCAGTCCCTCCTATTTGTTGACCCTTATGGCGGCGTTTACCGACCGAAAGACCCGTCTAAACGGATTCCTCACGAAGCGCGATCGCTACAGGGAATTAGCATATTTAATCCAGAAGTCAAGTATCCCAAACCAGCCATACCTTACAAAGTTTTACCAGATGATTTACTGCATTATTTTTATCAAGTATTTGAACAAGATAAGAGAGGTGAATTTGCGCGATCGATCCTCGACGACCTACAATGGACAACCTGCATTAACTGCGGCGCAGAACACGCCAGAAATACCTGTCCCAACTGTAGTCAAACAATCCCAGCACCTTCGCTTCCCAAACCGATCGTCGTTCGAGGTACAGTCACAGCCACGCGAATTTTTGGCACAGAAGGGATTATTTTATTTACCGCATTGTCAGGAGATAAATTATGTTGGTTATACTATGAAAAAGGAGAATTTAAACGCGAAGACGGTACAGTTGTTCTCAGCGGTGACTTAGACCCGCACTTGCAATTTCGCATTCAAGGTAAATCCACTTTAATCGGCAAACAAGGGCAAGTCATCACCCTAACACCCGGTAAATCTCCGACTCGTTTAGCTGTAGAAACCTTTGATGTAAATGAAACTAACCGTTACTGGACATACGGCGGTCAACTATTGCGAGATGGTCAGTTAAGTTCGGAATATATTGGCGATGTCTTAGCCGAACAAACTCGCTTTTGGGTTGGTTCTCACTTCGGTTTTGGCTTCTACCGTGCGGGTAATTTGAATGTTGCCTTTGTCTTCGATGCCAACAAACGCGGCATTAACGATACGGTCAAAATTCCTTCATTTACCGGACAGTTAATAGATGCTAATTGCACTTTTACTGCTGACCGTTGCTGGTTCTTTATTTCCACTCAAGAACAAGGTCAAACTATCAATTATGTTTACATTATTCGTCCCGATGGTTCGATTGAAGCATCTGCGATGGCTAAAGCTGGAGATAATTCCTGGCTTTCTACATTGCACGGAAAGTTTGCGGCTGGCAACTTTTTACTAGCAGCTACGGACGATGGCATTGTCCGCGTTGCACCGCAAAACGGTCAAATTGTCCAAACTAAAGAATTCCCAGATACAGAACCTTTCGTTGATGCTAATAGTCAACTATTTGCCAGTCAGCAAGGACTGTATGTTGTGAAAGCGCAGCAAATTTTGATGCTGAAGATTACCTGAAGTTTCTTTTTCCAATATCTACAATCTTGAATTACTATGAGTACGCAAACAACCAAACAATTACCGATTCCTCCCCACTTCGATGCCAAAAAAGTTGGAGAAGTCTGGCGCGTTTTGTACGAAGAGCGATCGCACGATGCTCAAGCTTGGGCGAAAAAGCACAACATTGCACCCGCAGCTAAAGATAAAACTCGCATTTGTTTGATGGTAATCGATGCCCAAAATACCTTTTGCATTCCCAAATTTGAATTATTTGTTGGGGGTCGTTCGGGTACGGGTGCGGTTGATGATAACGTGCGTTTGTGCGAATTTATCTATCGCAACTTGGGTTTAATTACGACGATTTATCCGACAATGGATACCCACACGGCGATGCAAATTTTCCATTCGCTGTTTTGGGTGAACGATGCAGGCGAACATCCAGCGCCGATGACGATTATCTCTTTAGATGAAGTGCAAAAAGGCGTTTGGAAAGTGAATCCTGCGATCGCACACAGCGTAGCGGGTGGCAATTACCTGGGATTGATGCGCCACGCCTCCCATTACGTCGATAAACTCAGCGACGGCGGCAAATATCCCTTGATTATTTGGCCTTATCATGCCATGTTGGGCGGAATAGGTCACGCCTTAGTTTCATCTGTGGAAGAAGCGCTATTTTTCCATGCGATCGCCCGCAACAGCCAAACTGGATTTGAAATCAAAGGCGGAAATCCCCTGACTGAGAACTATTCTGTCTTGCGTCCGGAAGTTTTAGAAGGTGCGGATGGACGACCGATCGCACAGAAAAACGCTCGTTTCATTCAGAAATTACTCGAATTCGATGCTGTCATTATTGCAGGTCAAGCAAAAAGTCACTGCGTCGCCTGGACAATTGACGATTTGCTAACCGAAATTGTGGCGCAAGATCCCAATTTGGCGAAGAAAGTTTATCTGTTAGAAGATTGCACTTCACCTGTCGTCGTTCCGGGAGTAATCGACTTTACAGATCCAGCAGACGCAGCCTTCAAACGCTTTGCCGATGCGGGAATGCACATAGTCAAATCAACCCAGCCGATCGAAACTTGGGCCGATATTACGCTTTGAAGTTTAACCGCAGATAAACGCAGATGAACGCAGATATTTTGCTTTCATCTGGGACGAATGCTAAAGAAACCCGGTTTCTATGCCAAATCGGGGTTTGCACACCTAAAACCGAGAAAGAAACCGGGTTTCTACGCTGATAGCGCGTCAGTATTTTCATCTGTGTTTATCTGTGTTCATCTGTCGTTCTTTTATCTTCATCATCCCTAATTAATATGAGCCAAACACCCAATCTCAACAACCTTTTTCAAACAGCGCAAGAAGAAGGATTGCTTTCTTCTGCATCCTTACAAGCATTAAACGTAATTGACATCGGTAGCCAAATCCAAGCTGGATTGGGAGTAAGTGTAGATGATGTCATGGCGAGCGAAGTTGTACTCCTAACCATCATGCCCGATGATTCCGGTTCTATTGCGTATTCTGGCAATACTCAAGCGGCGCGAGACGGTCATAATGCCGTACTCGACGCTCTCAAAAATTCCAAACAGCGAGACAACATTTTAGCTCACAATCGCTATCTCAACGGTCATATTTTGTATCCTTACTGTCCGATCGATCGAGCGGTGCGGATGGATGCGGGTAACTACCAACCCGACGGGAGTACTCCTTTATATGACCAAACTGTTGTTTTGCTGGGAACTGTTTTAGCTAAGTCTCAGGAATTTGCAGATAACGGCGTTCCCGTTCGCACTATCACTTTAATTATTACTGATGGTGCTGACGAACATTCTACAAAAGCTACTGCCAAAAATGTTGCTGCCATTGTTAAAGATATGTTGATGGCAGAAAACCATATTATCGCGGCAATGGGTATTGACAATGGCAGCACAAATTTCCGCAAAGTGTTCCAAGAAATGGGATTGCGGGATGAGTGGATATTGACGCCAAGTAACAGCACTTCCGAAATTCGTCAGGCTTTTCAAATTTTTTCCCAGTCTGCGGTGCGTGCTAGTGTTGGCGCTGCAAATTTCAGTCAAGCAGCATTGGGTGGTTTTGGCAGTCCTTGAGGTCACCCGATTTTAGATTTTGGATTTTGGATTGGCTCCGCGTTGAATATTGTAAAGACGTTTCATGAAACGTCTCTACAATATTCGGAAAATTTTTTTGATAATTCCCCTTGAAATGGGAGGCTTGAAACCTTTTTTTCGGTCAATCATTAAACGTAAGGTAGACTCCTTCGCAGTAGAGAATATTTACAGGCACAGCGCTCCCCCAAGTAAACGGTAAGTTTCGTCCTCACCGATTATGTCGCTCACAGCCTCAGAATGGGTGGTAAAGATAAACTGACAATTTTGGCTTATCTTGGGAATTTGGCGGACTAATAACTGTGCCGCTGGTGGGTGAAGATTGAGGTCAATTTCATCAATTAATACAACTGAGCGAGCAATTTGTTGCCGGACAAATTCATAGAGTATAGGAAATACCGATTGTTCACCTGCTGACATTTCTACAATGTCGTAGGTGCGGTGTCCGTCATTAATTAAAAAGTAATAATCTTCTGGTGTTGCTGAATCAATTCCGGGCATAGGTTCTACCCCGGCAAAGGATCGTCCCGGAAAGATTCTCTTGTAAAGATTCTCTAATTGCATCAAGTAGTCAATGGGATAGCTATGAGTAAGCTGGGCAAATTTCCAGCCATTAAGATACTTACGCAAGCGAGCTACACCCAATTCAAAGGAAACTCTACCAAATCCTGATTTTTCCGATCCATATCCATTTTCTTCTATAGGCTGATTTGAGCCGAGATTGCGAAATTGGTCAAACCAGAAAATGCCTGGAAGTTTTGCAAATTCGGAACGAACAGATGGATCGGTTTTCAATAACTGTCGGGCGTAGTAGCGCCCCCAAAACTGAAAATATTCTGGACTATTTCTGGCGCGACATCTTTCCCCATCTAGGATTAGTTGGACAGAATTGCTATCGCCTGGTTCGACTCCGAAGCGTTCTGGCTGTGTATCCAACCATCTTCTAGCTACAGCTTGTGTGGCTTCAATTTCTTCATCTTCAAACGATACTTCTAGTTCAATGTGTGGATGTCCCCAGCGCTGGTAGCGACCGGGAAGAAACCCTAACCAATCAAATTCAGATACACTCTGAATTTGTCTGGTTGCTAGGGCTAGTGGAAGTGCGATCGCTTGCCGCAGAGTTGTCTTGCCAGTGCCGTTATCTCCAACTACCAGAAATCGTTTGCTAACGTCGTTGAGGCTTTGGTTTTTGAACGAAACTTCAAGATGGTCAAATCGTTTGAAGTTTTTAATCAGAATAGACTCGACTTTCATCTGCCTTTCCCCGTAGGTGGAGCTATTTAAGATTACAAATTAGTGGAAATTGCTTGCACCGGACAAGTGGGGATGCACTGTTCGCAGACAATGCAGCGCGATCGCGTGAACATCAGCTTAAATGTCTGCGGTTCCAAAGTTAGGGCTTCCGTGGGACAAACGCCTGTACACAAACCGCAGTGGACGCACACATCTTCATCGATCAAAATTTCGCGGCTGGCTAAAGAAACGGTGATGTCTTGCGATCGCATCCATTCGATCGCTGCATCCAACGCATCAATATCGCCCGACAGTTCTACCACCAGCTTACCAACTTGATTGGGCGCAACCTGAGCGCGGATAATATTGGCAGCCACGTTAAAATCTCTAGCCAGTCGATAAGCTACTGGCATCTGGATGGCGCGTTTGGGAAAAATCAGCGTTACTCGTTTTTTCATACTTACCTTTTAATTATTAATCGACACAAAGACTATCTTCGGCTGGATTTTTATACACCTCTTTTCTGCTCACTTCGCGGATATTACCCGCAGACGTTACCAAGACATTTACCACCGAAATCGGATGAGGGCCACAGCCAAATACTCGTTTTTCGTACAAATTTATTAAATAACCTTGCGGGGTTTTAACGACATTAGTATCTTCTATTTTATCCACAAAGTATTCATAACTTGGGTTGGCTTGTTGTCCGTAGTAAGCCTGGAGATTTTTTACAGCTAGGGCATAGCTCAAAGCTTCTTCAGTCGATTCGATCGGGGCAAATAGTTTTTTGAACTCGGCAAGATTTTTGACAAGCTGAAATTTACCATTTCTAAATACAATATAGCGAATGTAGTTGGGAAGTAACCCACCCGTGCGGTAGAAATAATCCGCTGGGGCTGGTAGCGATCGCGACGGTGTGAGCTTGCAAAATAGCAAGGGAAGCGGTGGTTTTAGTCCGCCCAGCAAATCGTCAGGTTTGCTTAATCGGTTGCATCCAAAGGCTAGCACCGGCGCTTGTGGAGCGCAATCGAGAGCATCATACTCGTCAATGCTGCAACCAGCTTCTAGAAAGGGATTTATATTCATCTCCAGTTGTGGTTTTGGGTAATTAACTACTTCCGGTAGCGGCTGTGAAGCTGCTAAAAGCAAGCTCCCACCGCAAAGTAAAATCACAAACCGATAAAAATTGAGTAGCACGATCGTCTCTGCCTAGTTCAGTTACATTAAAATTAGCGTGTAATTGTTTTGTTGTAAAAGATAACCGATGAATAGCAATTCAACTAACCCACCGATAACATCTCCGGAAAACACAGAATCGACTCTAGGGAAGCGCGTCAGAAATTTATTGATTGTATTAGCAGCGATCGCTCTCACCGTTGCCCTATTTTTTGGCTCGCGCACCGAGACAGACACGGCTACCCTCACCACTTTAGCGGAAAATTCTACACCTCTGGAGGTAGCTCTCAGCAACGGTAAACCAAGCCTAGTGGAGTTTTATGCCAATTGGTGTGGCACCTGTCAGCTGATGGCTAAGGATATGGGCGAACTCCAACAAGAGTACGCCGCTAAAGTAAACTTCGTGATGCTGAATGTGGATAACAGCAAGTGGTTACCAGAAATCGAACGTTACCGTGTGGATGGAATTCCTCATTTTGTGTTTTTTGGCAAAGATGGGAATGCGATCGCGCAAGCAATTGGCGAACAACCGCGCACCGTCATGGCGGCAAACTTAGAAGCCTTAGCTGCTGGCGAAGCAGTACCCTATGCTAGAGCTACCGGACAAATTTCCAAGTTTAACGCACCCGTAACACGGAAAGCTGGATCGGACGACCCGCGACTGCATGGCTCTCAAGTCGTGAATTAACAAAATTTAATTGAAAGAAAGCAAAGCATCTTTGACGTTGACATCATTACAGCCGATCGCTCTCAGGGAGCCAGGAAAGAGAGCGATCGCACTTGCGTGAAGTACGCATATATAGTGATTTCAATCACAGCGTATGGCTGACATTATCACATTTTTACCAAAGCTTTAATCACCAAATAGCAATTATCAGCCGCCTACAATATTCTGTAAATAAAGAAGGAGTGTGTCAAATGACTAAACCTTGTGACAAACCCTTGAAACAGAACCCGTTTCTAACCTATAGAGACCCAGAAACGGGCAAATGGATAGTTAGCAAGTCTGCCCCCCTACAAGCGACGACTGTAGCCGCTTGAATAACGTCACATCACTTTATCAAGAGGGCATAACTTTGGCACTCTTAGATATGTGTGTGGTTGATTTATATCAACTACTATTATTGAAATACGGCAGTTTTTTGAGCGAGCTTAAAGTTTAGCGAAAAAATTATAGCGCTTGCCAATTTTATAGGGTACTTATACAGCATTTACTTATATCAACCATTTTTTATCCCTTCTTGTAGAGACGTTGCAGGCAACGTCTCTACAACGTTTCATCCCAAATCTGGGTCTGCTACCGCCTTTTTCAGCCTCAATATTACTCCCACTCCCCCAACAATAACGGGGGTTATTCTCAGCAAAGGAGAAGGAAAGGGAGAATTTGTTTTCCCTAGCCTGTATGCCATATCGACAATTTAGTATGTGATTTCGCTCACAGCTTTTATTAAAAGTAGGTCACAGAGATCGATTGCTCCTACTCACGATGAGATGTTATTAACTATCACATTTAGTTAGTTGACTCAATCACTCTCAGCCACAGGAATTTAAACGATATTAAAAGCATAGAGTTCAACTAATAACGATGCAAGTCCAACTCCTCCCCAACGCAATTTCCGAATTATTCGCTCAAGTCAGCGCATCCGGTCGTCTAACTTTGGCAGACCGCTATGGATTGATGGCAGCGATGTTAGATGAATCCCTTGAAGAGGAACAAAGAAGCGCGATCGATCGCCTGATTCGCGCTCTTTATAAAGGACGAATTGTTGTTGTAGATGAACTTTCTACAATTATGTAAACCCATATTCGCCTGGAGGCTAACGTTATTCTACGAATTTTATAAGAGCGTGATTAAATATATCGATAAATATTTAGCTTTTTGTCCCAATTCTCTACCAAAAAGCAATATAATAGTCCGGATCTATTGGGCAAAGCGTGTGTTAAATTAAAAGCATACAATCTCTCTCTCGCCCGGACAGCGATACTAGCTGAACGGGCTTTTTGTTGGAGTACATTTTGCACCGCCCAATAAAAAACCCCTCTTCGGAGGGGCATCATCAGGGTGCATCTATTTGATTTAATCTTAATCTCCCTGACTGGCTGAGCGTCTCACACATCCGGGTGAAATTGCGACAGATGGAGGACTGGGCAAGTCAAAAGTCTACAGGCAATCTTGACATACTCACCGGGCTGAAGCCACGGTGATTCTTTACGCTTCATCAGGTTTTGCTACCTTTCGTAGTCTGACAATCCCTCGACGTACATTTAAGGTCGTGCCGATGCCCCATGCCGACCATTTCTATATTTAGTGTTAGATAAATACTACTAGATTAGGAGCTTGTGTTAAAAGGACGGCTCCACTAGCAATAACAGTAAATGCCTCTAGCTCGCACACTCTCTTTAGAAAAATTTGAGTTCTTCTATGTGCTGATTTTTTTTCTCAATTTGTGCCAACAAGGAGCCACACACTAAATCGCACAGTTCAAACAGGAAGGGATTAGAAATTTCATAGTAGACGCTGACTCCCACCTGCGTGCGAGTCACTATCCCCGCTTGAGCTAACAGCTTCAAATGCTTGGAGACATTAGCTTGCCCTAAGCCGGTTTCTTCGATAATTTGCGTAACGTTTTTTGGCCCAGTTTTGAGACAGCAGACTATTTGCAATCGACTGACTTCTGATAACACCTTGAAAAAGTCTGCTACGTAGGCTAAAGCATCTGGGGATAGTTTTGACATTTGGCGCTCTTGGGAGGGTGCGGCGGATTGCGATCGCTTTTTCAAGGAATTGCTAGGCATAGAGAAGTACTTGGGGTTAATAATGTTTTTGTAATTTTATGACTTATTCATTATATTACTACATAGAACTTAGCAGCCTGCACCTTTGCCTCAGCATCGTAAATAAACCAAAGATAATTTGCAGGCTGGGCAGTACCAGATCTGTGTTCGAGAGCTACAGCTATGTTGGTGCGTACTGCCCACCTACGTTTAATTCTGGAAAAATTAGCTAAACCCACCAAGGCGTTTCCCCAGTTCGGGGGTCTATTTCCGCCCAATGAGATATCCAAATGCTATTGTCTTTAACAGCAACGCGAACCAATTTGAGAGGGAGAGGAGCTGGCCCTCTGACTACAGAACCATCAGAACTATAGCGCGAACCGTGGCAGGGACATTGAAATTGTCGATCGATTGCGTTCCAAGGAAAGGTGCAACCCAAATGAGTGCAGTTATTCACAATTCCCACGCTGTCGAGAGTGCCGTCAGGTTTAACAGTTAAGTAAGTCGGTTCCCCAGCTAACCCGGCAACTAAAGCGCGAGTGTCGGCAGGTTCTGCTAAAATTTGGCTGGCCGGAATGGGATTACCCAATATATCTTTAGCAAGGATAGCTCCACCTTCACCGCTTTCTGCTGGTGGGATAAAGTATTTTCCAACAGGATATAATGCGGCGGAAGCAGTAGTGGCGATAACAGCACCAGTCATAAAATTGAGTAACTGGCGGCGAGACATTGAAGGACTTTCTAGGGGAAAGCTGTTTTCCATTTTTTATGCTCCTGAATTTTTGATGGTTGTGTGAACGGATACCGAACAAGCGTCGATACTCAAAACCTCGAACAAAGTGCTTGAAGCAAGCACCAATGAGGTCATGTCTAAACCGACACAACAGCTTGTACTTTGGTGAATATTGAAAGTTGTGTTCTATGGGATGGCGAAGAGTAGGCAACCCCATAGAGCGTTTCCAGCTAGTTAGGAAAATTTACAACGCTTATTAAATTATATAACTATATAGTGAATCAGTCAATATACGCGGAAGAATAACCTCCCCGATACGGGGAGGGCTGCTTGACTTTCCGAACTTTCTAGAGCGCCAGTCCACTAGAATAAATTGACAAAAACAATGAAATATGTATTGTGTAGGGGCGAAGCAAGAGGGCGACAGTCGATCGCCAGAAGCAACAATTTTTATGTCCTCTTGCTTCGCCCTGCCGAGGTTTATATACAAATACACATCTTATTTCTTTTGTCAACCTCTTTTACTGGACTGGCGCTCTAGAAAATCATCTGCGGTTGAATCAACTGATAACCGGCTGTTTTGAGCTTTTGATTCGACACTCGTGCGTTATAAGGGCGGGCGCTTTTCTGGGAAACATCCCATGTCACTGGGGGTAAATTGTGCTGCGTAAACAAGCGATCGAGCAGTTCTCGACTGGGCAGATGTGCATCATCTACTAAGTTGTAAATACCTTGCAGTTGGTGCTTTCTGGCAAATTCGATCGCCCCCACAATATCATCGAGATGAATCCAATTTGTGATATCATCGCCATTACCCGGACGGGTTGTACCTGGGACTCGTCCAAATATCTTTAGCAGTTCCCTACCTGGCCCATAAATTCCGCCCAATCTGAGGATACAAACGCTCGTGTTTCGATCGGATGCAGATAGCAGCACTTGCTCAGTTTCAGCGAGAATTTCACCATTTTGATTAGCAGGTGCAAGGGGTGATGATTCATCTACCCATTCCCCACTTTTGTCACCGTAAACCGAATAACTCCCGGTATAAATAAGCTGACGCACAGTGGGAGTTTCTTTGAGTGCGGAGACTATGGTTTTGGCGGTGTGCAGATAAGTTTCTTCATACAGATTCGCGCTTTTAGGACCGACGCTTAAAAGCACAACTTCCACATCTTGCAGCACCAATTTGAGATTCTCTGCATCATTACCGTTGACTACGGCGACTTTTTGGGCTACCTCTTCCAGTTTTGCCACTCGATCGGAAGTGGTTGTGGTTGCGGTGACAAATAAACCCAATTCTTGACGCCAGTAACGGGCTACAGCATAACCCACATAACCGCAACCAACGATCGCAACGCGCATGACTATTTTTGTCCTCTATTATTTGGCTAATTCCCGCTCAATTGCTGCGATCGATTCCGGTGCGTCTGGCTTGACGCTGCTGCGGAAACGCGCTACTATTTCTCCTTGCTTGCTGACAAGGAATTTCTCAAAGTTCCAGGAAACATCTCCAGGTGGGTTAACTGCTTTCGTGAGTCGATCGTAAAGCGGATGCTTCTTATCTCCAATCGCGTTAACTTTGTCGAACATTTCAAATGTGACGCCGTAATTTTTCGTACAAAAGCTCATAATTTCGGCGTTGCTACCGGGTTCCTGCGCCCCAAAATCGTTACAAGGAAATCCCAGAATGCGTAGTCCGGATTGTTTGTATTTTTGATTTAGTTTTTCCAGTTCCGCATATTGGGGTGTGTAGCCGCAGTAGGAAGCTACGTTGACTATGAGCAGGACGTTTCCCGCGTAATCGCCGAGTTTCTTGTCGGTACCGTCGATCGTCTTTACCGCTATGTCTGAGATTGTATTGTTCATTTTTGATATCCTCCTGGGGCATTTTACCACAGGTTAGTTAGGAGTTACGCAAAAATCGCAACTACTTTTTCAAAGTGGGATTGGCGGGGATTTTAGGTATTTTTTGATATATAAAAGCCCGGATTTAGTGAGATTGTTATGTTAAATTAGGAAAGGGTGTGAGTCTCTACACAAGAAGTTTTGTCTAATTAAGAGAGTGCAAGAAATGAATTGCAACGAGTACTTTTTAAAACTTTTGTCCCGGCGAGATTACAGCGCTTACGAGCTGTACAGGAAAGGGAAAGAAAAGGGGTTTGATGAAAGTGCGATCGCAGATGCTATCCAGGAACTGCAAGAAAAAGATTACCAGTCGGATACTCGCTTAGTCGTCAGCTTAATTGCTTCATCTCAAGGCAAATACGGGAAAGCCGCTATCAAGCGTAAATGCTTGGAAAAAGGAATTCCTACTGATGTGTTTGAGCAAGTATGGCAGTCAGAAGTCGAAGAAACAGAAGATGGGGAAACAGGCGATTTGGCGCAGTTGAAAGCTAAGGCAATGCGGAAATACCACATTGATGATTTTCACAAGATCGATCCGAAAACTAAAGCGAAATTGCTCAATTATCTAAACTACAGAGGTTTTAATGGTTTTGACGTTTTGCGGCAGTGGCAGCAGGAAGAGGTATAGCAAAAGTCAAAAGTCAAAAGTCAAATGCTTGCTGTGAATTGGATCTGGCGTTTTAGGATGCCATAACCGCCCTGGCGGTTGCGATAAAACCGATTATCGCAGCGAATTTTGGATAATAACTTCCCCTGTCTTTAGTATTTAATCCGATTCGTACATCTGTTTGTGTTTTTCTAGAAGCTGGAGATATTTCTCGGTTGTTTTGGCCAGCATCCATTTCTGTTTAAAAATTGCGGCTGACTCGGCTTTTACGGAATCGGGTTCATTTGGCAAGATGTTTTTTCTGGCTTGAAGTTGTGCTGCTGGGGAAGTTTCTTTTTGCGGGTTTTGCTTGTATTTTCGACCGCTTTTGTGATTGGCGTATCGGCGCGATCGCGTGTAACCCATTTGTAGAAATTTCCGCGCCATATCTGCACCGACAAAATCATCACGATCGAGATAGTCTAAAAACATCTGGTAGATTTTGTCGGCAGACTCCCTAGCAATATCGGGCGTTTTGAATCGCCAGTGAGGTAGAATTTCTCCTTTGTACGGTTCTACCAAAAGTACTCCTTGCTCACCTTTGCCAACTCGATAAAGTTCGGGGGAAGCGCGAAAGTCGATGTTTTTAAAGTCCAAGGTGTAATCAAATGGCTTCATCAGGTTGATTAAAATTAGTTGTTTCTGGGAGTGGATGGGTGCTTTTTCGATCGCAGCACCTTCACTTTCAGTTTACGCACCCAGAGAAAACCCAGCATACATCCTATTGCATAAAACAGAAAATCCTCCCACACAAAGGAATAGCCCAGAAACAGACGCCCAAACAAAGTGGCTCGGATCGCTTGTAAAAAAGGGGGTTTCCACAACTGGAGGAATTCGATCGCACTATTAAAAATGAAAACCCCCAATGCAGTCCAAACCGGCTCAGCTTTTGGCCAGACGAAACTCAGCAGCAGAATCAAAAATATTTGGTATAAAAAATCTCCACAATAATTGTTAAGCCACTCCTGTCCCGGCCCAGAATAGAATTCACAGGTCAAACCCAACACAAAGATGGGGATGATGCTAAGCAGGAGAGCGACTCGATAGTTAAAAAAGGGATGTTTGCGGTCAAATGGGGATGTCATGCTAAGCTAATGTCATTTATTTCCCCCTACACCGGGAGGATGTTAAGATACGGACACATCTACCGAAGCAAGCCTAGCACAGAGGAAGTCGGCATCGTGGTGTAAAATTTGTCGTAATTCGATCGTAGTGTTTTAGTCCGAGCAGTTTTTTTGACTGCCAGCGTTTGTACAAACTCAATTGCCACATGGATACATATTTAATTCATTTTGTCTACTACGCATCCTTTGAACATAAAAACAATGGCGCACCTGATGAAGATAAAGAGTGGATAAAATCCTACAAGATTATTCCCAGAGTAGGAGATTGCGTTTTGAAAGAGGGAGAATGGTTCCAGGTTGAGAGAATTTTCCTTTATCAATCACACGCGAAAGGTATCGATGCGCTGGCTCAATGCTCGTTTTATAGCAGCGATACGGAATAACCCGAACTACAGCGTTTTGTAGTTGCAAAGTCGAGGCTTACGCCACCAGTCGATCGGCAATTAGCTATGTTAAAAAATCGGTGGCTTCTGGTATCAGTCGCCTTCTGTGTGAGTTTTGTTCTTAGCCTGCTTTTGAGCCAAGGTATCAAAGCAGCATTTCTGGCAGCTTTAATAGCTGTACCCGCTAGCTATTGTGGAACGATCGCCGTAAACTGGCAGCAGAGAATACGGCGAAAACGTGTTGTCACCGCTCTAGAGGTAGAAATTCGCCAGTTGGAAAATTGGGGAGTGCAGCTGTACGATTACCTGGAATTGATGGCAGCAGAACAGGAGAGGACAGAGATTCAAATAAGTTTTTTGAAAAGGCAATTGAATCATCTGTACGTGCAAACGGGAGAACAACAAAAGTACAAACAGCAGCTCGATCGCGAATTAGTTTATCTGAGCGAACAAAGACGGCTTCTGGAAGAAGAGGTTCACCAATGGGAGACGCAACTTTACCATCTGGAACAACAGAAAGAAGAGTTGGATTTGAGTTTGCGATCGCTACTGGCAGAAAAACACAAAATAGAAAGCGATCTCCAACATTTACAACTACAAACAGTCGCACCGCAAACCGAAACAACCCAGACAGAAACCGACGCCAAACCATCTGCAACAATCCCTGACGAATGGACAGACTTTGTGGCACAATTGACAAACTCAGAACTTCAGGTACTCAAAGCAATAGTAGAGTTAGAAAATCCCAACGCAGAAATCAAAAAAATTGCCGAATCCTACATAACCATGCCAGAATTGTTAATTGATGCCATCAACGAACGCGCTATAGCTACAATTGGCGATATAATTATCGAACAAGGCTCGCTTTTTCCTGTAATTCCCGAAACCGAGTACTTGGCAAACATTAGGGAAATACTCAAACTGAAGGAATAAAGATTGGCGGTGCGTTACACTATCGTTAACGTATCCTACAAGTAGCCCCTAATCTAAAACATATGGCAAAATTGAAAATTCCCAAACGAGTTTCCACTACCTTACTCAGTTCCTTAAGTGCGGGAGTCGTCCCTAGAATTGGACTCGAACATATTGCCGTCGGTCGAGAAAAAGAAATGGCCGCACTATTACAAGACCTAGAAAACATAGCCGCCGGTGGAGCAGCATTTCGCTTCGTTGTCGGACGCTACGGTTCCGGTAAAAGTTTTTTGCTGCAACTAATTCGTAACCACGCAATGGAACAGGGTTTTGTAGTAGCTGATGTTGACTTATCCCCAGAACGACGACTAGCAGCAACAGACGGTCAAGGCGTAGCCAGCTATCGGGAATTAATGCGAAACATCGCCACTAAAACTAATCCCAACGGCGGTGCTTTAGGACTAATTTTAGAAAAATGGATTAGCAGCATTCAAACAAAAGTAGCCGAAACTAGCGGAATGCGACCAAACGATATCGGCTTCGATGACCAAGTGGAATCGACTATTTTGGCAGCAGTTAAAAATATTGAAGGTTTAGTTCACGGATTTGACTTTGCCACAGTTGTGAGTAACTATTGGCGCGGCTACCGATTGGATGACAAAGATAAAAAAGATGCTGCATTGCGTTGGTTGCGCGGGGAATTTGCCACCAAAACAGAAGCCAAAGCAGCGCTGGGAGTGCGGGTAATTATTGATGACGATACCTGGTACGATTACGTGAAACTGGTTGCCAAATTTGCAGCCGATATTGGCTACAAAGGAATGTTAATGCTAATTGATGAAGCGGTGCATTTATGGAAGATAAGCAATGCAGTTTCGCGGCAGAATAACTACGATAAACTGCTAGCAATGTTTAACGACACCATGCAGGGGAGAGCGGAACACCTTGGTATAATTGTAGGTGGAACGCCTAAGTTTTTGGAAGATCCAAAACGCGGACTTTTCAACGATCCTGCATGGACTAGGCGCACAGCCAAAAGCCGTTTTGTGAAAGCGGGTTTGCAGGATAATTCTGGCCCGGTTATACAGTTAGAAACTTTAACTCAGCCAGAAATATTGCAGCTTTTGCAACGTTTGGCTGATGTTCACGCTACTCATTACGGTAGCGATAAGAAACTGACAAAACGGGAATTTGATAAATTTTTGCAAGAAGTGATTAGTCGCTTGGGTGCGAATGCGTTGCTAACACCGGGAGAAATTGTGCGGGATTTTTTGAGTGTTTTAAATATCTTGCAACAGAATTCAGAAATGTCTTTTGAGCAAATAATTCACGGTGCAACTTTGCAGCTTTCCTCGGTTGGCAAAAAATCTAATGGGGATGAAGATGGCGAAGTTGCTGAGTTTACTTTGTGACTATCGGAGATTAAAAAGTGACTCTTAACTTTGAGTGGGATGAGGAGAAGGCAAGTGCAAACTTGAAAAAACACAAAATTTCATTTGTGGAAGCTGCTACTGTTTTTAGCGATCCCTTGACTAATTCTCAGCCTGATGCAGAAAAGGATGATTTGGAAATGCTAGATGAATATGACTTCAGCCAAGGTGTAAGAGGTAAATATTTTCAACGATACCGGAAGAATAATCTGCCAGCCTTAGCGGATATTCAGTTTTTAACTGACTCGCAAGGTAGAAAAACAGGTGTCATTATTGATTTAAAAGAACACTGGGAATTATGGGTAGATATCTTAGAAAAATGTAATCATTCTAGCGATTTTCAGTATTTGACTAACGAGCGGGGTAAAAAAATAGCCGTATTCCTTGACTTCAAAAACAATTTGGAAATATGGCAAGAGATATACGACTGTCTAATTGTATAATGTGAGATCGATCTCAAAGTTATGAGAGGAAGAAGTTATGAATGATTTTTCAGAAAACTTAATTTCTCGTCACACCTTCAACGCTCAACATCTCATAGACTCCCATCCACCAAAGCTACATAACAACAACAAAAAGATTGTTTACCAAATTGCCTGCCCACCCGGTTCTGTACACAATGGTGAGTTGATATTCTCAAGATGGCGTGCAATGCCATTATCGCAAGTTTCTCTTTTCCCAATCTATGAAACAGCGTTTGAGGAGCAAAAGGGTCACTTTAACTACGAGCCATCAAACGACAACAGTAACCAAGTTGAGTGGTATCTCAATTTCGCCCATTCCGATCTTTTTTGTGCATACGGGGGAGGATTATTTGCTCAGGATGAGATGCAAGTTGCCGAACATCCTGCTCTAGGTTCGCTTCGAGAGGCTTTGCTAAGTGCAAAGATCGAACCATTAACTGTAGAGAATGGAGAGCCAACACCTGTCCTGATTCGTGGTGTTGAACGGCGGTGTGCGATCGCAACTAATGCAGATGCAGAACAGGGACGACCTTTTGGACTTTACGGTAATAACTTTGCACGTGCTACAGTCACTGCGATAAAACTAGCAACAAAACCACTAAATCCACCTACCATAACTAATATTATTGCGATGGAAGCTCCTCCCGGCGGTTATGGCTATTACAGTTATGAAGATATTGAGTATGTGCTAACAACCGCATTCACTGGATTTTCAGCAGCCAGAATTGAATCTCACTTAGAACATAAAGAGCCAATTGTGATTATTCACACTGGTTTTTGGGGATGTGGAGCTTATGGAGGTAATCGAGTCTTAATGGCTCTTTTGCAGCTCCTGGCTGCTCGTTTTGCACAGATAAATCGTTTGGTATTCCATACAGGTGATACTACAGGATCGCAAGCTTTGGCAACTGCTCGAAAAATACTCGATCGGGATTTAGCAATTGATGACTCCAGTATTCAAGTATCTGACTTACTGACTAAGATTCATGCAATGAAATTTCAGTGGGGCGTTAGCGATGGAAATTAGGATCGCAAAGGTGGAAAAGACGCCGAGGTTATTGAACTGCTAAAATAAGCGGGTGCTACCAAGTCGCGCTCTTCCAAGTATTGTAGGATTTTCTGGTGGAAAATTTCAAAGATCGATCGCTCTTTTCCCAAACTCAACCAAAACTGCTTTAGCTACTTTTATGGCTCATTCATGTCTGCTTGTTCCCCAGAAGAAATAGCATGAGGCAATACGGAGCGCTCGTCATCTGGAATTAGTATTGGTGCGCCTAAATACCTCCGAACATTTTCTTCTGCTAGTTTGCGATCGCATTCGTTGTCGAATTGACTTTCGTCTAGCAGATTTTCGCCGCGTGCCGCTTCATCTGGAGTTGGCTGACGGCCATTTTTCCATCTGTATTTGAAGTCTACCATTTGCTAGCCTCTTCGCGATCGCTCTTGTTTTTACATTTTTAATATTATGGTGCGATCGAACATAACACTTCTATTGTTAGAAGTATTAAACAGTCGAGTTCGTTAATTAAAATATGCCTATGGGCATACATCTTTTGAGAGGAAAGCGGCAGCGATATCATCCTGCTAAACTGTCAGTTACAACACGCGATAGCACTCTTCCAATCCTTGTACGCAAGTTAGGCCGTCGTATAGGTAGGCGTGTTGCGCGATCGAACGATCGCACATACTTTTTCTCATAGTTCGATCCCAACCCTATTTGACGGCAATCTCGATATAATCTGCTTCATATTTAGTAATTTATAAATAAAAAATTATTTCAGTAGTGTAATATAAATTTAATTCAACTTCAACAGGGATGCAGATAAGCTGTGACGCCAGACCGTTTTAATAATTGCAAGAATGTAAAACTCTTGTGGGGTGGGCATCTTGCCCGCCCAATTTATACAACTTAGATACGTCGCAGCTTAGTTTAAGCTCATTCCCAATTCTCAACTATAAAGTAGACATGAATGCGTTTTCCCGTCTAGCACCGTTCATCCAAGAATACATCTATAACAACGGTTGGAGCGAACTAAGGGCAGTCCAAATTGAAGCCTGCCGAGTTATCTTTGAAACAGACGCTCACCTATTAATTGCTGCTGCCACAGCTTCCGGCAAAACAGAAGCGGCTTTTCTGCCAGTGGTGACATTATTGCACGAAAAACCCGCTACAAGCATCGGCGTTTTATACATCGGCCCGATTAAAGCGCTGATCAATGACCAATTCGATCGCCTCAACGATCTTTTAAAAGAAGCAGATATTCCTGTTTGGGCTTGGCACGGCGATGTATTGCGAAGTCGCAAAGAAATGATGCTCAAAAATCCCCAAGGCGTTCTGCAAATTACCCCCGAATCTTTAGAAAGTTTGCTTATTAACAAAAAACCTCCCGAACTGACTCGCCTGTTCAATGACTTGCGGTTTATCATCATTGATGAAATCCATGCCTTCATGGGATCTGAACGCGGTTGTCAGATTCTCTGTCAGTTAGCGCGGTTATCGAAATTTGTAAAAAACACGCCCCGCCGGATTGGTTTGTCAGCAACGCTTGGCGATTATTCATCAGCTGAAGAATGGCTGCGTGCCGAAACTGAAAACCCTGTTATTACCGCTAATATTAACGATAGGCAGCGCACAGTTCACTTGGCTTTAGAACATTTCTATACTCAGAAACCCTCAGAGAAACCCGGTTTCTCTAAGAAACCGGGTTTCTCTGAGGATTTCTATGAAAGTTCCCATTACAGATACATTTTCAACCTTACTAAATCTCGCAAATGCTTGATTTTTACTAACAATCGCGCCGAGACAGAATCGGTTATTTCTAATGTGCGTCAAATTGCCTACGCGGAAGGACTGCCGGATATTTATCATGTCCATCACGGCAGCATTTCTGCCAAATTGCGCGAAGCAGCTGAGGAGGCGATGCGCGAAGCAAATACCCCGGCTGTCACCGCTGCCACAGTGACTTTAGAAATGGGAATAGACCTGGGTCAATTACAGCGAGTAATTCAGCTTAACGCACCTTTTTCAGTATCCAGCTTTTTGCAGAGATTGGGACGTACTGGCAGACGAGGTAACCCCGCCGATATGCGCTTTATTTGCACTGAAGAAGAACTATCCGGTGAGGAATCGTTGCCAGCACAAATTCCCTGGCAATTGTTACAATGTATTGCCATTATTCAACTTTATTTGCAAGAAAGATGGATTGAACCGATCGAACCTACGCGGTATCCTTTGAGTTTGCTGTATCACCAAACAATGAGTATTTTAACAGCAGCGGGGGAACTTTCACCAGCTGCGCTTGCCGATCGCGTTTTGACTTTGCCCAGCTTTAGCGCTATTTCCAAAGATGATTTCCGGCAATTCTTGCGTTACTTAATCGATATTGACCACATTGAGCAAACAGAACAAGGTGAGTTAGTTGTAGGTTCAAGTGCGGAAAAAATCGTGCGTTCTTTCCATTTTTACGCCGTCTTTGCCGAACAGAAAGAGTACATCGTCAGGGATGACTCGATGGAAATTGGCAGCATCATTATGCCGCCTTCTGTGGGAGGGCAGTTTACTTTAGCGGGTCGGACTTGGGAAGTTTTGGATATTGAGCCAAAAGCAAAAACCCTTTGGGTAAAACAAGTTGAGGGAATGGCGAGTATTGCTTGGCGCGGCAGCAGTAGCGCTAATATTCACACCCGGATTTTGCAAAGAATGCGGCAGGTTTTGTTTGAGGATGTTGAGTATAGCTATTTGCAAACGGGTGCGAAGGAAAGACTAAAGGCGGCTCGTCAATTAGCGAGAAATGCGGGATTGAATAAAAGTAATATTTTGTCGTTAGAAGGTAAGAATTGCTGTATTTTTCCGTGGATGGGTACTGTGGCTTATCGCACGCTAGAAAGATTGCTAAATGTGTTTGGTCGGGAGTATTTAGATATGAGAAGTATTGGTGGTTCGCCACCTTATTTTTTAACCTTAAAAGTTGGGAAAAGCCGACCGGAAGATATTCGGGATGCCATTGTTGAGCTTTGTCAGCGGGAAATTACGGCAGAAGATTTGGTAAATCCGCAAGAAGCGTTCAAATTACAAAAGTATGATGAGTTTATCCCTCCCGATCTGCTAAGGCAAGCATTTGCCGCCGATTATCTGGATATGGAAGAACTAAGAAATATCGTAAGCGCTTGGTAGTCATGGGGCAGGGGTTAGGGGTTAGGGACTGGGGGTTAGGGGAAGAGGGAAGAGGGAAGAGGGAAAAAGGTGGACTTTTGACTGAGTGACTTTTGACTGAGTGACTTTTGACTTCCCCCACTCCCGACGCCGGAGCCCCTTTCCTTTCTGTTGTTAAACTTGTAGGGTTTAAATAAGCGATCCCCGCCCCGTCATCAAGGGGAAGTAGGCGATCCCAGCCCACAGTCGTACAACCCGGACTTCGCAGATGCAGGGATTTCCATCCCATTGATATATCCGTATATCCCTGTGTTGTTCCCAGTTTCCTTGTTGAGCCTGCGAGCCGTAAATTCCAGACGGGGTTGCTGACTCTGGCTCAACTATCCAAAAAAACAGATGGATTTCCGTCGCCACGAGGCTCTATGAGAAAAACTTCAGGTTTAAAGTCCCGTTACAATCTATCGAGGCAGAAGCAAGACAGACAACAAATTGCAACTGTTCTCAGTGTCGGGCTGTGTGTGGTGCTGGTTGCAGTACCCCTGTTAGAAGCAAGATACGGTCGGGGGCTAGCGCGAAGAACGATCGCGTGTCTGTTCTCCAAAAAAAGCCGCGAAACGACGGGATATCAAAGCGAAAAGAGGGTTTTCTCGCTGGCGCTGATGCAGCCGGAGAAACGGGTAGCTGAATTAGAAGCGATCGCCAACGGAGACGGCTCCCGCGAGGGTGCTAGAGCCCGTTATCTGCTGGCATCAGATCTGATTCAACAGCAGCAGGGACAAAAAGCGCTGGACTTGTTAGAAGGATTGGAGTGCGACTACTCTCTTCTGGGGGCGCAAGCGATCGCCAAACGCGCCCAAGCTTATCAAGTCATGGGCGATCGAGATAAAGCAACTGCCGAATGGGAGAATTTGCTCAAATACTATCCCGACACTCCCTTGATGCCAGAAGCCCTGGTGGGGCTGGGCAAAACGAAACGAAACGATTGGGACATAGCGATCGCCAAATACCCCGGCCATCCCCGTACCCTGGAAATGGCACGCTTGTGGCTCAGAGAGAAACCGAATCAGAGGGATTTGATGTTGTTGCTGGCAAAGTATGCCTCCGACACCCCAGGAATCAGCGAGGTGCTGGATAAGTTGCTCGCCCTACCTGGGATGGTAGACGGAAAACCGATTGAGCCCCTCAAGCCAGAAGACTGGGAAGCGATCGCCCAAGGTTACTGGAACGACAAAAAATACGGCCAAGCCAGCGCCGCTTATGCCAAAGCGCCGCCGACATCCCGCAACGCCTACCTTGTCGCCAGGGCACTCCAGCTAGCACAGAAGCAGAAAGACGCCAATCTCGCCTATAAAAAAATGGTGAGCGACTTCCCCAAAGCCAAAGAAACCGGCACCGCCCTAGTCCAGATTGGCAAAATAGAACCCTCCATAGAGGCGGTGCCTTATCTGGAGCGTGCGATCGAACAATTTCCCGAATCTGCCCCGGAAGCGCTGCTAGTCAAAGCCGAAGCTTTAGACAATCTCAATAATGCCCGCGCCGCAGCCGAAACTCGCCAATTATTGCTCACTAAGTATGCCAATTCCGATGCAGCCGCACAATATCGGTGGAAAATTGCCAAAGCCAAGGCAGATGCTGGAGATTACCAGGCGGCACTCCAATGGGCAGAGCCAATCCTCACCCAAAGCCCCAACAGCGAAAATGCTCGCGAGGCAGGTTTTTGGGCCGGGAAATGGGCCTTGCGACTCGGACAAGAGCAGCAAGCGAAAGCAATTTTTGAGCGGGTCGTGGCACAATACCCGCAATCTTACTATGCTTGGCGTTCTGCCACCTTCCTGGGTTGGGATGTGGGAAACTTTAATACCGTGCGGCAGATGACGCCTCAACTAGCGCTCCCCACCGAACGCCCTTTACTGCCAACTGGCTCTGATTCATTGAAAGAACTATATCAGCTCGCGCAAGACCAAGATGCTTGGGCACTCTGGCAGGCAGAATTTAAAAACCGACTCAAACCAACCGTAGTTCAACAATTTACCGATGGTCTCCTGAAAATGGCAGCAGGGGATTATTTATCGGGAATTTCTGAAGTGGCGACGCTAGAAGACCGAGAAGAGCCAGCCGATATAGCTGAATTCAACTCTCTTAAGCAACAACCGATTTACTGGTACGCTTTGTATCCTTTTCCGTACAAAGAAATTATCGAAACTTGGACGAAAAAACGCGACCTCAATCCTTTGCTAGTGGTTAGCCTCATGCGCCAGGAATCCCGATTTATGCCGAAGATTAAATCTTCTGCCGGTGCTGTTGGCCTAATGCAGATGATACCGACAGTTGCAGCTTCAGTAGCTAAAATAATCAACCTGAAGGAATATAACTTGGAAAATCCTGACGACAACGTTAATTTGGGCACATGGCTTTTGTTTGAAACTCACCAAAAATATACGAATAACTCTGCCTTGGCATTGGCTAGTTACAATGCCGGTTCCGGTAACGTATCCAAATGGCTCAAACAGAAAGAATTTACCGATCCGGATGAATTTATCGAAAGCATTCCTTTTCCAGAAACTAAAGAATACGTGAAGCAGGTGTTTAGCAACTACTGGAATTACCTGCGCCTGTACGATCCCAAAGTTAGTCAGATACTTGCTAATTCAATAACGCAGAAATAAGGGACTGTCAAAAGTCAAAAGTCAAAAGTCAAAAGTCAAAAGGAAGAGGGAGAGTGGGGGAGTGGGGGAGTGGGGGAGTGGGGGAGTGGGAGAACGAGATAGTGGGAAGAAATTCTTAATTTTGACTTTTGACTTTTGACTTTTGACTTTCTAGCCCCGACGCCCTTCTTCTCTCAGGCGATCGCGAAAATATTGCTCGTACAAACGGCATCTGGCAGTGCAATTATTGCCATCAAGTTTTACCAGACCCATACTATTTAATTTAAACGCTAATTCCGATCGCAATCGCACTCCTGGTGAAGCAGTCACAACCTCTTTCATGGCTGCTAACAAATCTGGATATTTTTCTAAATTCCACAAATGTCGCCGCAGATGATCGCTATAAATTCCCGCTTCTGTGGCAGCTGCTTCCACCACTCGATCTAAAGTGACATCTTCACGGGCAATATGATACATAGCTAGTCGAACTAAATAGGGATGTCCTCCTACTAAATTAATTAATTTTTCTACTTTGTTTGTATTCCAATTTAGTCCGTGCCGTATCGCCAATTCTTGCATTTGCTGCCAGTTAAATTCCGGTAATTCTATGGGCAATCCCACATTAAAAGGCGATTTATTGATATCCAAGGGAATGTAAACTTCGGTGGAATGCACTACTATTAAGCGAAATTTTTGCCAGATTTCACGTCGTTTTGCTTCTTCGTGCAACGCTCGCAACAAACCAAAAAAGTCATCGGCGATTTCTGGGGATTCAAATACGCGATCGACTTCATCCAAACCTAAAGTTAAAGAAGTCGAAATCTCTGACAGCAAACACTGTTCAAAATAAGCTTTGCAACATTGGTTGCTGCCGATAATATCCGCTAATTCCCAACATTTACTCAAGTGTTCCAGCATTCCCAACTCTTGTCCGATGCTGGCACAAAACCACTGCAAAAATGTATCTGAATTGGCAAAAACGCGCTTATTTGCTAACTGAAGACTTAAGGCGATCGTGCGAGAGCCTTGTTTCTCCGATCGCTCCAAAATCCGCGCCATCAGAGAAGTTTTACCCATCTGTCTGGGCGCTTTGATGCGGATGAGCGCCCCTGGTTGAGAAATCGTCTCGTAACAGCGCTCTTCGATGGGAGGACGATCGATATAAAAGCTAGATTCACCTCGCACTTGCCCTTCCGGGATTTCTGGTGCGGCGACCGGTAGAGGAGGAGAAGGGGGGAGTGGGGGAGTGAGGGAGTGGGAAAGATTTTCGCTTTTGTCAATACTCAGTCCCCAATCTCCAGTTTCTTCCGTGGCCCAGTTGACAGCTAATTCGCGATCGCTACTTAGAGAGGTGCGTCCTTCTGACACTACACTGAGAATTTCGGATACTACGGTCGAAGTATCCTCGTCACCGCGCCATTGCCACGGCTGACTTTGTTGCAAAAGTTGCCACAAATCAAACGGTAGGGGCAGCCCTTTTGAAAGGCTTTTCGGCGATAAATCCACCCATATCGGTAAAATTGCTGGTTTTTGAGCTAAATAGTTGCTCTTGCCTGCTTCCTCTCTGCGATTTGTTAATTCCTTGGCGACGCGCACCTCTTCCAATAGGATTTCGCTGACGACAGATTCACTAGACAACAACAATACCAAGTAATCGCAGACGTTTAAATATTCTTCTGGCGGGTGATTTTTTTGGGCGATCGAAACTTCGTGTCCCGCAGCACTCAACGCTTGCTGCAACTGCTGGGCGAGGTGGAAGTTTTGAGTGCGATCGCTAATCGCAACTTTAGCATTAAGCTGCGGTATTTCATCATCCTGGGATTTATCGGAAAAATCCGCTATATTTCGCCACTCTTGCCCCAAAACATGACAAATTTCCTGAAAATTCGCATAATCGACAGGTCTGCCATTGAGGAAGTTGCTGACGGTGGATTGAGCTATCCCCAAATCCTCGGCGAGGACTTTTTGACTGGGAAAGCCGTTTCTCAGAAGAGACGACTTGACTGTAGGAATGCACTGGGGGCGAACTTTTAGCGATCGCGGCATTGCTGCGCCATCAGAAAATACACTTCTCACATCTTAAATGCCAGCCTCACCCAAAGTCGATGAGAAGTCGATGAGATCTCGAAGAAGTCGGTCAAGAACTCAGTCAAGCATCCGTCTAAATAGAAAATATCAAGAGTTTGGGAAATTCCCATGCAGCTTAACAACAAAATTGATTCATCGATCGTTACCGTGAATAATTCTGCACTGGCAATTCGCAAATCAGGCAGAAATGTGGCTTCTAAAAATTGGCAATCCTTAATCAAGGTTACATTAGGCGGTGTCTACTTAGTACTGCTTCTGGCTTTACCAGCAACAGCTTGTGGGTCTTATTATATGACCAATTTTGAGTTTAGTTCTCGGCTGTTTGTACTGCCTGCGATCGCATCATTTTACGGCTATGGAATCCCTCTGCTTACCATCGTTATCATCGAAGCTTATATTTTACATAAACGAGAATCGCTTCCTTACTTGAAAGCTTGTGGATTTACGACTTTAGCAAACATATTTTACATTGTCGCTTGCTTGTTAGTTTACGCATCTTTATTCAGTCTAATTTTTCCGATATCTATAATTGGATCGGCTATATCTGCGGCGATGTGCCTCTCGTTTTGTCAGCGCACAGGTTACTTAAAAAATATTAGCCAACGGATGTTTATTTTCTGGGTTTATCTATTTTTTATAGGCTTAGGCGTTGCCAGTTCAGTGATGGTGGAATCCATAAAGTTTTCCGCCGATCCCAATGTGCTTTATGCAGTGACAGCAGGGATACTCCTGATGGGTTTTATCTTTGGTTTTGTGGCGAAAGGTTTTGCGATCGCACGCAATCTCCGCGAAAAACGTCCCAGTCTAGCCAGCACCGTGATGTCAATGCAGGTAGGCTCATTTCCGATTGTGGCGATCGCATATTACTTGATGCAAAATCAACGGTGGTTTTGATGAAAAGCAATAACAGTTAAAATCTTGTGATGAAAATGAAAATCTCTCCATCAAAAAACGGTATTTTGCGTTATTTGCGTCCTTTACCTATCATTCTTTCTCTCAGCATTGTTGGTGTTAGTTCAGTTACTGTAGCAGCGTTGGTTAATCATATGGATGTGTCAACTTTTATCGCCAGTTTGAGTGCCAAAAAAGTAACCGTTTCCGAATTGAAGCAGGGAAAATTGAAAAATGCGATTTTGATTGATGTGCGATCGCCTGAAGAATACGCCGAAGATCGCATCGGTAATAGTCCACTTGTACCGCTAACAGATATTCAAAGTGGTTTCGGCGTGCATCAGATTCGAGTTATGGCACAAAAGTATGTGCAAACAAATCATACTCAGCCAACGATCGTACTTTATTGTACATCTGGGCCACGTTCGATTAAAGCCTACAAAGAATTGGAAAAAACCGATTTGAATTTAGTAGTTTTAGAAGGCGGTATCAGAGTATGGCGTTTGGCAATACCCGCGTCAAAAGATGCAGAAATTTTAGCACCAATTACTGCATCAGCCAAACAATTTGTTACAGGTAAATAGCGGCGCGATGGAAAAGTCGATGACTTCTCCAAGAAGTCATATCATGTTCGGTTGCATCGGTATGGGAAAAAATTTGCGCTCACATCTGTGTTCATCTGTGTTTATCTGTTTTCATCTGTGGTTAAAATTTAACCCGCGATTCGGTGCAGACAATCCTCAACATCATTCTTACGCTACCGATGCTACCGGACACGATATCAGCCAATAACTCAAATAGCTGTGGGTATCAATAGAAATAGCAAAGTTTTGCTGCGTGGTAATCTCTTCGGGTGTAAATCAACCTATGGTTATCTTAGAAAACACAAAAACTCAACTGAAATTGCGGTATCGACCTTATTACCTTTGGCTTGGTACTGGAGTTTAGACTAACCGCGCCCTAAAGCGCGGTTAGTCTAAACTCCTATAAATAAAAGTAAAAAGATAAAAAACAGTCGTACAAGTGTACTAATGACACAGGTACGACTGTTTGGTAGAAGCTTAAAGTTGTACCAC
>NZ_JBHFNU010000114.1:0-94697 GCF_041929145.1 Aerosakkonema sp. BLCC-F183 | reverse complement strand
TGTTGGGTTTCGCTGCACTCAACCCAACCTACTTCAACAAATCTCTTAATTTCTGACAAGTTGAGGAACGAAACCCAACACACTACTAACTATAATTGTTGGGTTTCGCTGCACTCAACCCAACCTACTTCAACAACTCTCTTAATTTCTGACAAGTTTCTTCAATTTTATCGAGACTGCCGGGATTGACCAAACCGTAGTAATCAAAAACGTAGATGCGGTTGTTTTGAGTTGCTTTTAGCTTACTCCAAAAAGGTTCGGATTTGAATTGTTCGGAAATTTTTGTGCCTGGTTGGTCTACAATCAGAATTGCTTCTGGATTTGCCTGCAATATTTTTTCGGCGGAAAGGGTAATGTAGCCATCAAGGGGACTATTTGCCTGTAAGTCGGCGACAATATTTTTAATGCCGAATTTGGTCAGCAAATCGCCAGACCAACTATTTTTATTAGGGGATAAAATCGGTTGGCGACTGACTAGCACCAGAGTGGATGGAGACGCAGCGGCGGGTTTTTCTAGAAATGTTTGATAGCGCGTTAAAAGTGGGGTAGGATCGACTGCGATCGCATCGGCAACGGTTTTGGTTATTTCTGTGAGATCGTCCCATTTTTTTATGGTTACGCCAATTGTTGCTATGCCCAATTCTTTTAATTTTGGCAATATTTGCGCGTGAAAATCTTTGTTACCGATAACGAGGTCTGGTTTGAGGGCAATCACTTTTTCTAAATTCGGTAATGTTTGTCCTTCGCTCACTTTTGGGATATTTTGAAATCGGCTATCTTGAGCGAACAATCTGCTACCGACCATGCCCACAATTTTAGTTTTATCCAATCGATAAAGAATATCGGATGTGAGAGAAGTGAGAGTGATAACTCTTTGGGCTACTTTGGGAGTTGTGTCAGTTGTGGTGCTATTCGATGAAGTGGTAGCAGCAGTGCAAGCTACTAACACTAAACTCAATAAAATTGCGGTAATGATGGATATGTAACGACGCAACATGATTTTGGGCATGGGAAATGGGACATGGGGTATGGGGCATGGGGAATTACGATCGAAAATTCTCCCCATTTCCCACTCAGTTCTAACGATACATAATTAACTATACAACGAGATTACAGGGTGCGATCGGACAAATTTGCAGTCCTACAGGCGTTTGCAAAATCGCGACTTCCACACCAAACACTTGGGCGATATTTTCTGGGGTGATGACTGCGGCGGGTGTACCGATATCCCAAAGACGCCCTTGTTTAAGCATGGCGATGCGCGAACTGTACCGGGCGGCTAAATTGACTTCGTGCAATACCGTTACGATCGATAATTTTTGTTGCAAATTGAGTTGTTTGAGCAATTCTAGCAGTTGCAGTTGATAGTTAATATCGAGATAAGTTGTGGGTTCATCTAATAATAACACCTGGGGAGATTGCGCCAGCGCCATCGCTAAAAAAGCCCGCTGTCTTTCGCCGCCAGAGAGATGTTCCACAGGTCGATCGCTAAACTCTTGGATACCCGTTTCGACAATAGCTTCTTCGACTTTTTGTTTATCTTCTGCATTTAATTCCCACTGCCACCAAGGTTGATGAGGCGATCGCCCGCACGCCACCAATTGCCTGACCGTCAAACCCGTAGGAACTGTTTGCTGTTGCGGCAGAATGGCTAACTTTTGCGCTACCAAATGTGGTGGTAATTCGTGAATAGCTTTACCATCCAAAATTACTATACCAGATTGCGGTGCTAAAATGCGACTGAGGAGTTTCAAAAAAGTAGACTTACCCGAACCATTCGCACCAACTAAACTCAACCACTCACCAGATTGGAGAGTTAAATTTATTTCGCGGATAATCGGCAAATTATTGTAACCGCCCACCAATTTTTTAGCTTCCAAAGGCATAATTTAATCTTTTTTTACCAAAAACTTATTTTTCCGATCGACTCTGATTACCGCGAGACAGCAACCAAACAAACAAAGGCGATCCTAATAGTGCAGTGACAGCACCTACCGGCAACTCGATCGCACCCAAACGAGATAGCATATCGGCGAAACTCAACACAAAAGCACCGCCTAAAGCAGAAAGCGGCAAAACCCAGCGATAATCTGTACCTACCAGCAATCGGACGCCATGAGGTACAATCAAACCGACGAAACCAATTAAACCGCCAACGCTGACAGCACCGGCGGCGAGTAGGGTGGCGACTCCGCCAATTAAAAAGCGCGATCGCATTAGCGAAACTCCCAATCCCACCGCCAAATCGTCACCCAAATTCAAAATATTCAAAGACCTTGCCAACAAACAGCCGCCCAGCAATGCGATCGCCACATAAGGGCCAGCCACATTCACTTCCGACCATCCCCGCCCGTTGAGACTGCCAATTAACCAACTCAACGCCAATTGTACTTTACCATCATCTGCCAGCAGCAGAATCGTTGACTGCGTTGCACCAAACAGCGAACTAACCGCAACTCCCCCCAAAATCAACCGTTCCACGGAAAGCCCGGTACTGCGGCGAGCAATAAAATATACAAGCATCGTTGTCAGGATGGCACCCACCCAAGCAGCCAAAGGCAACCAAGCTTGGAACAATCCCAATGTTACCAAACCGACGGCTACCAAACCCGCACCGGCAGAAATCCCCAACAAATAAGGGTCTGCCAATCCATTTCGCAGCATTCCTTGCAACAGCGCACCCGACATCCCCAAAGCTGCGCCTACAATTAAAGCTGCGATCGTTCTAGGCAAGCGCAAATCCCAGAGTATAGTTTGATTGATGGGATCGCCTCGATGCAGCAACGCTTGCCACAATTGGGCGAAACTCAGATACACCGCACCCTGAGAGAGGGAAATGGCTACTGTTAACAGCAAACAACCAACCAAGAGGAGACAAGCGTACCATACTCGGTAGCGATCGTAGCTTTTTCGGATTTGTGCAAAAAACGATAAGTTTTGTGAACTCATTGCCAATGTGCGATCGACGAATATTTCCTTTTTATCTTTATGCCACTTGAATCATAGAATGTCAGCTAATGCAGTTTAGGTTAATAACACCGTGACTCAACAAATAACACCTCTGCAAACCCTTTTATCCCAAGCACAACAGGGAGATCCAGATGCGATCGCCGCCCTGATCAACCAAGTTGTCTGGAAAAAAGGTATCACAGCTACAGTCAGTCGAGAGGGCTCTTGTCTGGATGTTACCTTAATATCCGACCAAGTATACACTCAAGAAGGCTGTATCAATTTTATCTATCAAGGTATCAGTCGCTTGGGTATCGTACCCATTCGATATGTGCGGGTAATTGGGCGACAAACCAACATTGAAACGCCGATTTGGAGTCAGACAATTGAATTGCCACTCGCCGACTCCACGCCAAATGCAACACCACCTGTAATTACTCTTCCCGTCGTCGAACCAAAACCCAAACAAAAAAAGCTGACGACAAGATACAAAAAAAGGGTACGTTTGCTTTGGTTAGGCGGTATCATTTGGGTTTTAATTGCCGCATTAGGAGTAGCGGTGCGATATCAAATCGAAAATCAAAAAGCAACCGCGCCCAAAAAGCCAACGCCCATCCAGCAACCAACCGCCGTCACTAACAAACCCGCACCCAAACCGCGCCCGAAAACCCCAGCCAAACCTGCGGCAAAACCGAAAACGCAAACCCGAATGAAGCTGGAAAAAACGATCGCCGGCGGCATTTCGCCCAAGTCGGTAGTGCATTCCGGTCAGGGTTTGTTTTTTGCCCAAAACATGATGTACAGCCACACCATAACTGTCTACAACCGGGAGCATAAATTAGTTAAAAAGATCCCGGATAACGTCGATTTAGCGAAATTCGGTTATTTAAAATTCAAAGGAAATTACCGAGGCGCTCCCGTGGAAGCGAGTTTTTCTCATGATGGCAAATATGCCTGGGTATCTAACTACCAAATGTACGGTCGTGGCTTTAACAATCCAGGGAACGATCGCTGTAGTCCATCGCCAAGACTCGACAAAAGTTTTCTGTATCGAATTAACACCAAAACCCTTCAGATCGAAAAAGTCATCCAAGTCGGATCTGTACCCAAATTTGTCGCCACGACACCCGATAACCGCATGGTATTGGTGAGTAACTGGTGCAGTTGGGATTTGAGCCTCGTCGATACTAATAAAAATAAGGAATTCAAACGCATTAAACTGGGTGCATACCCCCGTGGAATTGTCGTCGATTCCAATTCCCAAAAAGCCTACGTCGCCATCATGGGTTCTTCTGACATCGCGCAAGTAGACCTGAAAAATTACTCAGTGAAATGGCTGAGAAATATCGGTCGAGCGCCTCGCCATTTAAATATAGACCCTGCCGGAAAATTTATCTACGCCACCTTGAATAATGAAGGTAAAATAGCCAAAATTGCTTTGCCACAAGGTAAAGTAGTAGGTAAAGTTTATTCGGGTTCCGCTCCCCGCAGTATGATTATATCAGAGGACGGACAAGTGCTTTACGTTGTTAACTACAACGAAAGTTCTGTCAGTAAAATTCGCACTTCCGATATGAAATTGCTGCAAAAAGTTCGCGTAGCTCCCAATCCGATCGGCATTACTTACGATCCGCAAAAAAGAGAAGTTTGGGTAGCTTGTTATTCCGGTCAAATCATGGTATTTCAAGATTAATGGTCAGTGGTCAGTGGTCAGTGGTCAGTGGATGTTTACTCATGACTAATGACCACTGACTAATGACTAACGATTGATTTCCTGATTTTATGCTATAATTTTCATTAAGTGCAATATTTTTATTGTGTTATGATTAACGAAATTCGTATAGAAAATTATAAATCAATACAAGAGTTAAAAATAGAATTGGGAAGAGTAACAGTTTTTATTGGTGAAAATGGCTGCGGGAAAACTAATATCCTAGAAGCTATAGCTTTAAGTTCAGCCGCAGCCAGCGATAAGCTGGACAATGAGTTTTTAGCTTCCAGGGGGATTAGAGTTACAGAACCTCAATTTATGCGATCGGCTTTTAATATCGACAATTTAAACAAAGAAATTAAAATCTCTTTGCAGTTTCAGCCAGATAAAATTATTGCATATAATTTGCAGCATGATGGTAAACCATACTCTAGTTGGGTTAGTTCAATTTTATCTAATCAAGACATACCTGTAAAAATGCCAATTCTGTCTGGATATGCTAATTTAATGTATGAAGATGCGAGGAACCTAAAAGAAATATTTTCAGATGAAGTTTATCAGGGTGTTTTAAAAGTTTTGCTTGAAACTGATAAAGATATTTTTAATTTGAAAAGCTTCTTAATTTTTTCTCCTCAAAACTCAAGGTTACGCATTTTTAACGAAGAAGGTCAAATTCAACCTTTAGGGATTGAGGGAGAAGGATTATTCAAACTTTTAACGGTTTTAAATTTAGAGGAAAATAAAGGTAAGCTGCAAGAAATTAAAGAAAAAATGCAGTTGATAGATTGGTTTGAAGATTTAACCATTCCCCATAATTTATCTCCGGCTGAGAGAGTAATTCAAATCAAAGATAAATATTTGTCATCCGAACTAGATTATTTCAATCAGAATAGTTCTAATGAAGGCTTTCTATTTCTCCTGTTTTACTTCTGTCTTTTTATCAGCGATGATACACCTAAGTTTTTTGCTGTCGATAACATTGATGCTTCGCTTAACCCTAGATTAGGGCGTCGATTGATTAAAGAATTAGTAGAATTAGCCAAAAAATACGATCGTCAAGTTATTTTCACAACTCATAACCCAGCAATTTTAGATGGATTAAATTTAGAGGATGATGAACAAAGACTTTTTGTGATTTACCGCAACAAATCAGGTTATACTAAAGCCAGAAGAATTTCTACACCCAAACCTCTAGAAGGACAAGAACCTGTAAGATTATCAGAAGCATTTTTGCGCGGTTATATCGGCGGACTACCTAAGAATTTTTAATTATGGTTAGTTTTGGATTAATTACAGAGGGACTGACGGATCAAATAGTTATTGAAGATATTTTAAGTGGATATTTTGATAGTGACGATATCATTATCAACCCTCTGCAACCCGAAAGAGACAAGGATGATGAAAATAAATCGGTTTCTGGTGGTTGGACGCTGGTTTTCAAATATTGCCAATCATCTGATTTCCGGGAAGCATTTCAATTTAATGAATATGTGATTATTCAAATTGATACTGATGTTTCAGAAGAAACAAATTATGATATTCTGAAGCGAGACGAGAATGGCGAAGAATTGACTACTGCACAGTTGATAGAAAAAGTAAAAGAAAAGTTCAAGGGGTTAATCGGTGAAGATTTTTATGTAAGATATAATGAGAAAATTATCTTTGCCATTACAGTACATTCTATTGAATGTTGGTTACTTCCTCTTTATTACCGAGATAATAGAAAAGAAAAAATAACTAATTGCTTAAGTACCTTGAATCAAGAGCTTGTCAAACGTGAAAAATTTACAATTGATGTAAATAAGAAAAACCCTGAATATTATCGAAAAGTCTCTCGCCAATACTGCAAACAGAAAGTTTTGATGAAGCTTTACCAAGAAAATCCCAGTTTAAAAATTTTTATCCAAGAGATTGAGAAAAGAAATATTGCGATCGAAGATGATAACTTGGAATAATATAGTGTCAGGTTACATCGGTAGTATATGAGTGTGCGAAACATTATCTGTGGGAGATAGGGGGTTAAATTTTTACCGCAGATGTAGGCAGATAAACGCAGATAAACGCAGATAAGAAAGCGATTAGGCAACTGATGTAAGCGGATTTGATTATGAATAGCGATCGCTGACATAGCAGCGTAATTACCTTTGGTATTGAGGAGACGGAAAAGTGAGAGCGATCGTTCACTAGAACGTCAGTTCAGGAAAAAGTATTGACAGAAATGTCAACCTATTTCACTGGACTCGCGCTTTTGACTTTTCCAGTCCCTTAAAAATTAAAGCTAGTCCGAACTAACCCGACCCATTGCGTGTCATTGTAACTATCATTTTCAGGATTAATCACAACCCAAAATCCAGGAGTAATAGAAATGTTGTCATTCACCTGAAAGCGATAGAAAGCTTCAATGTGATATGATGTATCTGGCTCATCGCGCACATCGCTGCTAGTAACTCGCGGTGGCAAACCTACCAAAATTCCTGGCAGGTTGCCTTCACCTCCCACATCTGGGAAACTGAAACCGATCGCACCATACAAAATATCGGCATTCGCACCGCGATCGACATTAAGCACATCTGCACCACCCCTACCATTAGAAATGTTACTCATCCCAGAATTTTCGGCATTGGCGCGAGTATAAACCCCCCAACCATGAACTTGAAAGTGTGGAGAAAAGCGATAGAATCCTTGTATACCGACAGAATCGCTGGATGTAGCAATATTATCGCCAAATGGCCCCGAAGCCAGAAAACTGCCCGTACTTGCACTGAGATCTACTTCTCCTCCGGGTGCATAAGAACGAGAATAAGCTACACCAATTGCTCCCCAATCACGATAATAGGCAAGCTGAGCTAGAGCGTGGTAGGAACCGTTGAACAGTCCATTTTTTGGGGTGGGAATATTGACATCAGGTACTAAATAGCCGAGAGTTAAAATCAGATCTTTACTAATATTCCAGTTAATCGCACCACCACCACCGCCGCGACGGTAAATCGGACTGTATTCTCCAAACTTGGAGGGAATTCCCAAACTATCGCTGGCGATCGTAGGCGGAGTAAGAGTGTTCGTAATATCTGTGTAACCGATACCAACTGTACCGAAAGTAACTGAGAGATTAGAAGTAATTGGGGTGGTATACAGCAAGTGAGGAACGGTAACGTCATTATTTTCATTACCATCAAAGTTCAATCGCGTCATATTTGTACCCGTTTGTTCGGCAATATTATTGCCAAAGTTGCCAAATTCCAGACGGGTTCTCAACAAATCGCGACCTGTGAAGCTGGTTTCCAGATTTAATCGACCTCGATTGGCAACAATGGTGTTAGTGCGATCGCCACCACCACCAACGCGATCGCCAAATGTATCTGTTACGGCGACGATAATTTCCGCATTTAACTTAGTCGTTGCAGAAAACTGATTCGCTTCTAATTTTGCTGTGCGTGCTTCTAGATTATCTACTCGACCGCGCAATGTCGTTAATTCAGCTGTAAATTCTCCTTGCAGCCTTTGCAAAGTTGCTAAATCTTCCTGAGTAACTAAGTTTGTCGTTCCTGTCCCAATCAGTTCTCTAATGCGATCGAGACAAGCATTCAATCCGGCGGCAAATTCGTATCGCGTCATCGCACGGTTACCTCTGTATGTGCGTTCGCGAAGCGGCGCGGATGCGCTTTCCGGATAACCTTCGATGCAGCCGTAGCGTTCTACGAGAGATTGCAGTGCTTGAAATGCCCAATCCGTTGGTTGCACATCGGAGAGTTGAGAGACAGAGGTTACCTGTGCAAAGGCGTCTTTAGGTGTTGCGAAAGTGGCAGATGGCGTTAGTAGAAATAGCACAGGTGATGCTAGTAGAAAAGCTAACCACCTGTAAGAGCAATTCTTAAGTTGCATAAATAATTTCCTCTCATTGAATAGGATTTATCTAGGGGTTAGGGGTTAGGGGTTAGGGGTTAGTAGGTTGGGTTGAGGCAACGAAACCCAACCAGCCTCATAGTAGTAATTTGGTTTGAGGCAACGAAAACCAACCAGCCTCATAGTAGTAATTTGGTTTGAGGCAACGAAACCCAACCAGCCTCATAGTAGTAATTTGGTTTGAGGCAACGAAACCCAACCAGCCTCATAGTAGTAATTTGGTTTGAGGCAAATAAAACCAACCAGATCCATCCAACCTACTACTCTTCCCTATCCCCTATCCCCTAGTGTTGGGTTTCGCTGCTGCTCAACCCAACCTACAATCTACTGGCGATGAAATTCAAAATTTATCAAGCATGACTAGAACGGGTACGAAGTCTGTCGATAGTCACGGCGATAATAATCACCAAACCTTTCACAACTAACTGCCAGAAAAATGATATGTTCATCAAGGTTAATCCATTGTTGAGGAGAGCAATAATTAAAGCTCCCAGTAAGGTTCCCCAGATGGTGCCAATTCCACCAGTGAAGCTTGTTCCTCCCAAAATTACGGCGGCGATCGCATCGAGTTCGTAGCCTTGTCCCAACATCCCCGTTGCACTGTAGAGGCGCGACGCGCTCATAATACCGCCCAAACCAGAAAGCAACCCGCTGATGCCATAAACAAGTAACAGCACCCGACTGACTTTAATTCCCGTCAATCTCGCTGCGCGTGCGTTACCTCCTACAGCGTAAATATGCCGCCCGAACACAGTCCTTCTTAACACAAACCAACTAGCTACAATTGCTAGCAAAGCAATAATAACCAACCAGGGAATCGGCCCAATATAATTGTTGCCAATCCAAGCAAAATTGAGATTTCGATTAATAACTGTAGTGCCATTGGCAACTAAATAAGCAACACCTCGCAATCCCGTGTAGGAACCCAAGGTGACGATGAAGGGAGGCAAACCCAAATAGGCAATCAGCGCTCCGTTAATTAAGCCCAAACACAATCCCGCTAATAAAGCAGCGGGTACGGCGAACCAACCCAAACCTGGAATTAAGGAAACAAGGACTGCAACCACTGCCGTTACGCCCAAAATTGACCCGACTGAAAGGTCAATTCCTCCAGTCAAAATCACAAAGGTCATCCCCGTAGCTAGGACAATATTAATAGATGCCTGCCGAATGACATTAATTAAATTTCCCAGTGAAAGAAAGTTGGGCGTAACAATCGAAAAAACGATACAAATGATGAGCAAAATTGGCAGGATGCCTGCCACTTGGAGAAAATTTCGCCAAGCTTCGCGTTTGCCTGCTTTGTTGCGATCGCTTTTTCGATTCCTAGTGGGTTTTACTTGCGTTTGACTCACGATTTTTCTACCTCCCTTGCTCCGGTGGCGTAAGCCATAATGTTTTCTTGGGTAATCTTTTCTCCTGTGGAACCGCCCACTTCACCAACGAGGTGTCCCGCACGCATGACTAAGACGCGATCGCTCATTCCCACAACTTCCGGCAGTTCGCTGGAAATCATTAAAATGGCGACACCTTTTGCTGCTAGCTCCGCCATAATGCGATAAATTTCGCTTTTTGCGCCAATGTCCACACCCCTAGTTGGCTCGTCTAGGATCAGTACCTTGGGGTTAATTGCCAACCAACGCGCTAGCAATAACTTCTGCTGATTTCCTCCCGATAAATCCACGGCTCTGATGCTCGGACTGGCAAGACGAATCTGCAAATTGTTAATCGCATCATTCGTAATTTTCGAGAGTGCGTTTGAGTCGATAATGCCAGCTTTTGCTTCTCGTCCGAGAACATTCATGATGATGTTTTCATGAGAACTCATTTCCAGAAATAATCCCAAATCTTTACGGTCTTCTGGAACGTAAGCAATTCCCTGTTCGATCGCATCATCTGGTGTGGCAATATTGAGATGACGACCTTGCAGTTTAATTTCACCGCTCGTCTTTTTGTCAGCACCAAAAATCAGACGGGCAATCTCTGTTCTGCCAGCGCCAACCAAACCTGCTAAACCAACAATTTCGCCTGCATGAAGTTGAAAACTGACAGACTTTACTTTGCGTCCATCGCTTAAATTTGTTACCTCAAGTACGACGGAACCGGCAGTTGATTGACGTTTATGTTCGTACAAATCTTCTAAAGGACGACCCACCATCATTTCGACGAGGCGAGGGGCAGAAATTTCCCTTTTTTCAAGAGAACCGATGTATCCACCATCTCGCAATACGCTGACGCGATCGGCAAGCGCATAAATCTCTTCCATCCGATGGCTAATATAAATAATAGCGATGCCTTCATTCCGCAAGCGACGAACGACCTCGAAAAGTTTTTCTGTCTCTCGTTCTGAAAGCGCTGCTGTGGGTTCATCCATCACCAGGATGCGGCTTTTGTCTTTGAGCGCTCTAGCTATTTCCACTTGCTGCTGTTCGGCAATTGAAAGTCTGGAAACTAAGTCTTCCGCATCAAAACTCGCGTCCAAGTTTCCCAGTATCTCAGTAGCCTGATGCCGCATTCCTTCTCGATCGATCGCACCACGTTTTGTAAGTTCGCGACCCATAAAAATGTTTTCGGCAACCGTTAGATTCGGGGCGAGATGAATTTCTTGATAAATAATTGCTATGCCCAAATCTCTGGCTTGACCGGGGTTTGTCATCTTCACAGGTCGATCGTCAATTTGGATTTCTCCCGCATCGGCTATGTAGGCTCCTGCCAAAATTTTCATTAACGTACTTTTGCCTGCACCGTTTTCACCCATGAGTGCGTGAACTTCGCCAGGGTAAATTGTGAGGTTGACATCGTGCAAAGCAGTAAAACCATGAAAGGTTTTGGTAATGCCTTGCATCTGTAGTACTGGTTTTGTTTGAGTTGCTGTTTCCCGGATATTTACCATGAGGAAATCTGCCTATTGTAAGTAAAAAAACCTTATATTTTGATTTTCGATCGATAAAAACGAGTTCCTATCCTCTCATTTCAAGGGTTATCATCAAAAAAATTTTCCGAATTTCAAGACCGTCCGATCGTTGCCGCAATCCAAAATCCAAAATCCAAAATCCAAAATCGCGTTTTTTATTGACTGCTCCAGCCTTTATAATCTTTAACGTTTTCGCGAGTAATGAGTTTGACTGGAATGAGAATGTTTGGATTGGCAGGCTTTTTGCCTTTGAGAAGGTTGTTTCCGACTTCAACTGCCTTGACTGCCATGCTAAATGGGTCTTGCGCCGCAGTTGCGGCAAATAAGCTATTCTGTTGTTCGAGGGCGTCTTTAGCTTCCGGTGCGCCGTCAACACCAACAATAAAGAATTCGCTGCGCCTCGCTTGTTTGGCGGCTAATTCTGCACCAATGCCAGTAGGGTCATTAATAGCAAAAACGGCATCAATTTTTGGGAATGAAATGAGCAAATCGCTCATTACTCTTAAGCCACCATCGCGGCTACCTTCGGCATTCTGATCTTTAGAAAGAATCTTGATACCTGGGTATTTGGCGAATACGCTCAAACATCCTTGGACTCGCTCGACCACGGAAGTGACAGGCGGGCCATTGATAATTACAACGCTGCCTTTACCCTTTAAGCGATCGGCAATATATTGGCAGCTTACCTCACCGGCTTGCACGTTATTGGAAGTAACTGTGGCATCCACGCCTCCCTCGGCGGCGGTATCGACTGCAACGATCGGAATTCCGGCTTGCTTAGCTTTTTCTACAGCAGGAGCAATACCTTTACTGTCAGCAGCATTAAGGATGATGAAGCTGACATTTGAGGCGATGAAGTTTTCGATTTGGTTGAATTGTTGATTTAAGTCGTCTCCACTGGAAACAAGCGTTGTCCTGATATTCTGACCGCCAATTTTCTTGGCAGCCGCTTCAGCACCTTCACCAATTTGGACGAAAAAAGGGTTGCCGAGGTCGCGGACTGTGACGGCAACTGATGAAAGTTCTGCGTTCCGACGGTTGCTAGTTTGGGTGTTCTGGGGATTTGTCGCGCAACTGGCAATAGCGCTACTTACTAAGCTAAAAAGACCGACTGCGATCGCTACTCGTTTCACTTCCTACTCCAATGAACGCTCATTTGGAGAGAGTCTGTTCCGAATATTACGCTGCCACGCCAAGAGCAGCCCTTGTCACATTTACGATCGTTAGATAATTTGTACGATGGGCATTGCCCACCATACCTGTATTGAAAGGCTTACAGCCATTTTGGTGGGCATTGCCCACCCTACTTACCTAACTCAAGATCTAGGACTGCACAATACCTTTTACTTTTGTATTAGTAAAACTTCCAGATCCGATCGCTAGAATGCTTTGTCGAACAAAGATTCAAACAAAAGTCCTTGTTTTCGCCTCCTCAAAATAGTTAGTTTTTATTGCGATGTATTAAATTTTATGTCAGCATTCTCATTCTTTCAAACCTGGAGAAAACTTTTGGCAAAAACAGCCAAAGGTTTTGGTGGAAGGCTTGCAGAGCCGTATCCAATTTGACTCTCACTGTTGTATATGATGATACTTAAAAGTACATTTGCCATCTATCTTAAGATGAATGGTACTCAAATCAATCAAAAATTTAAAGTTGGATGCCCCTCGATCGACAAGTTGAAGAATTTTTGCGGCTAATCGCACAGATGGAACTGCCGCGCCTTTCTACTCTCGACCCGGTACAGGCGCGGGAACTAGCCGCCAAGCTGCGCGGTAAACCTTTGCGACCCCTAGCCCTGGCCCGTGTCGAAAATCGTACCATCCCCGGCCCAGATAGCGAGATTCCCATCCGCATTTACGTGCCAAATGGCAACGCACCTTTCCCGGTGGTGGTTTTTTTTCACGGCGGCGGTTGGGTGTTGGGTAATTTGGATGCGATGGATAGTACTTGTCGTTCTCTGGCTAAGGATGTGGGTTGCATAGTAGTCTCGGTAGACTACCGACTCGCACCGGAACACAAGTTTCCGGCGGCGGTGGAAGATGCTTATGCGGCGACGATGTGGGTAGCAAATAATGCTGGTGTTATTAATGCCGATCGCGATCGCATTGCCGTAGTCGGAGATAGCGCCGGAGGCAATTTGGCTGCGGCTGTCGCTTTGATGGCGCGGGATAGAGGTCAGCCAGCACTAACTTACCAAGTTCTCATCTATCCGGTTACTCAGTATGATTTTGATACAAACTCTTACCGCGAATATGCGGAAGGATTCGGTTTGAGTAAGGCGGAGATGATTTGGTTCTGGCAGCATTACTTAGCAAATGCCGCCGATGGGCAAAATCCCTACGCTTCACCGCTATTAGCTCAAGATTTGAGCAATTTGCCACCTGCGCTGATTATTACGGCTGAATGCGACGTGCTGCGGGATGAAGCGCAAGCTTATGCGGTGCGATTGCAATCTGCTGGCGTGTCGGTACAGCTAAAACAATATGATGGCATGATTCACGGGTTTGTCGGGATGGCACAGGTAATAGATGCGGGGAAAAAAGCGATCGCCGATATAGCAGCGCAATTACGTTTGGTACTGTAAGTTTCTTTCTGATTGAAGCTGGGAAGAATCAAGGAATTGGCTCTCCCCTTTTTGTGGCGATCGTAGAAAGTTATCTAATCGGAGAGTGGGTTAGACACGGGCGATAATTGCAGCAGTTTCGATCGAGTAATTTAGTTTCCGTTTTGTAACCCACTATCTCATTCTATTGTAAGATTCATTCAGGAACATTTTTCCCCATAAATCTGAAAAAATCAAAGTGAGAGCGATCGTTCCCTAGATCGATTTTGATTTGAGCGATCGCAACTAATTAAATGTAGTTTACAATACAAATTGTCGAGCCAAAATTGGGTAACGGATCTTCTAACGCCAACCCGTTATTATGCTTTTTCTGCATCTCAAAATGTTATATTTGCATTAGCAATACCAAGCAGCTAACTCATTTATTGCAAAATAATCTTAACTACAGTAGCTTCATAAACAGTAGGAGAATCGAAATTTATTAAAAAACTGTAAACCTTCTATATAAAGCTAATTTATTTTTAACAAAAAAAGTGAAAAAAAACGAGTAATATGAGATTACTTGCTAAAAGTTACCCTTTGCAAAAACTGACACCAAGGAGTTTAGACAATGGCACAACTAACTGGTTTGACATTTGGGGGAAAAAATTGGATACCCCAATTTGTGCAAGCAATCAATCAAGCTAAATGTATTGGCTGTGGCAGATGTTTTAAAGTTTGTGGGCGCGATGTGCTGTCGCTCAGAGCGATGAACGAAGAGGGAGAATTTGTGGACAATGAGGAAGATGACGAGATCGAACGCAAGGTGATGACGATCGCCAACCAAGGTAATTGTATCGGTTGTCAAGCTTGCGCGAAGATTTGTCCCAAAAACTGCTACACTCATGCGGCATATGCGCTCGCTTAAATCGTTTTTGGCTACCAACTTAAATCGGCAGACTTGGTTTATGGAAGACTAGTTTTAAACAATTAGTCCTAGCAGATTTTGTGGATAGCTTCTTAACGTGGGGCAAGGTTGGAAATAACCTTGTTTACTTGTCCCCTTGTCCCTTTGTCTACCTACTGGAGATGGAGATGCAAGCAACGGAAGAAAAAGTTTCGTGGTACGACGTTCCAGCCGATATTAAACAGTTGTTAGTGTTAGCGGCTGAAAATTGGGAAAATAGCGCTGAATCAGAAGAGTACATGAACCAAGCCTTGGCGAAAACAGGAAATAATACAGATGTCCTGGTAGCAGCATATCGGTATTTTTTCTACAAAAATAATCAGCCAATGGCACTTGTGATGGCAACTAAAGTTGTGGAAAATGTCAAGGAATCAGAAAAATTGCCGAACGATTGGTCAGAGTTAAAGCCAATCTTAGAAACTCGGAAAAACGAACCGGAAATTCGGCTGTATTTAAACGCTTATGCGGCTTCTGGATTTGTGCTGGCTAAGTTGGGAAAAATAGAGAAGGCTCTAGAGGTAATGTCGAGAATTAAAGAGATTGACGATCGCAATGAATTTGGAGCTAAGACTATATTTGAAATACTAACTCGTCCGCCAGAAGAGGATTAAAGATTGCCAAAGGCGATCGAGTTAACGCAAACACAAGTTTTCGCCACTCATATCCCCAAAACAATCACCTTCTTTAGTCAGGATAATAACTGACTTAACTGTGGAGAATTGCTTCAGCGTAGCCTCAACAGAACTTTTGACGCGAGCATCATCTCCTATGCCAGCCGAAGGAATTGTTTTGCAGAATTTTAATCGCGCTACTCTTCCAGAAATAGAAAGAGTAAAATTGTTGCCGCCACAGTTAGAACTACCTCGGAATTGAATCGGCTTCATCAAACCCCGGCTCATTTCGGTTCTGGTAGGGCCAATGATTAATTGTTCGATCGCAAACCGACTTAAATCCCGCCGTTGAGTTGTCCGCCAAACTGGTTCGACATAACCTAAGTCTGTCGTGTTTCTGGAACTGGGAAAAAATACTTTCACTCGGTTTTGCGTCGCCTTCACTCCAGGGGATATTGCTGGAAAAGCTGGTTTTGTCGGTGCGCTTTCCGGTAATAATGCCGATGGCAGTTGCATTGTTGATTTGGTTGGCTTCCAGTCGGCGGCGGCGATACTCCCCAGTGGAAGTAGCAGACAAAAAGCTAGTAAAATAGACTGACGAATATGAGACATTTTTACTCTGAGTATTTTGAATCGCATGGGTAAGTGGATGTGCGATCGCTACTTTTAGTTCCGGCACTTCAACTTATTCTGCCGAGTCTATATCTTGACAGCATTACGCAAAGAATCTTTACTATAGTTACTATCAGTCTAGCCGTTTTGAGAGATTGACTGCCCCTGTTACAGATGGGTGTGGTTGCACTCCTGTGCTACACTATAATACAAAGGATGTTACCAGGGAGGTTATCGCGATCTGAGATAACTTCCCTGGTGTGACATCGGACTCAAGTCTGCCTGAGATCGAATCAGAAGAGAAATTTCTTGAGGTGCGATCGAAAACAGACGAATGGCAAAAACGCGCATACAATCAAGAAAGTAGTAAACGAGGCTGAATACAGGAATCCTAATTATGGCCCAGTATCAGAAGATAGAATATCGCATTGGCGCTGACGGCAAGATAGTTGAAACCGTCCTCAATGGCGTTGGCTCCAGTTGCACCGAAAACACTTCAGGAATTGAAAAAGCTCTGGGCAAAGTGGAATCGCAAAAACTGTTTCCAGAATATTATCAAGATGGCGAAGAGCTAATCAACGAACAAACGCAAAACCAAACGGAAATGTAGAGTAGTGGTGATGGTTAACGACCCCAATCTATTCTGGTTTGGTTGCGTTTTGTGGTTGGTTAGCATTTGGCTAATTTTCAGTCTGCTTCGTTCTGATGAAGCTAAATCTGAACAGGAGAACGATACGGCTGCTGAAAAGCGTTTCCAGGCAGAAGCTGCCAACGAGAAAATCGAAGCGTTGCGGCAAGAATGTTTGCGCCTGCGAGAAGAATTGCAGCAGCAATCAACACAGCTAAAAGCTGAGTTCGAGAATGCTACCTTCTCCCAATTGCAAACACTGCTAACCAACTATCCCAGCGTTCGCAAAATGACGGAAGCGAAACCAGATTTACCAGCTAAAAATTTGGTGGCGCTGTTTACTCCGTTGGATAATGTTTTGGCGAGTTGGGGATACGAAAGAATTGGTTCTGCTTGGGAACAAGTGCCATTCAATCCCCAACTGCATCAACCGGATACGAATGATATTACGGAAGGAGAGTTGGTTTATATTCGGTTTGTCGGCTATCGAGAAGGCTCGCGCATTCTTTCTCCCGCCAAAGTCAGCCGTAATTTACCAATTTCTCCTCCACCTAAATGATTGTAAATTGCAGATTTCAAAGCTTTGGAATCTGCCATCTGAAATTAACCAATTACTGATGACTGATAGCTAATGACAGTTGTTGCCATCGATTTCGGAACAAGCAACACCGTCGTCTGCACTCTAGATCCCGCAACGCAGACGCCACGGACGCTGAAATTTAAAGCCATATCGCGAGGATTTGAAACACCTGGCGGTCAAGTATTTGTAGTCCCAACGCTGGTATACGTCCAAAAGGAAAACCGCCTCGTGTTTGGGGAACAGGTGCGATCGCAACGTCTCGCTTTTAACGAAACAGAGCGACTTTTTCAGGCATTCAAACGCGATTTAGCCGCAGATTTTCAGCCGCCACCCCGTCAAATTGATGGTAACAGTTACTCGGCAGAATCAGTATCGGAACTGTTTATCAAAGAAATTTGGCAACAAATAGAGCCAGAAAAACTGCAACCCAAGAACGTAATTTTTACCGTACCTGTGGGTGCATTTGAACGCTATCTCGACTGGTTTCGCGATGTTGGCGAAAAACTGGGCGTTCCGGAAGTGCAAATCGTAGATGAATCTACAGCCGCAGCGCTTGGCTATGCGGTGAAAAGACCGGGTTCTGTGGTTTTAGTAGTAGATTTTGGCGGCGGAACTCTGGATTTAAGCTTAGTTCGCACTCAAGCAGCCAGCGGCGGACAAAAAATATTAAAAGCTGAAGTAATAGCGAAATCCGATGCTTATGTCGGCGGTGTTGATATAGATGTTTGGATTGTCGAACATTATTTGCGGCGAATTGGTTCTTCGCGACAAGAGATCCAAGAAATTGGTTGGCAGAATTTATTGCAAATAGCAGAGAAATTGAAAATTCAATTATCAACTGCAAGTGCAGCCAAAGATAGTTGGTTCGACGATGAAAACTTCATTGCCCACGAATTGAATTTAAGTCGAGATGAATTAGAAGAAATACTGGAAAATCAACAGTTATTAGAACAACTGCGGCAAGCTTTGGATGAAGTGGTAGCGGTTGCTTACAGCAAAGGCGTCAGCAAAACTGATATCGAACTGGTGGCGCTGGTGGGAGGTAGCTGTTTAATTCCGGCAGTGCAGCAATTAGTGATATCTTATTTTGGCAAATCGCGGGTAAAAATAGGCAAGCCATTTGAAGCGATCGCGCACGGTGCGCTGACACTTCCTGAGATAATCGAAGTGGAAGATTATCTGCGACATGGCTATGCAATTCGTCTCTGGGAACCGCAAATGCGAACTTATTCTTATTTTCCTTTGTTTGAAAAGGGAACTAAATATCCCTGCCAACGCGACGAACCGCTGATATTGCAAACAGCCTTAGAAGGACAGCGAGAAATTCGTTTGGATATTGGCGAATTGGCAGAAATATCCCAAGCAGAAGTAACCTTTGATGCACTGGGAAGAATGACGAGTGGCAGCGTGCATCAAGAGTCAGAATTTCGTTCTTTGGAAAGTCATCACGAACAAGTTTGCGTAGCGCATCTCGACCCGCCGGGACAACTAGGCATAGATAGGATCGAAGTAAATTTTGAAGTGAATGAAGGGCGGGTTTTGTTGGCAACAGTGAAAGATTTGTTGACGAGACGAGTGTTGGTGGAGAGGAGTGCGATCGCCAAACTTCAATAATTAAAATATTATCGCATTCCTCAACTTGACATTAAACTCCTAAAACCTCCCGAATCTGCTAATCTTTCACCTTTCTTTAATAACGCAGTCATGGCAAGGGTGGTAATCGGCGGACTAAAATAGTAACCTTGAATTTCATGGCAACCTTGTGCTTTCACATATTCGCACTGTTCTTGTGTTTCTACGCCTTCAGCGGTGATATTTAAGTCTAGGCTTTTTGCCAAAGTGATAATTGCGTTGGTAACTGCTCCATCATGGGAGTTAGAAACAACGTCGCGCACAAAAGAGCGATCGATCTTCAGAGTATGGATCGGAAAACGTCTCAAATAATTTAAAGATGAATATCCGGTGCCAAAATCATCCAGTGCTAACTTCACACCTAACTCGCGCAATTCTTCCAGTACCCTAATTGACTGTTCGAGATTCTCCATCATCAAACTTTCCGTAACTTCAAGTTCTAAATAAGCGGGATTGAGTTGTGTCTCATTGAGGATAGAAGCGATGCGTTCAACTAAATTTGATTGTGCCAATTGGCGAGCTGACAAATTAACCGCTACGCGCAACGATTGGGATAACGATTCTTGCCAGAGTCGGTTTTGAGTGCAAGCCGTGCGTATCACCCATTCCCCAATGGGAACGATCGAACCATTAGCCTCTGCAATCGGGATAAATTTGGCTGGCGAGACGAGTCCAAGTTCCGGGTTTTGCCAACGCAATAACGCTTCGACACTCACAATTTTTCCCGTAGTTGTGTCAACTCTTGGCTGATAGTAAAGTAGCAGTTCGTTTCGCTGCAAAGCATAACGCAATTTACTTTCCAAAGCTAACCGTTCTTGCAATTGTGAATTCATGTTAGCTGAGTAAAACTGATAGTGATTCGGCATTTTGCGATAGGCTTCATCAACTGCTGTATTGGCACTTTGCAAAAGTCGATCGACTGTATTGCCATCAAAGGGATAGATAGCAATGCCAATGCTAACTACAGCATTGACGCGATCGCCAAATAAATTGATGGGTGCAGCGAGGCGATCGAGGAGCGATCGACAAAACTCTACCGCATCCTCCGATGCAGTTAATTCGGTAAGCGCGATCGCAAATTCATCGCTGCCAATTCGACAAAGAATATCGTGAGTGGATATAATAGCGCTCAGCCTTTGGGCAATTACTCTGAGTAGTCGATCGGCTGCATCGCTTCCCAAACCATTATTAATTTCTCGAAAATTATTCAACTTCAAAGCCATCACCGCTAACAGTCGATTTCTTTCCTGATTTCGCAACAAAGCTTGCTGGAGACGCTCGCCAAACAAAACTCGATTGGCAAGACTTGTTACAGCATCGTAGTTAGTTAAATGTTCGATAACTTCATCTAATTTTTTGATTGTTTGGACTGTATCTGCCATCAAAATACCAGCTTCATCAGTATATTTAGTTGGCAGATCGGGTAGCTTTTTTTGATTGATATATGCTCTTTGCGCTAAATAGGTGAGAATTATGGGTGCTAGCAATTTGTGCAAAACATATAACGTCACGACTGTGCCGATTAAAGTCGCAGCTAGTGCAATTACCAGCACCCGCAGACTTGCAGCCAAGGAAAATGAGTTGCTCGCTAAAAAATAACCCAAAATAGCTAACAGCGGTACGTGCGTTCCCAAAAACGCCACGCACATGATTTTGCCCTCGTAGCTTTTGGGACGGGGAAATTTCGAGATAAATACGTAAAGCGACAACTCTCGATCGATTTTTTTCATGAAAAATACCAGATAAAATGATCTTGCCGTTCGCTAAAGCCGAATAATTTCGCTCAGGCAACTTATTCCATAAATTTGCCTGTGTTTATCTTGATTACCCCGAAAACTGTGCAAATCTACCCCAAAGATAGATCTCATTTTGCTCTGTCTTAAGTAGTAGAGCGATTACTTTTTACTTAACTTTTAGTTTAGCAACAAAATGTGAAAAACTGGTGAACGTAGAAAAATCGGCAATCTTGTCTTTAAGCCTCAAAGCGCATCAGTTCACTTGTTTCAGACATATTTTAGTAGTAATTGTGCAGAATTTGAGGTGCAATGGCAGAAAATTATTAGACATCTCCAAAAATTCTTGTGGGGTAGGCATCCTGCCTGCCTTTCAGATTCTTTTGGAAGAGAGGTCTATGATAAAACCAGGAAAGATGACACCGTACTGGGAGGTACTAACCCGCAGCTAACTCTCTGAGGGAACAAGCGCAAAATAGGAGCGATCGGCGACACTGGTAAAAGTCGCATACTAAAGTTGCAATGGCAGAGAATCCCCATCTACCCAGAGAATACGATGCCGTACTTGGCGCTCAAGTAGTAAGCTCACCAGATGCTGCTGTTTTAGGAGGCTTAGCAGCTGTGAAGAGACGCTTGGTCAGCCCCATTATCCAGCAACGAATTCTCGCATTATCGGATACGTTGAAGTACGGAAAAGCCGGTTTAGAGTTAGCGATCGAATTTCTGAACGACGAATCGGAGGAAATCCGGCAAGCTGCTTGCGGAGTTCTCCAAGAAAATCCACAATTACCGGGAGTTCTCAAAGCACTATGGACATATAGACCGACATCTTTAAAAATACTCGATCGACATTCAGGTTACGTGACTGCTATTGCTTTTAGCCAAGATGGCAAGCACTTGTTTAGTGGCGGCGAACTGGGTAAAATTATAGTTTGGGATTTACAGCAAGGAGAAGTAATTCGCACACTCAAAAGACATTGCACTTGGGTTTGTTCCCTCATCTCCAATTTAGATAAAAAAACTCTCGTCAGCGGTAGCTGCGACCATACAATCTCAGTTTGGGATTGGCAAACAGGCGAAGAAGTTCGCAGTTTGATTGAATATCCGCAGTCAATCCCAGAAATTGCCACTCATACCAATCATCCAGCCAGGATTATTTCAGTTGCCATCAGTCGAGATGGGCAAACATTAGTCAGCGGCACTCAGGGCAAAACAATTACTATCTGGAATTTAAAAACCGGACGAAAAATTCATAATTTTACTGTTAAGGGGCATCACAATCATATTACCAAAATTGCGCTGAGTCCAGATGGACAAACTCTGGCGACTGGCGGAGGTTTTCACGATCGTACAATTAAAATTTGGCATTTGCAAACCGGAGAAGAAATCCGCACTTTGCAACCGCATCCGGGTGGGGAAGTGACTGCCCTTACTTTTACTCCCGACGGAAAAACTTTGGTGAGTGGCAGTAATGATAAAACCGTCAAAGTATGGAATTGGCAGACAGGAGAGGAAATACATTCTCTTGTCGGACATCAAAACTGGGTGACATCTCTTGCCCTCAGTTTTGATGGCAAAATAATCGTCAGCGGCAGTTGGGATGGCACCGTTAAATTATGGGATTTAGAGACAGGCGAAGAAATTTGCACACTGGGCAACTATTCAGGTCGTTATGCCAATGTAATTGCATCGGTGAATATCAGTCCGGATGGAAAGACTGTTGTGAGTGGGGATAGGAACGGGATAATTAAGGTGTGGAGCGTTTGAACTTTTGCATAGAGATTCCAAAACAACGGAAATAAGTTATGGCGAATCACAAAATCTTGATTATTGATGACAGCGGAGTCGTTCGTAGAAATACCAAAGCAATGTTACCTGTGGGTAAATTTGAAATCTTGGAAGCTAAAGATGGTCTGGAGGCAATCAATCTCATCCACCAAGAGCGGCCAAACCTGATTTTACTGGATTGGATATTGCCTAGAGTGAGCGGTTGGGAAGTGTTTCAGCATATCCAAGCCGATCCGGAATTACAGAAAATTCCCTTAGTGGTGATGTCAGGACGTATAGATGAAGTAAGAGCAAAAATTCCCGAACCGTTTGCGTATTTTGAATTTTTACAGAAAATTTTTGACCAAAACCAACTGATTTTTGCAATCAAATCGGCGATTGCTAAAGCCAGATTGCGTAATCAATTGACTCCTCAAATTACTAACAACAATATCCCGCAACCGCAAGAATATGATGCTGTCCTTGGCGGTCAAACTCCACCGCCTGTGAATGCGGTTGTATTGGGAGGAATCGCAGGTGTGAAGTCGCGATTGGCAAGTGCGATCGTCTCTCAAAGAATTGCGGCACTAAAAGAAGCGCTGAATTATGGAGAAGCCGGGATAAATTTAGTTATGCAATCTTTGAAAGATGCTAACGGACAAGTACGAGCAACTGCTTATTTGCTACTGCAAAAAAGGACAGAAATTAAAGTTCGACAAGCACTGCGGGAATACATACCTCCAGATATGGTGGCGTGGTGGCGCTTGGATGAAACTGAAGGTAATACTGTTAGCGATCGCATCGGCACAAATCACGGCATAATCAATGGTTGCACTCCCACACCCATAACTAATACCATCAAGCCCAGTTTGCTTAGTTCTCTCTGCTTTGATGGCGTGAATGACTATGTACAAATTAGCGACGCTCCTGCTTTAAACTTCGGAACGGGCGACCTTTCCATCTGTTTTTGGGTTAATACCAGTAACCCGCATGGAAATATCGATGTCATTATTGATAAAAGAGTAGAAAGTTCGGGTGCTGTGCAGGGCTATACTGTTTGCAATTATCGCGGCAGTTTATGTTGTCAACTAGCTGATGGGATAGGCACTGGATGGACGAATTACCTCGCCTATATATCAATTACTAATAGCAAGTGGCATCATGTGGCGATTACAGTTGACCGAGACCAAACTGATGGGGGAAGGTGGTATCTTGATGGGGTAGAGGTCGGCAATCGATTTAACCCAACAGACAGACAAGGTTCTCTCAACAACCCGAAACCGTTGCGAATTGGCAGACGTTCGGATCATCCGAGTTGGCCCGGATTCTTCAAGGGTAACATTGCAGATGTCCGACTTTTCAATCGTGTGCTGGAGGCGATCGAAATTCAAGCGATATATGAGGCATAATACAAAGAGTACTACAAGCCTACCAGTGCAATGGCACACGATCGCGATCGGCCCAGAGCTTACGATGTCGTCTTAGGCAATCAAACGCCCACACCTGTGGGTGCTGCCGTTTTGGGAGGAATCGCCGGCGTCAAGCGGCGCTTCGCCAGCGCAGATATCGTCCAACGATTGGCAGCTCTGCAAGAAACAACTAAGTACGGACAAGCAGGTTTAGAACTGCTATTTTCCGCCTTAATGGATAAATCGTGGCAAGTGCGGCAAACTGCCTACTTGCTAGTTCAAGATTGCGAAAAAGAAACTTTGCAACGAGTTTTACAAGAACACAATCCGTATCAATTGTTTGGGTGTTTGTACAGATATTACACACCCAATTTTACCACTTATGCTCTGACCGTTTCTCCTGACGGACAAAATATTGTCAGTGGCGGCGGTGACAAAATTATTACAGTGCGATCGCTCTACACGGGCAGGATCGTTCGCACCCTCAGCGGACATACAGATGGAATCAAATCTATTGCCATCAGTTCTTCCGGACAAACTATTGTGAGTTGCTGTTGCGATAACACCGTCAAAGTTTGGCAATTACAAAATCCGGCAAATAATGGTGGAAATCTAGCACAAAGGAAAAGTTTGGACAAGGCATTACTTTATACTTTATTTCCCCATACTGAGGCAGTTAATTGCGTTGCCATTACACCCAACGGAAAAACTCTCGCCACTGCCAGCGAAGATCGTACTATCAAATTGTGGGATTTACGCACGAAAGGGTTAATTTCCACTTTTGCAGGACATACAGGTGCAGTTAAATCTATTGCCATTAGCCAAGATGGTAAGATTTTAGCCAGCGGCAGTGCCGACTCTACAATCAAATTGTGGAACTTAGAAACAGGAGAATTATTGCATACCCTCATCGGACATTCCGATGGGGTTAAATGCGTGGCAATCAGTCCCGATAGTAAAATCCTGATTAGCGGTTCCCAGGATAAAACAATTAAACTGTGGAACTTGCAAACGGGTAAATTTTTACGCACTATCATCGGACATTGGAATGAGGTGAATAATATTGCGATCGCACGCGATGGCTACACCTTTGCCAGTTGCAGTCGCGATGACACAATTAGATTGTGGCATCTGCGAACGGGTACGCAATTGCATATGTTAGAAGGTCATCTAAATGACGTTGTTGCTGTTGCCATTACCCCCGATGCAGGTAAAATTGTTAGTAGCAGTAAGGATGGTACAATTAGAGTTTGGGGAGTGCGTTAGCAGGCAAAGAAACCGGGTTTTTTAGCAAAATCGTCGCTAGGGAGCTACAGATTTAGGAATTACGCAAAGAAACCGGGTTTCTTAGCAAAATCGTTGCTAGGGAGCTACAGATTTACGCAGAAACCCGGTTTCTCCCCAAACAAACCTTTCTCCGCAAAGAAACCGGGTTTCTATGAAAAATCGTTGCTTTTTCAACTAGATATCGACGCAGAAACCCGGTTTCTGGCTTCGGGGTGCGTAAGTCCTGAGATTTACGCAGAAACCCGGTTTCTCGGATGGTCGTGCAAGTACCGTAACCCACCATATCGCCAAATCGGTAAGACAAAAAACTTTTTTTCATCAACCCGAAATAGCTAACAAAACTACTGCCGCCATTGCATAAACTTGATGTAATCCCCCTCAAACTGCTCTCCTTTCAGCATCCGATTCCAGTAAATCCAAGGCAAACCAGTAGTTTTCATCTTCCACATAATCCAGCGTTCTTTCACGGGATTGAGAGGAAAACTAGAAAGCACTGTACCGTTATAACCATCAAACTCAGCCATGATAGTCTTGCCATACCCAGTGATTAAAGGACAGCAAGTGTAGCCGTCATACTTATGCAATAATGGTTGGGAAGCTATAAATGCCAACAAATTTTCGACTACAATTGCTGCTTGTTTGCGTGCTGCTGCTGTCTTGGAAGTTGGCAAAGAAGAAGCATCTCCTAAACTAAATACGTTGGGATATCGATTGTGCTGTAGGGTGTATTTATCCACATCTACCCAACCATAGGCGCTACCCGGAACTGCCAAAGGACTTTGTTTAATAAAGTCCGGTGCGCTTTGCGGTGGTGCGACGTGAATCATATCGTACTTGTGAGTAACTTCATCGACAACTGCACCGCTATCATCGAAAATATCAAATACTGCTTCTTTGGTTTCCCCTTTAATTTCTTTCAAGTTGTGCCGGAACTTAACATCAATTCCCCGTTCGGCAACAACTTTATCTAATATGGCGGAATATTCCGGTACGGCAAACATTTTGGTGGCTGGCGTCAAAAACATGACGTTAGTGCGATCGCTCACTCCCAGCTTGCGAAAGGTGTCATCTGCCATATACATGACTTTTTGCGGCGCACCACCACATTTAACTGGTGTGTTGGGAAAGGTAAATAAAGCGTTTCCACCAGGGAAATTTTTGATTAGTTCCCAGGTATAAGGTGCGTAATTCGGCGCATAATTACTGGTAACGCCATTTTTGCCGATCGCATCTTTCAATCCTTTAATTAAATGCCAGTCCAACTGAATGCCGGGACAGACAATTAAGTAATCGTACTCAACCAGGATACCTTCTTTGGTCACGACGGCATTGCGATCGGGGTCTAATTTAACCACTCGGTCTGCAATCCAAGTCGCTTGTTGAGGCATAAAATCTTTTTTCTCCCTGACTGTATCCTCAATTTGGAATACTCCCCCACCTGTCATCGTCCAACCGGGTTGGTAATACTGCTTGTGCGATGGTTCGATAATCGCAATATCTAAGGATTTATTTTTTTTCAATAACATAGAGGCGGTCGTCAGTCCGGCAGACCCACCGCCGATGAAAACGATTTGGTGGTGCAGTGTCTTGGTAATGGTGGGAGTTGCGGACGCGGGAGTCTGCGATTGCTGGGAAGTTGACGCGATCATAAGTAGTCTTTTTTTTTGAAGAACAGGTCGATTTTTAGCCAATCAGGTTCTGGCAGGTTCGGTAAATCTACTTACCTCCGCTGCAAACTTTTTTGTCGCTATTGTCAAATTGTAAAATTTAAATTACTATATGGCAATATAAGCAATCAACAAATATGCCCGACTCGCGTGGCATATTTGAAAGCGAAGGAGGCTCAGCCTTCTTTGCAGTTCCCAGGCTGAGCCTGGGAACCAGATTGCGCCAAACATTCCATCAAGCAGGTAAAAAATTTTACCAGGAGCCAGAGATATGCTATTCCGCCAACTGTACGACAACGAAACCAGCACTTATACCTATTTAATTGCGGACGAAAACACCAAAGAAGCCGCTTTAGTCGATCCGGTGATCGAACAAGTCGATCGAGACTTAAAGTTAATACAAGAATTAGGACTTACTTTGCGCTATTGTTTGGAAACGCACATTCACGCCGACCACATTACGGGAACGGGTAAGTTGCGGCAAATTACAGGTTGTGATGGCATAGTGCCAGAAAATGCCCAAGCTGCTTGTGCTAATCGCTTTATTAAAGATGGGGAAGTATTAAAATTAGGCGATATTGAAATTAAGACGATCGCAACTTTAGGACATACCGACAGCCATAACTCTTACCTCGTCAATCAAAACATATTGCTAACGGGAGATTCTCTGTTTATTCGCGGTTGCGGACGGACTGATTTCCAAAGCGGTAATCCCGGTTTGATGTACGACCATGTTACGCAAAAATTATTTACTCTGCCAGATGAAACGTTAGTTTATCCCGGTCACGATTATAGAGGACATCTGGTTTCTACAATTGGTGAAGAAAAGCAATACAACCCCCGGTTTGCAGGCAAAGATCGGGCGAGTTTTATCGAACAAATGAATAACCTGAATTTGCCCAATCCCAAGAAAATTGCCGAAGCAGTACCAGCTAACCAAAAATGTGGAAATGTGGCTGTAATGGCAAAAGTTTGAGGATTTAGATCGTGGCAAATTTTAACTGGGTTTATGCTTTAATCGGGGGCATCTCCATTGGGTTAAGTGCCACCCTATTACTAGCATTCAACGGTCGCATTGCTGGAATTAGTGGAATTGTCAATGGTGCGATCGCCTTTTCCAAGCAAGAATTCTGGCGGTGGTTGTTTATCTTGGGGATGTTGCTAGGTGGCATTTTATACGAAAATGTACTAGCACCTCAACCTACTCCCACCGCTGCATTTACGCCTTGGGCAATGATTATCGGCGGTTTTCTGGTAGGCTTTGGCACTCGTATGGGTAGCGGTTGTACTAGCGGTCACGGAGTATGCGGTTTAGGTCGATTGTCAATGCGATCGCTAGTCGCAGTTCTCACATTTATGATTACTGCCATCCTGACAGTTTTTGTTGTCCGTCACGTATTGCGGTTGAGTATATGAAAGAGAAGCTAATCGCGTTATTGTCAGGAGTGCTATTCGGTCTGGGATTGGGACTTTCTCAAATGATCGATCGCGATCGCGTACTCGGCTTTTTGGATGTCGCTGGTAATTGGGATGCCACATTATTATTTGTGTTGGGTGGCGCAGTCACGGTGACAGTAATTGCCTTTCGATTCGTGCTGCGTCTGACTCACCCAATCTTGGCAGACAAATTCTATTTACCCACTAATAAAAATATCGACAAACCTTTAGTAATTGGCGCGGCTATTTTCGGGATTGGGTGGGGAATAGCCGGTTACTGTCCTGGGCCAGGAATCGTTGCTTTAGTGTTACGGAATGGGAATCCAATTTTGTTTATGGTGGCGTTCCTTGCAGGTTCGATCGCCTACAAATGGTATGCGACCAATTCTAGATTTTAGATTCTTTTAGCTCATCCCGATTCTTTTGTCGTTTACATAAATTTATCAGCTAAATTTCACAGGTATTAGTAATACCTGTGGGGGAATACTTTTGGCAAAAATTGCTGGCAATCGCAGAAATTATCAAGGAAAAAACAATGCTTATTTGGACGATCGGACATTTGTTAGCTGTCTGTATTGGTATTAGTTTGGGATTGTTGGGTGGAGGTGGATCTGTATTGGCTTTGCCAATTCTGGTCTATGTGATGGGAATAGCACCCAAGTCTGCGATCGCAATGACTTTAGTCATTGTTGGCTCCGTTAGTTTGCTCGGAGTTATTCCCCACTGGCGACGAGGAAATATTAATTTAAAAAAAGCTTACATTTTTGGTTCTGCTACCATGTTAGGAGCATTTATCGGAGCCAAAATAGCCGTACTACCTATCGTTACAGAAACATTTCAAATGGTTTTATTTGCCATGATGATGCTGCTCATGGCTGTGTTTATGATCCTGCGAAATTCTCAAAGTAAAAACCCACCTCAAAAAGAAAACCAAAAACTAATTCCTTCTCCTCAAACAGTGCATAAATATAGTTGGTTGTGGTTAACAGTTGAAGGAGTAAGCGTAGGTATTTTAACTGGTTTAATAGGCGTCGGCGGAGGATTTGCCATTGTGCCGGCTTTAGTGCTATTGGGAAATACCCCCATGAAAGAGGCAATTGGCACATCTCTGCTAATTATTGCTCTCAATGCTGTGGCTGGATTAGTAGGTTATTTGGGTCATGTTTCTTTTGATACTTTTCTAACTGTATCATTTACATTAGCTGCTAGTTTGGGAACTTTATTGGGCGCTTATTTAGCTCAGTTTGTCTCCGCACAACAACTTCAGAAAAGCTTTGGTTATTTTCTTTTAGCTGTGGCTGCGTTTGTTTTATTTCAAAATCAATCAGGATTTCATAAATCTGAAAGAACTTCTTCTAAAGCAATCCAACATATTTCAACTACAATTAAACAATCTAGTAGGTTGGGTTGAAGTATGAAACCCAACAAAACCAGGGGCTAAAGCCCAACTACTTACCAGGGGCTAAAGCCCAACTACGTACCTGGAAAAGTCAAAACCAATCTGAAAAAATTTGTTAAAATCTGCCAAATTAAACCGCTTTGTGCCATATTAGAGCGGGAACAGGACAAAATTCCTAAAAATATGGATGACGATCGCATTCAAGATTATCTCAATTTGATTCGACAATTGCTGCAATGTCCCAGCGGTGAAGAATCAGCGATTTTACAGGCAAATTCGGCATTGCTGGATCGGAACTTTCTGGAAGTTTGCGAGATAGTAGCGGCAGAGTTGGCACAGAAAGGAGACAAGAATGAGGCTGATTTTTTGCGAAGTCTGATCGGTCATCTAGAGGAATATTTGGAGATGGATGAAGAGGGAGATGGGGAGAATTTAGAAGATGAAAGTATACTAGAGTATGGGGATTTTATCCTAGAGTTATTGCAAGCAATAGAAAAGGATAACGATGGAAAAGTTATTTACCCCATATTAGCGCAACGGCAACATCTCCTCGACGATCGCTTTCCGGCAATTTTACAGCGAGTGACTGCAAATTTGCTCGTTCAACATCCGAACTCAGTCCAGCGAGTTCTCTATTATATAGAATCTTTAAGTTTTTATATCCTTAAATTGCCTGTGGGGGATAGAGCAAATAATATTGAAATTGCGATCGCAGGTTATCAAATCGTTTTAAGTCATCGCGAACCGGGCAGGGAAAAATGGGCGCGAACGCAACATAATATCGCCCATGCCTATCGTAACAGAATCGCAGGCGAAAAAGCCGATAACCTGGAAATAGCGATCGCTACACACACCTCCGCCTTCCAAGTTGACATCCGCGAAGAATTTCCCGAAGATTGGGCGAACGCGCAATACGATCTGGCAATTGCCTATTTATTCCGGATCGAGGGCGAGAAAGCTGATAATCTGGAGAAAGCGATCGCCGCACACACTACCAGCTTGGAAGTATACACCCGCGAGGCATTTCCCGACTATTGGGCAATGGTGCAACATCATTTGGCAGTGATTTACTCTGACCGAATTAGGGGAGAAAAAGCTGATAATCTAGAACAAGCGATCGCTTATGCCACTAACGCCCTAGAAGTATACACTCCGGAAGTATTTCCCGCATATTGGGCGGAGATGCAAAATAGTTTGGGAAGTTTCTACCGTGCCAGAATTAGGGGAGAGAAAGCTGATAATTTAGAGAAAGCGATCGCCGCACATACCGCCGCCCTCGAAGTATACACCCGCGAAGCATTTTCCGAACAGTGGGCAACCACGCAAAATTATCTCGCCAAAGCTTATCGTGACAGAATTAGAGGCGAGAAAACTGATAACTTAGAGAAAGCGATCGCATTGGAAACCGCCGCCCTCGAAGTTACTACCCATGAAGCTTTTCCCCAAGATTGAGCGATCGCCCAGAAGCGCTATAGTTGACTTATCAACCCACGATCGCTGTTTTTATTATCACAAAATCCGCCCGCGAATCAATTCACAGCCTAAAAGCGCAGGTGCAAAATCTTACAAAAAGAACGAAATATATATTGTGTAGGGGCGTTCGCGTAGCGGCGCGGATGCGCTTAGCATTCGGGCGAAAATTTATTACACAAAACCCAAGATTTTCTGTCCGTAGGCGATAGCCTTGCCGAAGGCTATGCTTCGCCCTGCCGAGGTTTATATACACATACATCTTATTTCTTTTATCAATGTCCCTTCGTTGGGTCAAAGTCTAAATAAACGATATCGCCTCGACTCGGAATGTAGGTATTTGATTGTGTCACAAAACTTCATTCCCCACAGCAATTCCACTATCAATCTCATTATGAAGATTCTCTGGTGCGATCGCTTCTATCAATTCCTCTAGGGAATATCGCCGACGAGTTACCGGCTCGATCGTTAGCTTACCATCTATCAACACAAATTCTACTTGGGAACCTTCAGTTAAGTTAATCTCTTTCGCCAAATGCTGTGGAATCCGAACAGCAAGACTGTTTCCCCACTTTGCGATCGTTGCCACCATATCCCGATCCTCTAGCTAGTGATATTACTCTCAGAACTTCACCTTTTTTAACTGTATATACAGAGTATCTACATTATAGCAAGAAAGAAAAACTTTGACAAGTTGCCAGATTTTGCGATCTCATCATAAAATTGGGTTTTCGTAGGTTGGGTTGACGCTAGGAAACCCAACACTGAAGTCATATTCCTCCAACATATCTTCTGCTTCGCTTTCATCCCGTTCAAGTTTGTGATTCATAGATTCGTCGTTCATTTTTTGTCGCTAATCTGGAACTAATAATCCGTATTCTATCTAGTTATAAAATTAGTCTTATTCTTTGTACGTAGTTGGGCTTGACGCCTCTTATGCCAGGTTTCATAAGAGCGCTAAAGCGCAACAACGTACCTAAAATATGTAGGTTGGCTTGAAGCATGAAACCCAACCAAAGAGGGCGTTAAAGCGCAACAACGTACCTAAAATAGTGTAGGTTGGGTTGAAAATCGAAGCCGATTTAAACTATTCTAAACCAGGTTCGTAATTATTAGATAAAGCCATTGCTAGTATACGCGGTTTAGTAGAAATAGAGCAAGCCGAAAATGCTCAAAAATTGCAAAACACCATTCAAGCTGTGGGTACTGGAATTGGTGTCGGACTTGGCGTTGCTGGAATTTTTGCTAGTAGCTATCCCTTAATAGAAAAACCTTGGCGATTACCCTCACTGCAACATCCTCTCCTGCCGCCTCATCCTTTCATTAGTGCGCTTTTTTTCAGTTTCGTATTCGGTGGAGGATTGGGATGGTTAGCTTGGCATCTTACCAAATGTCTTCTCGATAAGAAACTTAGGCAAAAAAAGTAGGCTTTTAACGAGAGGATTTTGGATGAAAGTCAAAATCTAAAATCAAGGTTTTTAAGTCCCCCATTTCAATCGTGGGGTAAATCCGGCTGAAGAAAGCGGATTTCTCAACAAAAAATCTAGGCTTTCAACGAAGCACAGTTGCAAGAAACCCGGTTTCTGACCTGGGTGCAAGATGTGAGCCTATATACTGATTCGCATTTTACATCAAGCGGCAGAGCCGCCGTGTTTTTGTACCCAAAACCAGTCTGGAAGCGACATATTAGCGCTTTTCGCGATCCTAGTGCAAAATGTAAAAATAATAACTCTTGATAAGAAATTAAGCTTGTATGTCATCCCCATTAGGATATAGTTCTGGTCTCGATCGCCCCATTGAGTTAGAAAATCCGACCCACCAGTCTCTCAGAGATCGTCAATTGCGGACGCTGTTTGAGACTGCCCTCGATGCGATCGCGATCGTCGATGACCGAGGGCGTTACCTAGATGTCAACCCCGCCGCCTGCGAATTATTTGGCCTACAGAGAGATGAACTGCTGGGACGCTACATCTATGAGTTTGCAGAACCTGGGTATGATTTCCCAGCAGTATGGCAAGAATTTCTACAACAGGAAAAAGCGCGGGGCGAGTTTCGCTTAGTGCGGACTGATGGGGAAATCCGCATCTTGGAATACGCCGCAACAGCAAACTTTTTGCCTCATCGCCATCTTTCCGTCATGCGAGATGTTACAGAACGCAAACAAGCACAGGCGCAAGTCGAGGAACTTACCCGTCAACTGGCACAAAGCCAAGCGCAACTACAAGAGGCAGGTATTGCGCCTGGTCGGATAGCTACCCCCGCAGAGAGTCATCCCCTAGAACAAATTGCCCGCCACATTCCCGGAGTTATTTATCAGTTGCGGATGCGTCCCGATCGTACTTTCCATCTTCCCTACGCCAGTGAGGGTTTGAAAGAGATTTATAGCGTTACGCCAGAAGAAGTGCGCGAGGATGCCTCTAAGGTGTTTGCAATTATTTATCCTGAAGATCTCGATCGCGTCAGTCAATCCATTCTCGAATCTGCCAAACACCTTACCCCTTGGTATTGCGAATATCGAGTTTGCTTTGCCGATGGGCGGATGCTGTGGTTAGTCGGTCATGCTACGCCCCAGAGAGAACCAGATGGCAGTACCCTTTGGCATGGCTATATTCGGGATATTACGGAGAGCAAACGTGCTGAAGCTGACAATCAACGCTTACTTGCCATTCTCGAAAGCACCTCAGATTTGATCGGTACTACCGATTTAACAGGTAAAACTTTGTATCTCAATCAAGCTTGGCGAAATCTGTTCGATAATAATGAAGCTGCGATCGCGAATGTGAAAATATCTACATCTCATCCCAAGTGGGCTTTAGATATTATCCTCAATCAGGGCTTGCCGGAAGCAGCAACTTCTGGCAGTTGGCGCGGCGAGACAGCAATACTGGATTCGACCGGACGCGAAATTCCCGTTTCTCAAGTAATCATAGCTCACAAATCAATAGATGGAAAAGTCGAATACTTTTCCACAATCCTGCGAGATATTACAGAAAGTAAAGCCACAGAACTAGCTCTCCGCAATTCCCTCAAACAATTATCAGATATTAAATTGGCTCTGGATCGAGCCGCGATCGTTTCCATCACTGATGAACGAGGAATCATTAACTATGCCAACGATAATTTTTGCCAAATATCTAAATATTCTCAAGCCGAACTTATTGGCCAAAACCATCGCTTAATAAAATCCGGTTATCATCCTAAAGAATTCTTCCAAAATCTTTGGCAGACTATTTCGGCAGGGGAAGTATGGCAAGGAGAAATCAAAAATAAAGCTAAGGATGGTACTTATTATTGGGTAGATACAACTATCGCTCCTTTGCTGAACGAGCGCGGTAAACCAAGTCAGTATTTGGCAATCAGAGTTGATATCACATCCCGCAAAGAAGCGGAAGCGAAATTAATCGAAACTACTCATCTACAACAAGCTATTTTAGACGGAGCTAATTATACTATTATCTCAACAGATGCTAAGGGGATTATTAAAACTTTTAATGCGGCTGCCGAAAGATTACTGGGATATTCATCAACAGAAGTAGTAGACAAACTTACACCAGCAATTTTTCACGATTTAGCAGAAATTAAACAACGCGCCACCGCACTAAGCGCAGAATTCGATCGACCCATTGCACCGGGGTTTGAGGTATTTGTTGCTAAGGCGCGTTTGGGAATGATTGACGAATATGAATGCTCTTATATTCGTCAAGATGGTTATCGCTTTCCCGTGCAACTTTCTGTGACTGCTTTGCGCGATCGCGAAGGGACAATCACCGGATTTTTGGCGATCGGAAACGATATCACCGATCGCAAAGAAGCCGAAAATAAACTACGTCAAAACGAGCTAAAGTATCATCAGATTCTAGATGCCATTACGGATATGGTGCTGGTTAAAGGGCCTCAATCTCGCATTGTGTGGGCAAACAAGGCATTTCGAGATTATTACGGCTTGAATGAGGAGCAATTGAAAGATATAATTGATGCTCCGTTTAACAAACCAGATTATACGCTGCAATACATTCGGGATGATGCTTACGTGTTTGAAACTGGGCAATCCTTGGCAATTGAAGAACCTGTTACCCGTTATGATGGCAAGGAGCAGATATTCAACACCATTAAATCAGTAATTCGCAACGAAGCGGGCGAGAAAATCTTAACAGTAGGCGTATCTCGCGATATTAACGATCGCAAACGTGCTGAAACAGAGCTAATCCACGCTCAAGCAGAACTAAAAGAGGCAGAGAAATTTCTCCGCAGTATTTATGAAGGAGTTGGCTGTCTCATTTTTGTTGTTGATGTCACTGAAAATAGAGAAATCCTTTATTCAGGTTGGAGCCTTTCAGTAGAAAAAGCAACTGCGATCGCCGCCGCAGACATAATTGGCAAAACTCCAGAATTTGTTTTTGGGCTGACTGAAGGAGCCGCTATGCGTCAAAACTATTTGCGGTGTATTGAATCTGGAACTTCTATTACTTATGAAGAAAGTATCATTTTGAACGAGCGAGCAACTTGGTGCTTAACAACACTGAACCCCATCAAAAATACCGAAAATAGAATTTCCAGAATTGTCGGAACATCCATTGATATTAGCGATCGCAAACATCAAGAACAAGCTCTCCGTTTAATTGTCGAAGGTACAGCAGCTAAAATAGGCGACTCATTCTTCAAAAGTTGCGTCCAATATATCGCCCAAGTTTTAGAAGTACGTTATGCTTTGATCGCCAAATTTGTTGATTCAGAAAAATTGTGCGCCCAAACTCTAGCATTTTGGGCAGGAGACGACTTTGGCGATAATTTTATTTACAATTTAGTCGGCGCTCCCTGTGAGAATGTTTATGTTAAAGGTGATTTATGTTTATACCCAAATTCAGTTCAATCCCTTTTTCCTAAAGATACAGATTTAGTCATGCTCCAAGCCGAAAGTTATGCTGGTTTACCGATTATAAATTCTGCGGGCGAGCGTTTGGGATTGCTGGCAGTTCTAAACACTAAGCCGATGGTAAAAAATCTAGAAATGCAATCGGCCATCTTGAGAATATTTGCTACTCGTGCTGCTGCTGAAATAGAGCGTATCCAGGCAGAAACAGCATTGCGTCAATCAGAAATTCAACTGCGGCAACAAACTCAAGAATTAGAAATCACCCTCAAAAAATTGCAAAATACTCAAACTCAATTAATTCAAGCGGAAAAAATGTCAAGCTTGGGCCAATTAGTAGCGGGAATTGCCCATGAAATTAATAACCCTGTGAGTTTTATTTATAGCAATATTCAACCCGCTAATAATTATGCTAATGACTTAATTCAGTTAATTCACCTTTACCAAGAGCATTATCCCAGTCCACCGCAGGCGATTTCTGATTTGACAGAAGATATGGACTTTGAGTATCTAGTCAGTGATTTCTCTAAGTTGCTTGCATCGATGAAAACTGGAGCTACACGCATCAGGGATATTGTTAAGTCGCTGCGGACATTTTCGCGTTTGGATGAAGCGGATTTAAAAGAAATAGACATCCACGAAAATATCGAGAGTACCTTAGTTATTTTACAAAACCGTTTGAATGGTCGGGCAGGAACGCCAGAAATTCAGGTAGTCAAAAACTATGGTAATTTGTCTAAAATTGAATGTTATGGTGGTTTATTGAATCAGGTGTTTATGAATTTGTTAGTCATTGCTATTGATGCGATCGAACAACGGCGAGAGCGCCTAGAACCTGGGGCAAAATTAGATTATGTTGGTAGGATTACGATTACGACTTCTCTCACTAAAGAAAATCAGGTTTTGCTCTCATTTCAGGATAATGGTTGTGGGATGAGTGCCGAAGTTAAAGAAAAAATATTTAATCCATTTTTTACGACTAAAGCTGTCGGTAAAGGTACGGGTATGGGCTTAGCAATTAGCTATCAAATTGTGACGGAGAATCATCAGGGTGATTTGCGGTGTTTTTCTAGACTCGGCCAGAGAACTGAGTTTCGGATTGAGTTGCCGATTAGCCAGAAAAAATCAGCGATATAACCTGGTTACAAGCAGGCAAATTCCAACTAAAATTATTAAAATCAATGTCTTATATATTAGACTTTGTGTAAATATAAATTGGATTTAATCCAGTCCTTTTCCTCAACCAATTAACAGCGTATGTCATGTCCTTTCAGCTACGACTCTTGGCTCGCTCTGTCCGGTGATGAAAGCGATTCAACTCTTTTATCATTGAGAGATATTCAATTGCGGACGCTGTTTGAAACGTCCCTAGATGCGATCGCCATCGTAGATGAAGAAGGACGTTACTTAGATGTCAATTCCGTTGGGTGTGAATTATTCGCTCTAGAGAAAGATCGACTGCTGGGATGTTGCATCTGTGAGTTTACAGAACCTGGGTTTGATTTCCAGGCTGTATGGCAAGCATTTCAACAACAGGAAAAAATCCGGGGTGAGTTGCGTTTAGTACGGAGTGATGGCGAGTTCCGCATAGTGGAATATGCAGCAACGGTCAACTTTTTGCCTCACCGTCATCTATTAGTAATGCGAGACATTACAGAGTACAGACAAACACAGGCACAAGTTCAGGAACTTACCCGCCAACTCACAGAAAGCAAACAAGCTGAAGCTGACAATCAACGTCTGCTTGCCATTTTGGAAAGCACGTCAGATTTGATCGCAACGGCTGATTGTACGGGGAAAGCTCTTTACCTCAATCGAGCTTGGCGGAATCTACTTGAAAATGATGAAGCTGCGATCGCCCATCTAGAAATCTCGAAAGGCCATCCAGAGTGGGCTTTAGATATTATCTTAAATCAGGGTTTGCCGTCAGCGGCACGTTTTGGCAGTTGGCAGGGCGAGACGGCAATACTCGATCCAAAAGGACATGAAATCCCTGTTTCTCAAGTAATCTTAGCTCACAAATCAACAGATGGAGAAGTGGAATACTTTTCCACAATCATTCGGGATATCTCAGAACTCAAAGCCACAGAACTCGCTTTGCAAGAAAGTAATAGCCGCTGGCAGTTGGCCATAGAAAGTGCCGGAGATGGAACTTGGGATTGGAACCTCAAAACTAATGAAGTTAGGTTTTCTCGGCAGTGGAAAGCGATGCTGGGCTACGCAGAGGATGAAATTGCCAATGCTTTAGAAGGGTGGGAAAGTCTGGTGCATCCAGAGGATAAAGCTCGCTCCTATGAACTTGTTAGCAAACACCTAAACGGCGAAACATCTACTTATGAGAATGAACATCGCCTGCGTTGTAAAGATGGTTCTTACAAGTGGATTTTAGCTCGCGCTCAGGTGACTGAAAGGGACAAAGAAGGTCAAGCTGTGCGCTTGATAGGTACTCATAGCGATATTAGCGATCGCAAAGCTGCCGAAGTTGCCCAACAGGAACTTACTCGACAACTGGAAGAAGCACAACGAATCGCCCGCATTGGCAGTTGGTCTTTTGACCTAGCCACCCAAAAAATTACCTGGTCTGCCGAGTTGTTTCGGATTTTTGGTATGAATTCCTCACAGGGAGAACCAGAGTTTGAAGACCATATAAAACAATATCATCCCGACGATCGGGAATTATTTGTAAGTTACGTTAAAGAAGCAAGCGAGCAGGGAATTCCCCAAAACTTTGACATTCGGATTTACCGCTCGGATGGTGCGATTCGCTATATTAATGGTCGCATGGAAATCGAACGGGAAAATGAAAAAATTATGCGTTTGTTTGGCACGGCGATGGATATTACCGATCGCAAACAAGCCGAAATCCAACTCCAACAAAGCCAAAAACGCTATCAAACCCTAGCAGAAGCATCACCGATTGGTGTGTTTTTAGCTAATGCCAAAGGTGACTGCCTCTATGTTAATCAAACTTGGTCGCAAACTACGGGCTTAACTAGAGAAAAAGCTCTGGGGCCAGATTGGGCTCAAACGCTCCATCCTGAAGATCGAGAGCGGGTTTTTCAGGAATGGTATGAAAGCGCCTTGGCCAAACAACAATTTCAATCTGAGTATCGCTTCCTGCGTCCCGATAGTAGTGTCGCTTGGGTTATTGGTCAAGCCTTACCTCTGATTGATAGTGAAGGTGAAATAGAAGGATATGTTGGCACTGTAACTGATATCACGGATCGCAAACTTCAAGAACAAGCTCTCCGTTTAATAGTCGAAGGTACGGCGGCTAAAACTGGTGAAGATTTCTTCAAAAGTTGCGTCCAATATCTCGCCCAAGTCTTAGAAGTCCGTTATGCTTTAATCGCTGAATTTGTTAACCCAGAAAAATCGATTGCGAAAACTATAGCATTTTGGGCAGGAGACAACTTTGGCGATAATTTTACTTACAGTATAGCCGGAAAACCCTGTGAAAATTTTGAGCTGACTACCGAAGTTTTTCGCTATCCAAATTCTGTCCAATATTTGTTCCCTGAAGATGATAGTTTAGTCGCCCTCCAAGCCGAAAGTTATGCTGGTTTGCCAATAATTGATGCTGCTGGCAATCATTTGGGATTGCTGAAGGTGATGGACACTAAGCCGATGGTAAAAAATCTAGAAATGCAGTCAGCTATCTTGAAAATATTTGCCACTCGTGGTGGTGCAGAAATCGAAAGGATACAAGCGGAAGCAATCCGTCAATCAGAAATTAAACTGCGGCTGCAATCTGAAGAATTAGAAGCAACTCTGAAAAAATTGCAAAATACTCAAACTCAATTAATTCAAGCGGAAAAAATGTCAAGTTTGGGTCAATTAGTAGCGGGAATTGCCCATGAAATTAATAACCCTGTGAGTTTTATTTATAGCAATATTCAACCGGCTAATAATTATGCTAATGACTTAATTCAGTTAATTCACCTCTACCAAAAGCATTATCCGATTCCACCACAGGCGATTTCTGATTTGACAGAAGAGATCGACTTTGAGTATCTTGCGAGTGATTTTTCTAAGTTGTTGGAATCGATGAAAACTGGTGCGACGCGCATCAGGGATATTGTTAAGTCGCTGCGGACGTTTTCCCGTTTAGACGAAGCTGATTTGAAAGAGATAGATATTCACGAAAATATCGAAAGTACCTTAGTTATTTTACAAAACCGTTTGAATGGTCGGGCAGGAACGCCAGAAATTCAGGTGGTCAAAAACTATGGTAATTTGTCTAAAATTGAATGTTATGGTGGTTTATTAAATCAGGTATTTATGAATTTGTTAGTCAATGCTATTGATGCGATCGAACAACACCGAGAAAGCCTAGAACCAGGGGCAAAATTAGATTATGTTGGTAGGATTACGATTACGACTTCTCTCACTAAAGAAAATCAGGTTTTGCTCTCATTTCAGGATAATGGTTGTGGGATGGCTCCCCAAGTTAAAGAAAAAATATTTAATCCATTTTTTACGACTAAAGCTGTCGGTAAAGGTACGGGTATGGGCTTAGCAATTAGCTATCAAATTATCACGGAGAATCATCAAGGTCATTTGCAGTGTTTTTCTACCCTTGGCAAAGGAACTGAGTTTAGAATTGAGTTGCCAGTTCGTCACCATCAATGAACATCTCCAAAAATTTTTGTGGGGTAGGCATCCTGCCTGCCCTTTAAGATTCTTCACGCTTGATTCGAGAAATAGTAACTAATGGGAAGTTTATTAAAATATGTTAATTATTTTATTTTTCGACTGAATATAAATTAATTAAATTTATAGGGTTGCTTGTTTGCCGCATTGGTAAAAGTTAAAAAATAATAAATTATTTAATTTTTTTACTAAACAGTTTACAAATCTTATTAAAGATGGATGAAATACTTCCACCATCAGCAAGACTCGAAACCCTGCCGACAAAGCGGGATTTTGGGCCAAGAGCATCTGCATAACTGCTACTTTTTCCCTCAAACGCTATATAACAGTAAACAGCGCCATTGTAGAGGGCGTAGGCTGAATAAATTTATGCACGAATTCTTTCACAGCTTTGTCAAGCTTAATTTATTTATTCCACACGGGCATTGCTACCTGTGGAAGCCCGAATTAGTCGGACTTCATCTGATTTCCGATGTGACGATCGCACTTGCTTATTATTCCATCCCCATTACGCTGCTCTACTTTGTTCGCCTGCGACGGGATTTACCGTTTTATGGTATTTTTCTGCTATTTAGCGCCTTTATTATTTCCTGCGGCACTACTCACCTCATGGAAGTATGGACGCTTTGGCATCCCATCTACTGGGTGTCTGGAGCGATCAAAGCAATCGCAGCGTTGGTTTCACTTTATACCTCCTTCATATTGGCATCTTTAATTCCCGAAGCCCTCGCACTGCCAAGTTTAGCCGCGACGAATCAGAAGCTAGAGGCGGAAATTGCCGAACGTCAGAAAACCGAAATCGCACTGCGACAAAGCGAAGAAAAATTTCGCCGTATCTTCGAGCAAGCAGCCGTAGGAATGTGCCTGGTATCGGTCAACGGCCAATTTATTCGCATCAACCCAAAATTATCTGAGATTCTAGGATATTCTCAGCCCGAACTCTTAAACCTAAAGTTTAGGGACGTTACTCACCCGGAAGATTTAGCGTTCGATCTCGAACAGGTACAAAAGCTGTTAACAGGGGAAATACAGACCTGTTTGAGAGAAAAGCGCTATATCCGCAAAGATGGTGCGATCGTACAGGCAAACTTGACAGTTTCATTGCTACGCGATGCTGCGGGTAATCCCCAACAGTTTATCAGCGTTATTCAGGACATTACCGATCGCAAACGAGCAGAAGCCGCTTTGCAGGAGAGCGAATCGCGCTTTCAAGCCTTTATGAATAACAGTCCTACCGCTTCCTGGATTACAGATGAAAACGGACGACTCGTTTATATTAGCGAAACCTACAAACAAGTATTTCAGATTCCAGAAGATTATATACCTCAAAAAACTGACAGACAGCTTTATTCCCCTGAGTTAGCGCAACAATACTTGCAAAACATTCGGAAAGTAGTCCAAACTCGTCAAGCAGTGGAAGCGATCGAACTCGCACCCAGACGAGATGGTACGATCGGACAATTTTTAGTGTACAAATTTCCGCTGCAAAGTCTTTCCAAGCAACTATTGGTGGGTGGTGTGGCGATCGATATTACCGATCGAGTTCGTGCAGAACAAGCGCTGCAACAGTTAAATCAGGAACTCGAAGCGAGAGTCGAACAACGCACCGCAGCTTTGCAAGCTAGTGAACAACGTTTTCGCAATCTAGTAGAAACTTCTAGCGATTGGGTATGGGAAGTAAACGAACATAACGTTTATACTTATGTCAGTCCAAAAATATTTGATATTCTCGGCTATCAACCCGATGAAATTATCGGCAAAACACCTTTTGAATTAATGCCAAGCTCGGAAGCCGAGCTAGTTGCAGCCGAGTTTAGAAAGCTGAAGGATGCCCGTCAACCGTTTCACTGCTTAGAAAATACCAACCTGCATCGGTGCGGCAATTCAGTTGTGTTGGAAACTAGCGGAGTGCCATTTTTCGATCGGCAAGGAAACTTCCAAGGCTATCGCGGGATCGATCGAGATATCACCCGACGCAAACAAGTAGAAGCCGAGTTATTAGCCATCACTAATTTACAACAAGCAATTCTAGATGGTACAGATTATGCCATTATTTCCAATAACATCGAGGGCGTCATCCAAACCTTCAACTCTGCCGCTCAAAAGATGTTGGGCTATACAGCAGAAGAAGTCGTCGGGCAGATTACTCCCGCAATATTCCACGACCCAGAACAACTCAAGCAACGGGCAGAAGCACTTTCCTTAGAACTGGGCAAGAAGATCGCGCCCGGTAGAGAATTTTTTGCGACGAAAGCGCAAAATGGAACCTATGAGGACGAATGGACTTACATCCGCAAAGATGGCTCTCGCTTCCCTGTATTGCTATCAATTAAATTCCTAGAAGATTCACAAGGAAAAACGATCGGATTTTTAGGGATTGCCAAAGATATTACCCAACAAAAACAGATCGAAGCACAACTGCGCCAAAATGCAGTCCACCTAGCCACCGCACAGCGGATCGCCCATTTAGGCAGTTGGGAAACTGACTTGCAAACCCAAGAAATTGTCTGGTCAGAAGAAGTTTTTCGCATTTTCGGACGCGATCCTGCATCTGGCCCACCTTCCTACACGGAGTTCCGGCAGTCTGTCCATCCCGACGATCTCGATCGACACGATGTCTCAATCCAGCAGACGATCGAACAGGGGCAGCTTTACGAATACGAGTATCGCTTACTTCATCCAGATGGAAAATTACGCTACTTGCTCGCACGAGCAGAAGCGATATTGGATACTAATGGCAAGCCAGTGCGCGTAGTTGGTACGGTGCTGGATCTTACCGATCGCAAACTTGCTGAACAACAATTGCAAGAATCTCGTATGATGCTGCAATTAGTGTTGGATACAATTCCCCAGCGTGTCTTTTGGAAAGATCGCCAATTCCGTTATTTAGGCTGCAACCGAACATTTGCTGAGGATGGTCAAATCAGTATCGAGGAGATCCTGGGCAAGACAGACTTTGAGTTACCTTGGGCTAAGTGGGCGCATCTGTACCGTGCAGATGATACAAAAGTGATTAAAACTGGAATTCCCAAATTGGGCTATGAGGAGCCAACCGAATTTACGAATGGTAAGTCATTATGGATACGAACGAACAAAGTTCCCCTCACCAACAGTGTAGGTGAGATAATAGGCGTTCTCGGTTCTTATGAAGATATTACCGATCGCAAACTGGCAGAAGAAAAATTGCGGCATACCAACGAAGAACTGATGCTTGCTAACGTCGAACTTGCCCGCGCTACCCGCCTCAAAGACGAATTTTTGGCCAACATGAGTCACGAATTGCGAACTCCTTTAAATGTGATTCTGGGTATGGCGGAAGGACTACAGGACAGCGTATTTGGTGAGATGGACGAGCGGCAAAAAAAATCGCTCGCCACCATTGAGAGCAGCGGCAGGCATCTGCTGGAACTGATTAATGACATTCTGGATTTATCTAAAATCGAAGCTGGCAAATTAGAACTAGAAATCAGCGATGTGACCATAAAAGAATTATGCGAAGCCAGTGTTGTTTTTGTCAAACATCTAGCCTTTAAAAAAGGTATTCATTTTCATACTAATATCCCTGAAAATTTGGGCAGCATTGAAGCAGACGAGCGCCGCCTGCGTCAGGCACTGATCAACCTTCTCAGCAATGCCATTAAATTTACTGCCGAAGGAGGTTCTGTAACGCTAGAAGTTCGGCTGGAAAATGCCATAGAAACCCCAGAATTACAAGAAATAATTACTTCATCGATTCCCAAATCCTCCTATCACCTCTGCTTTGCCGTCATCGATACGGGTATCGGCATTGCACCAGAAAATCTAGGCAAACTCTTCCAAGCTTTTGTGCAAATTGATAGTAGCTTAAGTCGCCGTTACAGCGGTACTGGTTTGGGACTGGCACTCGTCAAACAAATCGCCAACTTGCACGGAGGAACAGTATCAGTTAGTAGCGAAGTAGGACGGGGTAGTTGTTTTACCATCCGCATTCCCTATCTTGGCAGCAGCCAGTCAGACAGGATGGAAGTCGATCGCAAGCTATATGGAGCGATCGCCAGCTCAGTTTCTACCCTAGAATCTCCTTTAATCCTGCTGGTGGAAGATAATCAACCAACCAGCGATACCGTATCTAGCTATCTCAAAAGTTGCGGGTATCGTCTCATTGTGGCAGACAACGGACAACAAGCCCTCAACCTTGCCCAATCTCAACAGCCTAACCTAATTCTGATGGACATTCAAATGCCAGAAATGGACGGGCTGGAAGCAATACGTCAAATCCGCGCCCAAGGGCAAACAGATATTCCCATCATCGCACTGACGGCACTAGCCATGTCTGGCGATCGGCAAAAGTGTTTACAAGCAGGTGCGGATGAATATTTAACTAAACCGATCCCACTGCAACGTCTGTCTCTAATTATTCAACAAATTTTATCGGAAAATAATAAAAATTTGTAAAAAAATACAAACTGAAAATTCCTCCTAAACCTCTCCAAACAAAAGCTCAAATATTTCGGGATATAACCTGCTGATTTGATTGTTTTGGTTGGATATACTATATTTTAAATATAAAAATTTAATTTATAGTATAGCAACCGCCAGGGCGGTTAGGGCATCCTAAAACGCCAGAACCAATTCACAGCAAGCATTTGACTTTTGACTTTTGACTTTTGACTTTTGCTATAACCGCTTTGCCCTAGCTATAGCTCGCTCGGTTAAAGTATCGGAAATCAATGGCGCTTTGACACTCGCCACCGTGAGGTTTAGATGAATTCTGCAACCACATCAACAGACATCTTCCCATCTGGATCGATTCTGCCATTTCCAGACCGGCCATTGCCGCTACCGTTCGTTTGCGATCGCACCATCGCCAGCGACGAACGGGTAATCGCAGAATATCAAGATTGGTTAGGGAGTCAGCGCATCTGGGGAAGTTTGCCAGAAAGCGCCAAGGAAGCGATCGCTCGATCGTTCCATAGCTTCCAAGTCGAAGCCGGAACCCACATTTACCTAGAAGGACAAACTCCGATCGGGCTATATTTGCTGAAGTTGGGAAAAGTAGAAATCTTCCGAGACTCACCTATCGGCAAATTGTCGATCCGCTACCGCCATCCAGGAGATTTATTTGGCTATACGCTGGTGGCTAGTTCCGATGAAGGAACTTACCATAGCAGCGCGATCGCACTGACAGTCAGCGAAATCCTCTTTTTACCCCAGTCTCAGTTTTTGGAACTGGTAACAGATTATCCAGCCATTCAACAAGCACTTCATTCTCTGTTGATCCAGGAATTAGATGATTTTGCCAGTCGCATCGCTTGGGAAGAAGAACGAATCCGAGGTTTACAACCTTACATCCAACATATTCCCTTTGGGGAAACCATTCTCGGCAATAGCAAAGCTACCCAAAAATTAGCACAACAAATCGACAAAGCCGCATCCAACCTACAGCCCGTAGTGTTTCAAGCCCTACCCGGAACCGGAAAAACCTTCTTGGCGGGACTGATTCACCTGCGATCGCAATTGGCAGATCAACCTTTTGCCGAATTAGATTGTGCCGAACTACCCCGTACAACCGATGGCAGACTCAATACCGATGTGCTGTTTGGCAGAATAAACAAACAACCCGGTATCCTAGAATTATTAGAACGGGGAACGCTTTTGCTGGATAACGTTCATGTATTGAGCGAAAGCGATCGCACTCGCTTAATCCACTACCTGAAAACAGGTTTTATTCTCCCCAATCATGGCATATCGGACAACCATCAATTATCTGAAGAACCACCTCAACCAGTGCAATCTTCAGTGCGTTTAATCTTTGCTTCTCCCAGCAAACTCATTTTTTCCGATCTCGAAACAATTTCGCTCAAACTATTTAGCTTATCCCAACGCAAAGCAGACATTCCCGAATTTGCCAATTACTTCCTCAATCGCTGTTGTCGCGAACAAAATCGCCTGACTCTCCTACTCGATCGCGCCGATTTACGCCGCTTGATCGGCTACGAATATCCCGGCAATTTAGCAGAATTAGCAGAAATATTGCACCGCGCCGTAATGATGACACCGAGCGGGCAATCTGTCATTCCAGAACAAGCCTTATGGTCGGTACAATCAACTAAAAATGCTTTTCGGATTGACTTACTTACCCATGTTCCCTGGTTGCGGCAATTGTTCCTCAGTCGCTGGTATCCAGAAGCAATTTGGATAGTAATGATGGCAATTTTCGTACCGATTACAATTTTAGGTTTTGTCGGTTCTCAATCGCGAGATAGCAGCATTACTCTGAATTTATTTTGGGCTTGGTGGTGGCCCGGTTATCTATTTTTATTCGCCTTCGTAGGTCGGTTATGGTGTGCGGTCTGCCCATTTACGATCGCTGGTGAATGGATGCGCCGTCTTTCCCTGTGGCTATTTCCCCGCCAGCAACTTACTTGGAATACCCAATGGCTAAACCGTTGGGGCGCGTGGGTAGTATTTGCAGGATTTGTGATTATTTACCTGTGGGAAAAACTTTGGGATTTGCCGCACCATGCCTATCTTTCGGCTTGGTTATTAGTAGCAATTACGGCAGGAGCGGTAATTTTTAGTTTAATTTACGAACGTCGGCTTTGGTGTCGCTATCTTTGTCCGATCGGTGGAATGAATGGAATGTTTGCGAAATTGTCGATGACGGAATTGCGATCGACACAGCAAGTTTGTGGCAGTCAGTGCAGTACGTTTGGCTGTTACAAAGGTAGCGCGGAAACTTCCCTTAACTTTGCCGATGCGCTACCCAATGAAGGACAAGCAACAGAAGGCTGTCCCCTGTACTCCCATCCCGCCCAATTGCAAGATAACCGGGATTGTATGCTGTGCATGACTTGTCTGAAAACTTGCCCGAATCGATCGGCACAATTAAATTTACGCTTTCCCGCATCGGATTTATTAGATAATCATCAAGGTTTTTGGGCGGAAGCGGCGCTATTGTTGCTGTTGTTCGGCGGCGTGTTTATGCACCATTCCCACACCATTCTCAACTGGCTGGGATTTGAAGATGTGCCTGTGGATGCCGACCATTTGCTGACCAGTTTGCCGATCGCGCTAGGATTATTGAGTATTCCAGCTATCTTAACTTATGCTACTCATACGATCGCTCGCTTTTGCGATCGCTCCCAACCCGATTACCTCACCGTCATCTACGCCTATCTTCCCTTTGTCCTCGCTGCCAATCTAGCATACTACGTTCCCGCCGCCATTACCGAAGCAGGGCAAATTCTCCCCGTATTTGCGCGTTCTTTGGGATATAGTGGTGCAGGACTGCCAACGCTGACTTGGAGTTTGGATGTCGCGCAATTTCTGCAAGGAGTGACGCTGCTTTCGGCAATGGTATTCAGTCCTTACCCGCTGTTGCGAATTACCAAACGAGGCGATGGAGTCTCGATAATGCGATCGCTTCTCAGTAATCTCCCTCATTTGTTACTCATGGCTGGATTAACTATTTTTCTTTTCCAGTTAATAATTTAATTATATTGGCATCCTCATCCGTCACAACAAACTGCACATCTCGCAGATACTCAGCGCTATCTTCTGGCATAGCGGTGTTAATATACATACCGCTGCCCAACTCAAAACCTGCTGACTTGGAAATTCTGGGAATAATCGCTATGTACCAATGAAAATAAGATGTTTGTCCGTCGCGGGTGGGAACAGAACGAATAGAGTAATTGTAATCGGGATTGTTTAATCCGTAATAAAGTTTGGCAAGTACCGTTTTGAGGGTGTAAGCGAGATCCAAAATCTCTACATCGGTGATATCTTCAAAAGAAGATGTATGTCGGCGGGGAAAAATCCAAACATGAAACGGTGAAAGTGCGGCATAGGGAATAAAAGCAACGAAGTTTTTGCTCTCGAAAACTATTCTCTCGCCCGCTTCCAGTTCCTGGGCTAAAGTTCGACAGAATATACATTCTCCCGTATCATCAAAAAACCGGATCGCTTCTTCTATCCGGATACGAATTTGGGAAGGTACAATTGGTGTAGCGGTAATTTGTGAGTGAGGATGTTCCAGGGATGTTCCCGCCTCTTGTCCGTGATTTTTGAAGATCACAATTGCCTCAATGCGGGGGTCTTTTCTGATATCCCTATATCTTTGACGGTACACATTCAAAATATTGGCAACATCTGCGATGCTAAGCAAAGCAATAGTGACATCGTGGCGGGGATGTTCGATAACTACTTCGTGGATTCCCACCCCCGACATAGAGCGGTAAATTCCTTCTGTTTTCCTGACTCTTTCTCCCAGACAAGAAAGAGCGGGATATTTGTTTGGCACTACGCGCACTCTCCATCCCCGATCGTCGCTCAAACACAATAATTCAATTTCTGGGGTGCGATGCTCGTTCCCAAAACAAAAAGGGCAATCTTCTTTATAGCAGGGAATGGCGGACGCTTCTTTTCTGATGGCGGCAAATTCATGGGGTCTTTTTGCTCTTTCGGTAGCAATGATTACCCAGTCTCTGGTGATGATGTTTTGTCTTAGTTCGGGCATTGTACTTGCGCTTCCTTTTTGATAAAGATACCATTGAAAAAATGATAGACTGCAATGAATTTTAATTAAATTGAGGGACAATTGGCTAGAAGGCGGTATAAGTAATCGATCGGTTTTAGTCTGCCCCACTCCCACTCTACCACTCCGTATCTTTCAGTTTGCTCGCACTTCTGCTGTAATATCAATATCGATAATAGTACCGTCATATGAATGGAGTAGCGATCGCGCTTTTTTAAGTAGTTGAAAAATTCCTAATTTTGCAGAGGTAAATGTGCGAATGACAGAAAATTTCGAGCGACCTAGAGAATCCGATGCCATACTTGGCGGTCAAAATACAGCCCCAGCTAGTGCAGTTGTTTTGGGAGGTTTGGAAGGCGTTAAAAGGCGCTTGGCAAGCCCAGATATAGAGCAACAACTAACAGCACTAAAAGAGGCGTTTAATTATGGGGAAGCTGGTTTAGATTTGGCGCTTCAGGTTTGGCAAGAAGAATTAGGTCAGCTAAAGTGGGCTGCTTACCCGCTACTCTGCCAAAGAGAAGAACCAAAAGTAAAACAAGCGTTACAAGATTACATTCCCTATAATTTTTTTCAGTGCATTCGCACTCTAGAAGGGCATAGAGACTGGGTTGCTTCTGTTGCAATTAGCCCGGATGGACAAACGATCGCTAGCGGTAGTTACGACAAAATTATTAAATTGTGGTATTTGTCAACCGGACATTTTCAACGCACGCTTAAAGGGCACTCAAACTCAGTGCGTTCCATTTGCTATAGCCCGGATGGTCTGGCGTTGGTTAATAGCGATGGAGAAAATATTCATGTGTGGAATTTGCAGACAAAACAACTTCAAACCATCCTAAAAGGACATTCAAAATTTGTTCATTCCGTGTGTTATAACCCAGATAATCTTACCATAGTTAGCGGTAGCAGCGACAACTCTATAAAAGTGTGGAATTTACAGACAGCAGAAGTTATTCGCACTTTCAAAAAGCATTCCAATGCTGTTTATTCCGTCTGCATAAGCCCGGATGGAAAAACTATTGTCAGCGGTAGTAAAGATAACACCAGTAATGACAAAACTATTAAAGTGTGGGGCTTGCGATCGCAAAATTCGCCCAACTTGCCATAGACGATCGCACTTCCACAAGGCATAATACAAAGAGTAGTACAAGCATCAAACTGCAATGCCATTCCATGACGATCGGCCCAGATCTGATGATGTCGTTTTGGGCAATCAAACTCCCAGCCCAATTACTGCTGCCATTTTGGGCGGACTGACAGGCGTTAAGCATCGTCTGGCAAGTCCGATTGTAGAAACAAGAATAGCAGCACTTCATGAAGCGTTGAAGTATGGCGATGCAGGCTTGGATTTGGTAATTCTAGCTTTGAAAGATCCGTTTTGGCAAGTGCGAAAAGTTGCCGATCGACTACTGCAAAACCAACCAGAACCAAAAGCCAAACAAGCTTTACAAGAAAAATTTACTAACCGCTACGATACTTTTGTCGCAATGGCTAAAAACGGTAGCGTTTCCGATGTGGATTTTCTCATGGAAGCGCTGGAAGTTGATGAGAACACCGCTACTTACAAACTGGTTGATTTTGTACTGGGTTTGGTGAACACTGCTCGCGGAAAAGATAGAATTAAGTATTATTTGTTTAATGGCACGCAGATGCAGCGGAATTACGCGGCGCTGTTCTTTAAGCGAATTAAAAATCGCGATGTTTTGACTGAAGCTGTTAAACTCGGTTGTATCGATCGCGTGCAAGCATTTTCAAAGTAGACTGTTATAGTTAGGGGCTAGAAAAAGTCAAAAGTCATGCCTTCAAAAGTCAAAAAGAAGAAGCTATAATCAAGGGTTTACGGAATTAACAACGTCTTGATGCTTGGCAATCAGTTCCCGTACAATAGGAACTAGCTCTGTGGGAACCTGCATCGTTGTTTGTGTACCGTTTTCTACAGTTCGATCGGGAATTTTTCGATTGGATTGTAATGCTTTGGGCGCTCCCCACTTATCCAAACTTTTTACTAAGTCTTTACGGAGAGCCTCTAAAAAATAATAATCGTTGCCTATTTCAGAAGCTTCATCTTCATCCACATCTTCGATAACAGCGAGACGTTCTTTGTATGCTTTCATCTGAAATTCGATCGCTTCAATGATAAACTGCGTTGCTTTATATGATAGATTCATATGAAGTTCCTTATTGTAGCGGTCAACTCACTTTGTAGAAAGATGCGCCGATAAGATGAAGCGCAGCTTTGTATAGGTCTATCGGCATCGTGTCACTCGGTTCCCATACCCAGTGATCGTTATAATCATTAACCAATCTCAGTTCAGGCGGAATATCTGTACCGGCTTCTAATTTCCACCAGTTTTTCCCTGCTCCTAAAGTAGCAAATGTCGAGATTCCTCCGGGAGATCCTTCTAAAGTAGGGGTGACCCAGACTTGCCCGTTATCTTCATAGCTGGTAACATCCTTGGGTCGAACATTATCCATTTTAGGAGAACTAGCATTTCCCTGACGATACAGATCGATCAGTGTTTTCGTCATTTTTGAGTGTAGGCTTTCCCAACTAATACTTTAAATAGCATACCGTTGGGAAAGCCTATCGCTAGACCCACTTTGCCACAACTACCCGCACTGTACCATCTTCTAGAGTTTCTTCTTCTTCAACATTGAAACCTTGCTCTTGTACAGTTGCCATCAAAGTTTTGTGTGCATATTTTTGCGAAATTGAATTAATAAATTGTTTTTGATTAATTTTCGCTCCCCAAAAATCTGCCACCAATTCGTAGCCTTCGCTTTCTGTGTTGTAACGAAAGCCCAAATCGTAGCCATTTGACTGACGGATCGTATACTCTGCCTGAGTGCGATCGCCATTATATCCTCTCACATAAGTGTTGCGTTCTACCTGATATCCCAACTCCTGCAATACCTCATGCAAAACTTCGCCATTCTTGATTTGGACTTTGATTGTCGTGAAATGAGACATAAAATCTTCCTTGGGAAATTTCAAATTTGAGGTTGAGGATTTCAAATTGAAAGAAATGTTGTTCATTCAATCTGAAATCTGAAATTTGCCATCTGCCATTTGCTGACAGCGATCGCGCCAGTGTTATCCGAATTGTACCATATAATTTCAAATTGAAAATTGCAGATTTCAAATTTGAAATCTGCAATCTGCAATCTGCAATTACCTTACACCCAGCGTGCTACCAAGACGCGAATCGTACCATCTTCTAAAGTTTCTTCCTCTTCAATGGTGAAGCCTTGTTCCGGTACTGTTGCCATCAGCATATGATAGCCATAACGTTGAGTTAGCTTGTTCAACCATTGTTGAGAATACTTATAGGCGCGATCGAATGAAGAAATCACAGCTTCATAAGTGCCATCATCTTGCTTTTTGAAACCGATATCGTTGCTAGCAGCACCCAGGTGCTGGCGGCGAATCACAACTTCTGCCGTTTCCTCACGTAAATCGCCCTGAAAACCGTAAAGACGCTGCGCTTCTGCGTAGACTTCAACCTTATCTTTAAATCCCAGATCTTCTAACGCCATCACCAAAGCGTTGACATCTCTTAACTCTGTTTTGATAGCAGTGAAGTGCGACATGAGTTTAACTCTCCTTAGTAGTAATTTTTGGGAAAATAGTTGTTCTTTGATTTCCACCCCTCCCTGTAGACGGGGAGGGGACGGGGGTGGGGTTCAATCTAATTCCAAGGAGCCGATATCTTTTTTGAGCGTAAATCGTTTCAATTCCTCCATTAATCGAGTATCGTTAGAAGCAGTTCTGGCTCCCGCTTCAGCAGCCCAGAGTTTCAATTCGTCGATTTGGTGACGGGCGATCGCCGCCAATGGTACCGTCTCCTCAATCGATCGCAAAATATCCAAAGTGGCGAAATCTTGCCTTTGTCCAAACGCCCGATACATCGCATCTACAATTACTTGCTCAATTTCCGCACCGCTGAAATTTTTCGCGCTTCTCGCCAACATTGCGAAATCGAAGTCGCGCATCCGACTGGGGCGCAAGCGCTGCAAATGCACTTTAAAGATTTCCATGCGTTCGGCTTCTGTAGGCAAATTCAAAAAGAAAATTTCATCAAATCTGCCCTTTCGCAACAATTCCGCAGGCAAAATTCGCACATTATTCGCCGTCGCCACAATAAACACAGGCGTCGTTTTTTCCTGCATCCAGGTAATCAAACTACCGAACACGCGCCGAGAAGTTCCCGAATCGCCATCGACGCCAGAGGCGATATTACCAAACGCTTTATCAATTTCATCAATCCACAAAACGCAGGGCGCGATCGCTTCCGATATTTGAATCATTTGTCGCACGCGGCTTTCGCTTTCGCCGACAATTCCACCAAACAATCTCCCCGTATCCAAACGCAACAAAGGTAAGCGCCATTCGTGGGCGATCGTCTTCGCAGAAAGCGATTTACCAGTACCTTGAATTCCCACCAATAAAACCCCTTTAGGATTGGGAATACCGTAGCGTCTCGCATCTTCGGTAAAAGCATCTTGACGCATCCGTACCCACTGCTTGAGATTTTCCAATCCCCCAACAGTTTTCAGAGATTCTGTGGTTTTGTAAAATTCTAAGATTTCTGTTTGGCGAATTGCCTGTTTTTTCTCATCCAGTACCGCATCAATAACTGTTTCATCTACTTTTTGTTTTTCCCCAATCAAAGCTTTCGCCAATACGCGCCTAATTCTCGCTCGACTCAATCCCTGACAAGCTTTAACTAGCTGTTCTTTAGCTAATCCGCTCACCTTCAGATTTTCTGGTTTTACTAAAGTGCTAATCAGGTAATTAATTTCATGCACATCTGGCAAAGGGAAGTCAATCACCGTTGTTTCTTCCCTCAACTCCACTGGCAATTCCAAAGTGTGAGCAGTCAGGATTAAAGTTTGGCGACTGCGCTTTAGCGATCGCGCCAAATTCCGCAACTCCCTCACCACCGGTGCATTTCTATCCGTGTAGGGAAATCTCAAAATCGGGTGCAAATCCCGCAGGACAAAAATAGTCGATTCCTGCTCATTTTGTTTTTGTTTAGCAGCTTCTTGGTCGCTTACCTTCGCAATGCGAGTTAACGCTCCCATTGCCGAGCCTTTATCCGCGCCGTTGTCATTCCAACCGCGCACAATATCCCAAAACAATAGTTTGCGCTTACTTCCGCGTTCGGCTACTTGATGCAGCACTACTTCCACTGGTTCTTCTTCAGCGGCGACAATGTACAGCAGCGGGTAAAGCGCCCGAATCATTAAATCCAGCTGTTGCACCAATGCTGCATGGGGAGCATTTTGCCCCCCTAAAACGGCAGAAGATGCTTCTGGTTGCTGGGGATTTTTACTCATTTTTCCTTCCCTTGACGCGATCGTTGACCCCGCACGCCGACCTTGTGTAATACAAGCATACATCTTTTTGTAGTATTACACAACCAACGCGATGACTCGCATTGCATACTTGATTTAGCTTAGCCTTAGTTAGATAGAGTCGGTACGCCTTGTAAAAAAGCTCCACTTAGCAGCAATACTGTTTGCGGATCGAGTTCGCCGTTTGCTTTCAAACCTTCAGCCTTCTGAAAACTCAGGATAGCTTTTTTCAAGTCGCCAAAAGACTGCGCTGTCTGCAAATACCCCAGCCGATGCAGATAATCAGCCGCTTGAGGGGGAGTTAAGTAAATATCCTGGGGGCGAAAAATCGGCACGTACTGGTGACGCCAAACTTTGGCAAAGAGGGTGCGATCGAGTTTAAATATTTTTCCCCGTGCGGGGTCTGCAATTGTAGCAGAATCGGAACTCAACGCCAACAAAGCCACCGCATGAGGAAGTTTGCGAACGCCGCTGAACAGCCAAACTGCCAACACACCAGGGCGATTGATTTGCTGCATTTGTTCCCAGGTTGGGCCCAGTTCGATGCCATCCATACCCAAAGCTTGGGCAGCTAGAATTAACTGGGGCATGGAAGTTCCCATGCGACTCGTTCCAGCTAAACGCGCCACGCTGGATTCGGTGGTATCCAGTCCCCAGCGACGCAACAAGGTAGCCAATGCCGCAGGCGCACAGCTGCTGGTGGAAGTTTGCTTAAACACGCCATTCGGTTGCAGGTTATCTTGAAGAGAGCCGTAAATGGGAGCCAAAAAATAAGCTTCGGCGGAGGTAAACGCACCCAGTCCCAGTATGGCAAGCAAAACTACTGCAATTATCTGCGATCGCGCCGTGTACCAGCTAACTGTGAAAGCCATCCCGCAAATTCCTAACAAGATTACCCGCAGCAATGTCCAACTCACCTGCATACCGTAGAAACGCCATTCTAAAGGCAAAATCTGCATCTGCGGCACATTCAATGTTAGTATCAATAATGCGAAATAGAAACCTAAGAAAGCTAGGGATAGCCACGATTTACCCTTAAACAAATCGTTTGCGGTCGCTCCATTTCGCAACAATACCCTACCAAAACCCATACCCAAACGAAACAGCAACGAACCCAACAACAAAGTGATAATTATCTCCAGTACCATAGAAGCCACGCAGGTTTTTTCCAGCAGCTTGTTTCTTCATTATTAATAATTATGCCCAATCAAGAAAAACTGCGTCAGCAGCTACTACAACTCGACGGTCGCGGTTACAAAGCTTACCGAGATATTGAAGGAAGCTACGAGTTTTCCGATTTCACTTTAATAGTCGATCGCACGCAGGGAGATCCCTTCGCCGCACCCAGTCACGTCCGCGTCAAGGTAGCAGGAGAAATCGCCGCTTTTCCCCCTCAACTATACCAAACCAAAAGCCGTGCGATCGCCCTGCGCGATTACCTCACTCGTCAGTTCGATCTCTACGCCCGCAGTATCAGCAAAAGGCGCGGTACTGGCAACAGCGGTTTAATCGGAATTACCAGGATCGGACAAGAAGTTTTAGAACGCACTTCTGTATTAATCGATGATGAATTTGTGGAAGTGCGATTTGTCGTCGGACTACCCGCTGGTGGGCGACGTATTCTGGGACACCAAGCTGTCGAAATGCTCTGCGAACAAATACCCCAAATTGTCGATCGCACTCTTAAATATTATCACCTGGATGCGAACAAAATTCAACATCACGTCGAAGTTGTTGAGGATGCAGATTGGATCAGACAGCAATTAGCAGAACGCGGTTTAGTTGCTTTCATTCCCAACGGTGCCATTTTACCGCGACGCAGTGGCGTCGATGACCGACCTTTGCCAAATGAAGCGATAGCATTTCAATCGCCAAAATCATTGCAAGTTGAATTTAATTGTCCGAATCAAGGTTTAATTACTGGTATGGGCGTACCGGCAGGCGTAACTTTGATAGTCGGCGGCGGATATCACGGCAAATCCACATTACTCAGAGCAATTGAATTAGGAGTTTACAACCATATTCCCAACGACGGACGAGAGTTAGTAGTGACGCATCCAGCCGCAGTGAAAATTCGAGCCGAAGATGGACGGAATATTGTCGGCGTCGATATTTCTCCTTTTATTAACCATCTTCCCCAAGGCAAATCTACAACTAATTTCTCCACAACTAACGCCAGCGGTAGCACCTCACAAGCGGCAAATATTATCGAAGCATTGGAAGCAGATGCCAAAGTATTGCTAGTCGATGAAGATACTGCCGCGACCAATTTTATGATTCGCGATCGCAGAATGCAAGCCCTCATCGCCAAAGATAAAGAACCGATTACCCCATTTATCGATAAAGTGAAACAATTGTATGCCGATTACAACGTTTCTACTATTTTAGTTATGGGTGGTAGCGGCGATTACTTTGAAGTGGCAGATACTGTCATCGCCATGCAGAATTTTCAACCCGAAGATGTGACCGCAAAAGCAAAAGCGATCGCGCAAGAATACACCTACTCGCGCACCCCCGAAGGTGGCGAAAGATTCGGACAAATTACTGCCCGAATACCCCTACCGGAAAGCATCGACCCCAGCTATCGGCAGAAACAAGTGCGATTAAAAGTTCGCGATGTCGATGAGATGGTTTTCGGTACAGAAGATATCGATTTATCAGCAGTCGAACAAATTGTGGATACAGCACAATCGAGAGCGATCGCAGCTGCAATGGTTTATGCCGTGCGACAATATATTGATGGCAAACGCACCTTAGCAGAAATTCTCGCCCTTGTCATGGCAGATATCGAATTTGAAGGTCTGGATATTTTGACACCTTTCCCTCAATGCGACTTGGCAAGTTTCCGTCAATTCGAGTTAGCTGCTGCCATCAATAGGTTGCGATCGCTTAACGTGCGGTAGGCATATCCTTATTAGGTACGTTGTTGCGCTTTAGCGCTCTTATTCGAGTGGGTTAAAGAGCGCTAAAGCCCAACAACATACGCAGAAGTGCAAGTAAGTAGCAACTAGAGTTAATATAAAATTCATCTTTGTTTATTTGCGTTCATCTGTGGTAAAAACATTTTCCACAAGACAACCATAACTGATATAATGTACATTTATCGGTTAATTTACCAGTAATTGAGCAAAAAAAGAGGTTTTAAGCCTCCCAATTCAATCGGAATCATTAAAACAATCCGAATTTCAAGTTCCTTTCGCTCATTGCATATCCAATCTAAAATCCAAAATCTAAAATCTAAAATCGGGTGACCAAATGCAGATTATAAGCGAGATAATTTACGTAGAAACAGAAAAGGGAATCGGCATTTATAACATCACTCCTCAAATCGAAAAATTACTTCGCGTCAGTTCCATACAAAGCGGTCAAGTTTTGGTATTTTCTCGGCACACCACTACCGCATTAGCTATCAACGAAAACGAAGAAAGATTGCTAGAAGATGTCAAAGTACACCTGAGAAAATTAGCACCAGAATCAGATAAATATCTACACAACGACCTTCACCTCAGAAAAAATATCCCCGATGATGAACCTATGAACGCTCATTCTCACCTCATGGCAATGATGTTGAGTACCAGCGAAGTAATTCCCGTTGTAGATGGACAATTAGCATTAGGAACATGGCAATCTGTGTTATTTTTTGACTTGGATGGGCCACGAAAAAGAACACTGTTTATCCAAATCAGCGGTTTCTAAACCCATTTGTAACGGTAAAATGAGATAGGCAACAGATTATTTGCGTATAACACTGTGCAATCCGTCTGCTGTCGTCGGAGAGAACAAGAGAGGAGATATGACTGCGGAAGTATCTGTAAACTGCGCTGTAGACTGCGTTAACGGTTGCATTTTGGGCGAAAAATGTCCCAATCGGGAATATATAGCGAAGGCAACAAGTTTCATGAACGAAACTTCGTTAGATAAAATGCACGAAATAGCAGAGGCAGCTTTGCGAAAGAAAATGTCGCAGCCACCCAAATGGGTAATTCCCGATTTTCCGGAGTAACAAAAGTGACCAGAGGAGTGCGATCTGGTTTGACCAGATCGCTTCTTATACATAATTTATGGAGAGATTTATGAACGAACAAGAATGTGCTACAGCCTATCAAGAATTGGCTTCAATGCTGAAGGAATTGGGGATGGGATGGTTAGTTGAAAAAGTAGAATTAACTATTCAAAGAGGGGAAAATGTTGCAGTAAGCAAGAACAGTCAACCGTACTATCGATTAGAAAATGAACCATTAAAACATCGAGAAAAACTATTTTTATTAATTGATGCTATCGAACGGGCATTAGTGGAAACAACGGCGATGGAGGTGGAAATTTCTGATTTTTTGATTTCAGAAAAACTCGAACCTAAAATTATAACTTCAGATGGAAATTACGCCACAATCGATGATTATCGACCAGAAGTCGTTTATGCCAAGAAACAAAAAGCCGATGCCTTAAAAGCATTACTTGAAGAACTACGTCGGGATGCTTTAGCTCATGTCGATTAATTCGCGTTTAAAGCAAGCGATTAGCAGTTTTGTCGGTTCTGGAATCGCTCCCGGTTATACATCAGATACTAGAACATCAAAACTATATGAAAGATTTCTGTTTGAAATTGTGATTAGTGCAGCTAGAAGTGAGGGAGCTTTAATTGATTACCGAGATGCTTTGAAAAATAGACCTCAATCTTTACTGTTTCGTGAAAGTCCGGGTCAAATTTATGCAGTTGATGAACCCTACACCCACGCAATTGTTGAGTTTCCTGGGAAACCTTTATTAGAAGTTCATGTCGGGGTGAGGGTCAGGGGAGTCTCGCAAGTGGCTCACGAGTGCGATATTTGCGTTTTATATCAAGATGAGGCAGATATTTGTCGGCTAGAAAGACGCGAACCAGACTGTTCGAGGGTAATAATTGCTGTAGAAAGTAAGCATTATGAATCGGAATTGAGTCTCAATTTAGCCCGGTCATTTATTGGTTTAGCTGCTGAGTTACAAGTTGAAGGTGACTGCTATTTTGTTTCTAATACTTCCAGTGCGTCTGTAGCGAAGTTACTGGCAATGCACCGCTTAAAATGGGAACAGAATGTGACGCCTGGTTCGAGGAATGATATTAATAGACTGCGGTACGCTTTTCAAAGTAATTTTAAGGATTTTAAGGCTAAATATGGAATTTAGACGCCCAAAAAATGATAGATCTGCTGCAATGAATGAGTCTGGAATTTCGGATTAGTAAAAGTGACGCTCAGGAGTACGATCGCTTCTGACCCACAATTGCGGCGCATATAACTACTGGATGTTACACTCTGTTAGCTTCGCGATAATAGCAGAACCCAATATTCTAATATTAGAATCCATTAAATCTATACCCAATAATGGCAGATGTCCTGACGGTGCATCAAGGCTAAAATTGAGTCGATCGTAGCGCAGCCAAGCACCATTGGCAACCCATCCAACGCGATCGCCAAAATCCGGCCAACTTCCATTCAAACTCAAAAATATTTGCTTTTGAACGCTAAAACCAAAACGTCCATTGCTGAACTCTAACCATAATTGGTTAATCATACGTATGTCCGAACACCCAATTTTTTTAATGTCTTTTAGTTGAAGCGATGCCTCTTTATTGCGACCAGATGCCTGAAGTATAACGGCTTTAGTTTCCAAATCCGCTTCTTTCCATTTTCCAGCTGCTAATAACTCCCGCAGATAAGTGTAATCTACTCCCAGCTTACTTTCTTGTTTAACAGACAAAACCTCAGTGCGATCGCTCGATTTGCAAGCTTCAATACGACGCGAAACAATATGATAATTCAAACCCCACCAACTGCGAGACCACCTTCCCATAGAAAGCGCCGGCAGATGACCGACAGAAGCATTTGATGAGAAAGTCAGTTTATCCCACATTAACCACGACCCTTTTACGCGCCATCCCACTTGTTCGCCGAAACGGTGCCAGGTATCGTAATCTGCATCTTTTGGTGCATCCAGAGTTCCCCCAATACTTTGCCAGATACGCTGCTGCACGCTAAAGCCGAAACGTCCCTTGCTGTACTTTACCCAAAGATTATCGATCGCACGCAAGTCGGAACAGGGAAGTTTTTCGATTTCTTCTACTGTCAGCTTTTCCTCTTCCTCTTTACCAGCTGCCATTTGCATCAGAGCCATCGTTTCGCGATCGGCTTCTTGCCATTTTCCTGCTGCTAGTAAATCTCGTAAGTGCGTATAGTCTACTCCTCGTTTACAACTGAGGTCATCGGTTGAAATTTTTGCCTTGATGTTGGACGAAACATCACTAGGATCTTCGAGTTGACAAGCCTCAATTCGACGAGATATCAGATGATAGCTCAACCCCCACCACCTGCGATTGGGAAGTGTGGGTAGATGACCGACAGTAGCGTTTAATGTGAAATTAAGTTCATCCAAAAGCAACCAAGAGTCATTTAAGCGCCATCCCACTTGTTCGCCAAAATTGCGCCAAGTTTGATAATCTGCATCCCTCGTTGCATCCTTTTTACCCCCTATATTTTCCCAAATACGCCTCTGCACGCTAAAACCGAAACGACCGTTGCTGTATTTCACCCACAGATTGTCGATCGTGCGTAAGTCAGAGCAGGGGAATTTTTCTAGATCTTCCACTATCAGCCGATCTTCCTGTTCTCGACCAACTGCCTGAAGTATGACAGCTTTAGTCTCGTCAGTCGCTTCTTTCCATTTTCCAGATGCTAGTAAATTTTGTAATTTCGTATAATCTACTCCCCGTTCAGAACTGAGGTCATCGGTTGGCTTTTCTAACTTGATGTTGGACAAAAGATCAGTTTGCTCGTCCAATCCACAAGCTTCGACGCGAGACAAGAAAGCCAAACCAAAACCTACCATCCCTCGACCTAATCCTACAGGTAAATGTCCCTCTGGAGCCTTTAAGGAGAAAGTGAGATCGAACCAAGAAAGCCAATTTTGCTCCACACGCCAACCTATCCGATCGACGAAATGACAATATGTTGTGTAATCTGCGTCGGGTTTCCCACCAATACTTTGCCAGATGCGCTGCTGCACGCTAAAGCCGAAATGTCCTTTGCTGTACTTTACCCATAGTCGATCGATAGTGCGGATATCCACACAAGGAAACTTCTCCATTACTTCTTTACTGAGCCAGTCTTTAGTGTCTTTACGAAATACTTTGAGCATCAAAGCTCTAGTTTCTTCATCAGCCTCTTGCCATTCCCTTGTTGCTAGTAAATTCCGTAACCGAGAGTAATCTATGCCACACTCAGAACTAAGATCGTCAGGAGCGATCGTTTCCGTCGGTAATGAGTTAATGTCTGAACTAACATCTGTTAAAGGTACTGCTATCTTCGCAGTCAAAGCTGTTGTCGGTACAGAATTGAGTGCTGACAGCGCTTCATCTGCTGATTGGTAACGCTGACGAAAGTCATAACGCACCATCTTATCTAAAACATCAGCAAACTCAGAACTTACCTGTACAAAATTGCGCCAAACAATTTCGCAAGTTCTGGGATCTTCCGGTAATTGTCTGGGATTTAACCCTGTGGCAGCTTGGATACCGATGATTCCCACCGCAAAAATATCGCTGCTAAAGCGCGGTTTACCTGCCATTTGTTCGTTTGGCATATATCCCGGCGAACCAACAGCAATAGTTAAGCTAGTCTCACCTTCCGGATTAATCACCTGAGAGCCAAATTGTTTGACTGCGCCAAAGTCAATCAAAACCAGTTTCCCATCTAGTCGGCGTCGAATTAAATTAGAAGGTTTGATATCGCGATGAATCACATTTTGCTGATGAACAAATCCTAAAATTTCTAGAATATCGCGCAACAGAACAATAACTTGAGCTTCATTTAATTGCTGACCCGCTGACAATTCCTGCTTAAGTTCGTATCCGGCAACGAATTCTTGAACTAAATAAAATTCTTGTTCTTCTTCAAAGTGGGCAAACAGTCGCGGGATGCGATCGTGATTTCCCAATTGATATAAAACTTCTGCTTCCCGATTGAATAACCGCCTTGCCACCTGCAAAGCCGATGGATTGTCGGCAGTTTTCGGCTTCAGTTGCTTGACGACACACTGAGGATTGCCCGGTAAATGCCTATCCACAGCCAAGAAGGTTGTACCGAAACCCCCTCCTCCCAAGTGGCTGATAATTTGGTAGCGCCCTCCCAGTGTTTTTCCCTGCATCGGATTGCCGCTGCGCCGTGACGTCGTTACTCGAATCGTTGGTTGATACCAATTTTGGCACAAAATGCTAAGCCTACTTGGTAGTCTAGGACAACAAAATCGGCTAGAAACCGGGTTTCCTGCCAATTGAAGCCAGCAGTCTACATTTTTCGCGAACAAACCCGGTTTCTCAGGTCTGTGAGTATAGATACTTAGTTTGAGGAGAATGGGGGGGGTGCGATCGCTTTTTCATCAAACCCAATATTTGTATCCCGTTCTTCCTCTTCCCCCAACGCCCTACGCGCTAACTATAATTTCCTTAACAGCATTCCAGTAGTGGTTATAATACTTTTGCTCCGAACAAACAAAAACTACCTTCTCAACCGAACTATTCCTCTCAAGAAAACCTTTAACTTCACCGACAGCAATTCTAGACGCTTCTCTTCTTGGAAAACCCAACATTCCTCTGCTAATAGCCGGAAAAGCGATCGTCTTTACCGAGTATTCTTCAGCCAAAGCCAAGCAGTTTCGATAGCATTCCGTCACAGCCAACATTCGCTCCTCATTATTATTACCCTTCTGCCAGAGCGGAGCAACTGTATGAATAATCCACCGTGCTGGGAGGTTATAGCCACTGGTAATTTTAGCTTCACTCCTAGAAGAGCGATCGAGTCGATCGCATTCTTCTCGAAGCTGAGAACCAGCTGCACGGTGAATCGCACCATCTACAACACTACTACCCGAAAAGTATGGATCGGTTGTGTTGACGATCGCATCCACCTTTAGTTTAGTAATATCACCTTTAATAATTGATATTCGATTTGTTAACATTTTGTATTCTCCCAAATAATTTTTGGTTGAAGATGTGGGCGGGTGCGATCGCATCTTACTCACTACTTCCATTCTACTTGAATAGGTTTTATTTCCTGTTCATTGTATGCGGTGAGGCTGGCCTTTACATTCCCATTCGACCAGCGCATACCTGTGACATGATACTTGTACTTGTCTCCGTATTGCGAACGGGCTAATTCGACTGCTTTAGTTCCCGCAGCACTATTTACCGTGAACTGCATAATGCCAGTAAGTAATACTATACTTGCTACCCCAAGAATGAATGCACATTTCGGAGTCGAGGCAGAATGACCGGATTTAAGGCTTGCCGATATTACAGGCGCAGCACGCAGTTGTGTGTAGATCCAACAGAGAAGGGCGATCGACATAATTTTAACTAAAAACGATATACAAAGACTAACTGGATAGAGACGAAATTCAATTGCCCAGAGTTCTGCTGGCTTTAAAAACGGAAGCAGTATGAATATGTTGCTGACCAAGTTAGAGATCCCAAAAGCGGCGACCCATCTGACTATCTCAACAGCACGCAGGCTACCCCGCAGGAGAAATATACCCGCTACCACAATAACTAATCCATTCGATGAATAGTTACCTCTCAAACTGGATGAAAAGCTTTCATCTTGTGATGTGTAATAGAAAAAGTACGCGATATCGAGAATGCCAACCGCGATCAGCACAATTCCCACTCGCTTCAAAATAGCCCGATAATTGTTCATTTGTTTTAATGAGAATCGATCAGACGCTTCAGACTATTGCTGTGTTTATCATTGAAATTATTAAGCTTTTCCCGAAAAGTGAGCCAGTAAGGTTGCACACAATTACTCAATTCTAAAGATTTCTTAAATAGTGATTCAAATCCACTATAGCAACTATATGAATCATAAATCTGATTATTCTGGAAAAAAGCATCTAAAATATTTTGCCATTGTCTTGGGCTCAAATATGCAGCAATTTTTACTAGCAGCCTAGAATTACTTCCGGCATCAGAAAAGTTTTCAGAATTTGCAAATTTATCAATTATTGTTGAAACATTATTTTTCAAAATAGTTTCAATTAGTTCATCCGAAATTTCGTCCCAACGACTTCTTTGAGCAAGTAAATCATCAAATGAGGCAGCTTTAACCTGCCGAGCAATAGAGTTATCAAGCAACTTAAGTATATTGTCTTTTGGTTTATCTATCGATTTGTATGTTGACTTTCCCGCCAGTAAATCCTCTAGGCTTGCAGTAGAAATCTTCTCATCTAATTCAAGCTCAATTAAATCGTTCAAAACTTTATCTTCATCATATTCCATTAACTCATACATTAACTCAAATGTTTTCTCTAGGGAGATATTTTCTACTTTAACTTGTTTAACAATAAATTTATCAAATAATTCAAATAATTCAACCTTTGGCTCATTTATTGATTTATATCTTGATTTAGCTGCACGTAAATCTTTTAAATTGGCATTGGGTATTTTTACTTTTAACTCAGACTCAATCAAATCAATAAGCCAATTATCTTGATACTTGGATGCTATCGAGGTTAACTCCTTTAACGGAGAAGCCTTTATTTTCTCTTTTGTATAAGCTTGAATATTCTCATCCGATTTCAGTAAGGTCTCGGTTCTCATTAAAAGTAGTTCGTCTAAAGTAGCTTGCGACGACAATTCTCGCAAAACGGGAATAAGTATTTTCTCCTTAAAAAAGTTATCTTTACAAGTTTCTCTTAATGAGAGTAAATCTTTCAAAGAAATATGAAGCTTCTTAATGATAGATTCTCTCAAAAAACCTATACGAGATGCTTTCACTAATATAAATACAGCTTCTTGTGAAAGTTGCTTGGAGTTTTTTTGATGTGTCTCAAATATGTCAATTTTATCAATGTAAGCTTCCGCTTTTAACCTACATGGTTCACTAAGGCTATCCCAAGCAGTAATGCTACCAAGATAAACGATAGCTTTATCCCAATTCTCATCCATAACTCTATTGAGAATAATGTCAGATAATTGAGCATTCAATATCTCCCTTATCTCTTGAGGATACATATTCGATATAGCGTTCAGTGCTGAAAACTGACGTGCTCTTTCATCTTCTGGACGCTCTTCTATTAACAAACTTTTCGTTAAACCGATAACAATATCTTTAACTAGGGCAAATCGCGCACGCGCTAATGGGCTTTTTTGAAAATACTTTATTGCTGATTCTGGTTCTACCGGAAAGTATTCAGATTTAATATCCTGAAAAATTCTCTCGCTGGCGGCACGTCCTTGAACAGGCGGACGTTCTAAAAGATGTGTTACTGCACTTCTCAAGTGATAGCGTGCTAGCTCGGCTGTTGCTTCAAATGGCTCCTCCAAAGAAGTCATGGAAGGATGAGCGCATCGGCTTCGATCTTCAAACAGCCTTTCAATGTCTGATTTCTCTACGGTTGAGATTAGTTCAAATTTCGTGAGTGCAATCTCAGGAATATCAGACTCAAATTTCCAAAGCTCTCTAAACTGTTTACCTGAACCTCTCAACTTATCAAATTCTTTTAGTAAGTTCGCAGCTTCTTTATCTCCCAAAAGTTCTAACTCTCTCAGTTTGTGTAGAAAGTCAAAAACTACCGCGTTCCATGTGGCGACAATACAAGAACGAAATGCACCAGCGCGATAACAAGAAACTGCCTCTTGGATAAACTTTCTAGATAATTTATCTCTGCATCGTAATATTAGTTCATCTAAATCGATAAAGGCTTCGTACATACAATAATCATTGACGCGGAATGTTTGAATTTCTTGTGATTATATCATAGTCGATCGACCGGATTTGGTATCAGAAGTCCTATCTATATATTGCTATGCCCCTTTCAGTAACAAATCTCAATGCAATCTCCTTCTTACATTTTAGCTTGTTTGCTTAGCGCCTCTCACATAAGGAATTATGTCCGATCGACCAGTTTTCTAGGCACAAATAAACCAGACAAACGTAAATCTGGCTACTCCAACAGCTAAAACTGTCCCCTTCTATGGCAACCTGAAAAACAGAGAGGAATCGCAAAAGTAAAAAACAGGTTATGCAAACTCTGTCCAATCCAACCGCCACCAGTCAACCTACTTTCGATACCACCATCAAGCGGCGCAAAACCCGTCCCGTTAAGGTGGGAAATGTTACGATCGGCGGTGGCTATCCAGTCGTCGTACAATCGATGATCAACGAAGATACCCTCGATGTGGAAGGATCTGTTGCTGCTATTCGTCGCTTGCACGAGATTGGTTGCGAAATTGTCCGCGTTACCGTGCCCAGTCTCGCACACGCCAAAGCATTAGCGGAAATCAAACAAAAACTTCTCAAAACTTACCAAGATGTGCCGCTAGTTGCCGACGTGCATCACAATGGCATGAAAATTGCCCTGGAAGTTGCCCAGCACGTTGACAAGGTACGGATAAATCCGGGATTGTACGTATTTGAAAAGCCAAAATCCGATCGCACCGAATACACCAAAGCCGAGTTTGACGAAATTGGTGAAAAGATTCGCGAAACTCTAGAACCGCTGGTAGTTTCCCTGCGCGACCAAGGTAAAGCTATGCGTATCGGTGTCAATCACGGTTCCCTCGCCGAAAGAATGGTATTTACCTATGGCGATACTCCGGAAGGCATGGTAGAGTCTGCTTTAGAATTCATTCGCATCTGTGAATCTCTCGACTTCCGTAACTTGGTTGTTTCCCTGAAAGCTTCGCGAGTGCCGGTGATGTTAGCCGCTTATCGCTTATTGGCACATCGTATGGACGAGCTGGGTATGGACTACCCCCTGCATTTGGGCGTCACGGAAGCGGGAGATGGGGAATACGGTCGCATCAAGTCTACTGCCGGGATTGCTACACTTTTAGCTGATGGCATTGGGGATACTATCCGGGTTTCGCTCACCGAAGCTCCGGAAAAAGAGATTCCCGTCTGCTATAGTATTCTGCAAGCTCTGGGATTGCGGAAAACAATGGTGGAATATGTCGCCTGTCCTTCCTGCGGTCGCACCTTGTTTAACCTAGAGGAAGTCCTGCACAAGGTACGGGAAGCCACCAAACATCTCACGGGGTTAGACATAGCAGTAATGGGCTGCATTGTCAATGGCCCTGGAGAAATGGCAGATGCCGACTACGGTTATGTTGGCAAACAGCCCGGTTATATTTCCCTGTATCGCGGCAGAGAAGAAATAAAAAAAGTCCCAGAGTCTCAAGGTGTTGAGGAGTTAATCAACTTAATCAAAGCAGACGATCGGTGGGTCGATCCTTAACAACCCTATCCGAAGTTGAATTTGGCTAAGCACAATAGTGATATTCACTGAACATTTCCACAAAAAGCCTGTGTTAAATTGGGCTTACTCCCATTGCAGTTTTTCCCTTCCGGCTCAGAGATAAAGATGGTTATAGCAAAACGTGGACTCGTTTTAGGTGCAACAGCCGCAGTATTGACGACTGTGGCAGTAACCGGCGCTGGTATTCACCTTTCAAGTCAAGCTTTCTTTCGCGATAGTCCAAAAGAACTGGTTGATGAGGTCTGGCAGATAGTCGATCGCAACTACGTAGACGGCACCTTCAACCAAGTTGATTGGCAGAAAGTTCGCAACGAATATCTGGGCCGGAACTATACCAGCAAGGAGGAAGCTTACAAGGCAATCCGGGAAATGTTGAAAAAACTGGATGACCCTTACACCCGGTTTATGGACCCCGAAGAATTCAAGAGTATGCAAATTGATACCTCTGGGGAACTGACTGGTGTTGGTATTCAACTTTCCCAAGATGAAGACAGCAAAAAACTCGTTGTGATCGCTCCGATTGAAGGTACGCCAGCGGCTAAAGCTGGAGTGCTTGCCAAAGATATCATCCTCAAGATAGATGGCAAGAGTACCGATGGTATGGATGTCAACGATGCAGTCAGCTTGATCCGAGGCCCAGTGGGTACAGAAGTGACGCTGACGGTAATGCGGAGCAATCAGCAAAAGATATTTAAGCTGAAACGCGATCGCATCGAAATCCATCCCGTCCGTTACAGCCGCAGTCAAGATATCCCCGGCGGCGTTGGCTACATTCGCCTGAATCAGTTCAGCGCCAATGCAGCAGGAGAAATGCGTGCGGCAATTCAAGCACTAGAAAAGCAAGGAGTTTCTGGCTACGTTTTGGATCTGCGTTCTAATCCAGGCGGACTCCTCTACGCCAGCATCGATATTGCCAGAATGTGGTTGAAAGATGGCGGCATTGTCTCCACAGTAGACCGTCAGGGAGTAAGCGATCGCCAAAAAGCAAACAACCGCCAACTTACCAATAAACCGTTAGTTGTGCTGGTGGATGGCGGATCGGCAAGTGCCAGCGAAATTCTCTCTGGGGCGTTGCAAGATAACCAACGCGCCATTCTCGTCGGCACAAAAACCTTCGGCAAAGGCTTAGTGCAGTCGGTACGCGGACTGGGTGACGGTTCCGGACTGGCAGTGACGATCGCTAAGTACTTCACCCCCAGCGGTCGGGATATCAATCATGCCGGTATCGTACCAGATGTGACGATCGAACTCAACGATACCCAACGGCAAGAATTGAGCCGCAATCGCGACGAAATCGGCACCAAGGCAGACCCGCAATACGCCAAAGCTTTGGAAGCGTTGCAGCAGCAAATTGCCAAACACGGTAGGTCAGCATCGGCGACCCGATAAAGCTAACTGGGTAGGGGGCGTTTCCCAATTCGCCCCCACCCCACTCTTAATTGGAAACTGGAATAGTAATCCCAACTCACAATCCGCAACTTTACAATTAAGCTTGAGCTTGGTATTGATAAGATTTGCAAAGGTTTTATTGAATAATTTATACTTATTCTAAAAATCTACTTCCGGAGTAGCCAAACATCACTATTTATCTGCGTCGATCTGGGTACAGAGTGGTTAAAAACATCTAAAACCTACTTTTCTCACAGGTATGTCCATATATTTAAATTAAATGGGCTTTTAGCTTTATTTGCATAACATTTTGAAATAAAAATTATTACTTAAAAATAAAACTTTATTGAAATTAATAAATAATAAACTTTATTGTAAAACAAAATCAGATTTTTATGACAGTCTGTTAAAAAGGGGTTAACCTCTAACTAAATACGAGGTAAGTTTTCAAATAGGTGAGTTAATTCTGACAAGGTAAGCTCAACCATTAACAACCGAGAAGTCTGTTGTGTAGGGGCGGGTTAAACCAGCCATCTATAAAAAAATCCACAATTTTGCACGCACCCGCTCGTCAGTTGTGAGTAGTCAGTTGAAAAATTTATCGTCAACGGACAACTGACAATAGACTCGGACATTCTACTAAACGGCTTCTATCAAAATCTACAGGCGCGTAGGGGAAGTTGAGCGAGAATTTCAGTTATCTAACCAGCAAACTGGCCAAACTCACCCTTACTACTCGAAAAACATTTGCTATCCACTGTCACAAGCGGCAGCTGCACTCTTAAGCAAGTTGACAGCGACGCGAAAAGGAGGATTTATGAACGAAAAAGTCGTTTCCAGTTTTCGTAATGTGGCGATCGTTGGCCCCTATCTGAGCGGCAAAACAACATTTCTAGAAAGTATATTGTTCGTCACAGGTGCGATTACTCGCAAAGGCAGCATCAAGGATAAAAATACAGTAGGAGATAGCGCCCCAGAAGCACGCGATCGCCAAATGAGCGTCGAGATCGCAACCGCCTGCACCGAATACGACGGCGTGCGGTTCACGTTCCTCGACTGTCCCGGATCGGTGGAATTCTCCCAGGAAACTTATAATGCTTTAATCGGTGTAGATGCAGCGGTAGTGGTTTGCGAACCAGTAATCGATCGCGTCCTCACCCTCGCCCCCCTATTCAAATTCTTAGACGACTGGGAAATTCCCCACCTAGTCTTCATCAACAAAATGGATCGGGCGAACAACAACTTCATGGACGTACTGCACGCCCTCAAAAACGTCTCCAGTCGTCCGTTAGTACCGCACCAATATCCGATCGGTCAAGGAGAAAACCTCGTTGGCTTTATCGATCTAGTTACCGAACAAGCTTACCACTATCACCCAGGTGCGCCAGCAGACCCCGTTCCCTTCCCCGCCGAACTCAAAGAACAAGAACACGCAGCGCGGACGGAAATGTTAGAAGAGTTGGCTAACTTTGACGACCACCTTTTGGAAGAACTGCTAGAAGAAATCGAACCGCCCCAAGAAGAAATTATCCAAGACCTGAAAATGGAATTGGGCGCAGATCTAATCGTGCCAGTATTCCTGGGTATTGCCGAAAAAGATTTTGGCGTTCGTCCCCTACTGCAAGCCTTGCTGCGGGAAGCACCCACCCCAGAAACCACATTGGGACGGCGGGGAATTACCCTCAGTGGCGACGCACCTCTAGCGCAAGTGCTGAAAACCTACTTCACTCCCCAAGGTGGCAAACTTTCCCTCGTGCGAGTTTGGCAAGGTACTCTCACAGATGGCGCAGTTCTCAACGGCGTGCGTGCTGGCGGACTCTACCGTCTCGCAGGTCAACAACAAAACGGCATCCAAGAAGCCAAAGCCGGCGAAATTGTGGCTGTGGGACGTTTGGAGGGCATAAAAACGGGGGATACCCTATCGACTAATAGCGGACAACCGGCGTCAGAATTACCCAAAGCGGAACAACTGACGCCGGTTTACGCTTTGGCGGTAACAGCCGAAAAGCGCAACGATGAAGTGAAAATCAGCAGCGCCTTTGGCAAACTGATCGAAGAAGACCCATCCTTGAGTTGGGAACAACACGGCGATACTCGCGAAGTTATTCTCTGGGGTCAGGGAGAAATTCACTTGCAAGTAGCCTTAGACCGGTTGCGCCGCAAGTACAATCTACCGATGAGTACGCACCTGCCGCAAGTTCCTTATAAAGAAACTATCCGCAAAGCTGTTTCGTCCGTTCACGGGCGCTACAAGCACCAAAGCGGCGGACACGGACAATTCGGCGATGTTTATCTGGACATCAAACCCCTGTCTCGCGGGGAAGGCTTCAACTTTAATGAGAAGATTGTGGGCGGAGTGGTTCCGCGCCAGTACATTCCTGGTGTGGAAATTGGTGTGCGGGAGTCTCTGGCACATGGGCCGTTGGGTTTCCCGGTGGTCGATGTGGCGGTGACGCTGATCAATGGTTCTTACCACACTGTCGATAGTTCGGAACAAGCATTCAAGCAAGCAGCGCGTTTGGCAATGCAGGAAGGAATGCCCAAGTGCGAACCGACGTTGCTGGAACCGATTACTGCTGTTGAGGTTTGTACGCCTCAAGAATTTACTTCTAAGGTAATGCAATTGCTGACTGGACATCGCGGCCAAATTTTGGGCTACGAAGGTCGGTCGGATTGGAAAGGTTGGGATAAGGTTTCTGCTTATTTGCCGCAAGCGGAAATGCAGAACTTTATTGTGGAGTTGCGATCGCTTACTATGGGTGTTGGCTTCTTTAACTGGAAGTTCGACCACCTGCAAGAAGTACCGGACAAGCTAGCAGAAAAGGTGGTGGCAACTAGCGGTAACGGCAAGACTAACGGCAACGGTCACCGTTGATTGGATTTCAGATTTGAGATTTCAAATTTCAGATTTTGATAATTAAATTTGCTATCTCAAATCTGCAATTATGGTAGGGCATCGGGCATCTGGCTGGTGCCCTATTTGATGAGCAAAACTGACAAGATTTTTAGTAAATATGGAAAATACACAAACTTGGTATATTGTCAAGCGCAATGAAGGTCACTGCGATATTCTGCCTAGCGATCGCGTGGAAGGCAAAGAAGATGCAAATATAGTAGAAAAATGGGGGCCAATTGCTTCGAGAGATGAGGCGATCGCACGTCGCGTCGGATTGATTCGCGCCGGCAAATGTCAACCAGTTTAAACAATTATAAATAATTTGTGGCCGGACGTGGGAAGCAATCTCCTACTCCATGCCCAAATTCAACTTGTCATACAATATAGATAGATGCAGTCAGACATCATACAAATAATGCGACAAAGACTTGACAATTTGTATATTCTTTGAAACAATTATAATTATTCTTAATAATTGGGGAGTTAATTCTAGTAATAAAAATGAAAACTCTTACTAAAGATGTCTATTCACCTAGTCAAATAGAATCTATCGATCCATGCAAATCAAAATTGGATAAAATTGGTTTTACTTTTGTCGATCTATTTGCAGGAATAGGAGGATTTAGAATTGCATTAGAAGAACTGGGTGGGAAATGTTTAGGTTATTCCGAAATTGATAAAGCAGCGATCGAAGTTTATGAAAAAAATTTTATTAATAATTCTAATAGCGCGGATATCAGGTTAGGAGATATTCGCAATATCGATAAATTTCCTTTTCAAGTAGATGTAGTAGTGGGTGGAGTGCCCTGCCAGCCTTGGTCTGTAGCTGGTAAGCTTAAAGGGTTCGACGATCCCAGAGGCGAACTTTGGTTCGATACCCTGAGAGTTGTGAGAATAAATCAACCCAAAATTTTTATATTTGAAAATGTAAAAGGCTTAATTGAACCAATAAATAAAAAACATTTTGAGCATCTAGTACGTAGCTTTCAAAGCATAGGATACTTTGTCAAATGGCAGCTACTAAACTCTTATGATTTTGGTTTGCCACAAAATCGGGAAAGAGTTTTTATAGTAGGGATAAGAAAAGATTTAGAAAACGCCCAAGAATTTAGCTTTCCAGAACCATTGGAAATTAAACCTAAACTCTATAGCTTTATTGATGGGGTAAAAGATTGCAGTAATTTTAATAAATCAAAAATCGAACCTCAAATTTTATATGGAGATAAGAAAATACCGCGCTCGAGAAATCGGTTTCAAAAAGATGATGAATTAAATGATTTTTTTGTCTTTTGCGATACTAGAGATGGTCACACCACTATTCATTCCTGGGATATTATCAGGACTAGCGAAAGAGAAAAATTGATTTGTTATACCATTCTGAAAAACAGGAGAAAGAAAAAATATGGCTCAAAAGATGGAAATCCTTTATCTTTTGAAGATTTGGCAGAATTAATCCCCGACCTCAAACAGGAAGAACTAGACAAGCTAATTAGAAAGAATATTCTTCGGTATGTAAAAAACCAAGGATATGAGTTTGTCAATTCTAAAAATTCGGCAGGAATCAATGGCATTTATAGAATCTTCCTACCTCATTCAGATATTATACCTACATTGACAGCCACAGGCAATAAAGATTATATAGCAAAGATTTCTATAGAAGGCTGTGAAAATCCTGAAGAATATAAAGATAAATTTATTAAAGAGATTTACCAAACCAAAATTTTTAAACCTATTTCTGCTAAAGATGCTGGAAAGTTGCAAGGATTCCCCGATTGGTTTATCATGGCAAAAAATGAAAGTAGTGCTAAAAAACAATTTGGCAATGCTGTTCCAGTCCCCGTTGTTTACCACTTGATGAAATCATTATTAACCCAAGTAGACTTTGGCCAAAAATATGATTCCTGAAAACGATCGCCTTGATATTTTAAATAAATTTAAAGCTTTTTTTAGAGATGAGATAATTAGCAATCATCGGAGAAATACGCTAAAGCTTAAAAAACTTGAACAATTTAATATAAATCCTTTTTTATGGTATTATTTAGCTAAATATTTGACAGGGAATATATCGCCACAGAGTATTGCCAAAATTTTAGTATATCCCAGGGTTCTTGGTACATCGATAACTACTACATTTGGGACGGCGATGCAAAAGTTTATATCGAGAGTTCTTCAAGGTTTTGGTTCTATGACACCGGGAATTGATGTAGAGTTTATAGATCAAATTGATGGAAGGAAAAAATATTGCCAATTAAAAGCAGGGCCAAATGTAATAAATAGAGAGGATGTTACTAGCATCAAGAACCATTTCAGAGAAGCAAGAAATAGAGCTAAAACTAATAATCTTCAAATTAGCTCTTATGATTTTATTTTCTGTACGTTATACGGTGAAGAGAGCGAAATGAATTCTTTTATTAAAGAGCTTTCCAAAGATTATACAGTATATATGGGAAAAGAGTTTTGGTATAGATTAACAGGTGAAGAAGATTTTTATCATAGATTGATAAATGCTATAAGTGAGGTTGTGGATGAGGTTGATATGCCATCTGTGGTTGAAGAAGTTATAGAGGCTCTAAGTCAAGAAATAGCAGTAAAATTGTCTGAAGAAGAAGAATAGGTAATAACCATAACAGTCACAGCATTTGGTAATTAACCATGAAAACACGACAGTTAGGGAAAAGCGGACTTACGGTTTCTGCGATCGGCTTAGGTTGTATGGGAATGTCGGATTTCTACAGCGATCGCGACGATGCTGAATCAATTGCTACCATTCATAGAGCGTTGGAATTGGGGATAACCTTTCTCGATACCGCCGATATGTATGGGCCATTCAAGAACGAAGAATTGGTGGGAAAAGCGATCGGCGATCGACGCGACAAAGTAATTTTAGCTACCAAATTCGGTATCGTTCGCAGCGAAGATGCCAACTTTCGCGGTATCAACGGCAAACCGGAATATGTACGTAGCGCCTGCGAAGGTAGTTTGCGGCGTCTTGGCGTAGAAACGATCGATCTTTATTACCAGCATCGAGTCGATCCCAACACACCCATTGAAGAAACCGTCGGCGCAATGGCGGAACTGGTAAAAGAAGGCAAAGTTCGCTATTTGGGACTTTCCGAAGCGAGTTCGGAAACATTGCGTCGCGCTTACTCGGTACATCCCATTACCGCATTGCAAAGCGAATATTCCCTATGGAGTCGCGATCCGGAAGACGGAATTCTCGACACCTGTCGAGAACTCGGCATCGGTTTTGTTCCCTACAGTCCACTCGGACGCGGTTTTCTCACAGGTCAAATTAAAAAATTCGAGGATTTAGCTCCCGATGATTATCGCCGTCAATCACCCCGTTTTCAAGGGGAAAACTTTGAGAAAAACCTGGAATTGGTACAACGCATCGAAGAAATAGCGCAACAAAAAGGTTGCCTTCCCGCACAATTAGCTTTAGCTTGGGTATTAGCGCAAGGTGAAGATATTGTTCCCATTCCCGGTACCAAACGGCGCAAATATTTAGAGGAAAATGTCGGTGCAGTCGATGTGGAATTGACACCGGAAGATCTCCAACGCATCGATGAAGTTGCACCCAAAGGTGTCGCCGCTGGATTGCGCTATCCCGAATCAGGGATGAGTGCAGTCAATCGTTGATACCAAGCAATTGGAGACTGAGAATAAAAGGAGGAAGGCAGTTTTTTTACTCAAAACTCTGTACAGATGTTGTGTGCAAAGTCCTTACAAACTGAAAACTCAAAACTCTCCTAGTCCCTAGCCCCTAGCCCCGACGCCCTAGCCCCTTTCATATGACAAACGGTTCCATCGCGCTACTATTCCACTCGTGCTGGAACCATTCAGCGATAAACGGACGCACGATAAATTTTGGCGAGCGACCTTCCTTAACATCAATTCGTAAAAACGAATAAGGTCGTCGCTTATTTTTCCCCTGTCCTTCACGACCCACAAATAACAGAGATTCTGCTACCTTTCGGCTGAAAATACCAGCAGCATCCTCAAAAGTTTCCGTCAATTCTGACCCCTCAATTCGCTGACGCCGCAAGCTATAACCGCTACCACCGCAAACAATCCAGTTGAGATGAGAATCAGCGTGTCCGGTATCGCCAGTGCGAATATATTCCAAGCAGTGCGCGTGACCGTTTAAAATTAAATCGACTAGCGGACGACCTTCTGGTAACGAACCGACTGCGGAAGAAACTTCATCTAATACTTGGCGGAGGCGACGGCGAACTGCCAAAGTTTGTCCTTGATACCACTTTGTTGCTTCGGTAACATAAGGGGGATGGTGAAAATAAATTATACGTCCGCGCACTTCTTTTGTGTGCCAGGATGCAATTAATTTTTGTTTTAGCCAATCAAGTTGTTCAAAATCGGTAACGGTTGTTTCATTGGATGCTAATTGTTTGTTGATGTCCAGTTCCATTTCGTCAATTTGCTCCAATTTTGCCTGCAAATCGTTGATATATTCAGCTTCTTCCGGTAAGTTCGGATCGAGATTGCCAGAGGTATCGAGGATCTGCTCTTTTTCTTGTTCCAGTTGAAGAAGACGCTTTTCTAATTCGCGCCGATAAGCTTTGCCTTTGCGAGTTGTAGGTAGGGGTAGTGGCGCGTTAAATGTATTCGAGTCAACCGCAAAAAAGTCAATGCCGCCATAACGGAATGTGTAATAGCGATTGGGTAAGCGGGTAAAGCGTCCTGGTTGATAAGAAAGACAGCGCCCTGTATCGGTTTTGGCAGTATAATATCGGTCAAGATGACGGCCAAGTTCTGCCTGGTTCTGGAAAGCTTTGAGATAGTCAAGAAAAGCCTGTGCGTAAGCTTTGCCTTGAAAAGAACCGTGCAGCATCACATCAAAATCTATCTGAGATTTAAGCAGGCGACGAAACGGAAGTGCAGTTTGTGCAAGCAAACCTAATATCAAGGAAACATCATAATAATCGTGATTACCTGGCACTGGTAAAATTGGTAGGGTGAAGGTCATGCGATCGTATGCAATGCGTTTTGGTTCTTCGCCACCCAGTAGAAATTCTCGGTATGGGTTGATGAAATTTTTCGGGTAATATTCGCTGGAACCAACTAGATAGATTACATCTCCGGTGTGCAGGACAAAACTACTGTTTTCTTTGTGCGCCAGCATCAATTCTGCTATTTTTCTTTGCGGGTTGTATCCCCGATGATATCCCGAACCGCTATCGCCGATCACCAAAAATGAAAATTCTGGATTTTCGGCAAAACCATCATCTATAACCATCCGGGTTTGATCGATTCCCCGTTGGGTAATGAGTGGATCTTCCCACCGCACTCTTTCCTTCATTTTGCGGATTTTAACGGAAATCGGCGGGTCAGATAAAAATGGCATAGCTGAAAGCTCTACGATCGTAAAATTTCTAAGGTTATCTATATGCTGGCATTAATGATTGTACCTGCTTGGTGTAAAAATGTATCTACGGTTGAGGTGTTTTTGTTTAACTGCACAAATGTGTTGTGCAACACAATGCGATCGCTTCCTCAAGTTGATGTCGTGCATTTGTACTCAATCAGACCTACGAAACCGGGTTTCTCAACGAAAAATCAGTATTTCAGCTAAGGGTATTTGCAAGAAACGCGGTTTCCAATACTGCTCGGTTAAGCATTTTTTGGCATGAAGGGGCGAAGCATTTGGGCAGAAAATCTAGGGTTTGAGGCGGTCAATTGTCGCCCAAATGCTTCGCCCCTACCCTTAACTAAAAAACTTCTTCCTCAGTTTACCAACAATCCTTTGCGTCAGTAATTTCGCCATCCGCATTCTCGTTAAGCTCTTGATATTTGATTGCTGCTCTTTTTTCATATCGAAAAACTCATTTATATCGGTCAAAATAACATTTAACCGTTTAATGATATTTTCATAACGATACTCGGCCAAAAAATATTCCGGTAGTACGATCGGTGCTGAACTTGCCAGCACTTTCTGGATGCGCTGGAGATCGTACTCTTTTGAGTATCCGGCTATTTTATAGCAATTAAATCCGGGATCTAAATAATCGGATAACCCACCGTTGACGCTGGAAAATACCTGACACCCACACGCGATCGCTTCCATTGGTTGCAAACCAAACCCTTCGCTCACTCCCTGTAGCGCCCAGTACTCGGCGGAGTCATACAAATAAACCTTTGCCCGATTGAAAAGACCGGGTAAATCTTCTACATAGGAATCAACAACGCAGACTTTAAATTGTTTCTGCAAAGCCGGAATCAATTCTTGCAAGAGATATTCAGAAGATTTGCGGACTTGGACTAAAACATCAATATCCCGCTCAAGGTTTAAATTTTGAAATTCATCAGAAATTTGGTTTGGCAAATAGTAAATAAGCGAGTGTGGAGATTTTTGTCCCCAATATCCCATCGTATTGCGACTAACTGTAATAATTGGAATACTCGCCGGAAGCTTGAATCCATACCCGCTGCTGTGGGCGTGATAGATCGCATTATATGGTTTTAGCTTGGCAGCTAGTTTAGGGACATCAAATCCCCAACTAATCGCCAAAATAACATCATCTAAATTTGGCTCTTTCAGCAGGTCATCCAAGAAAAGCGTGTCTTTTTCCCGCTGGCGATAAGTCACGACTTCCGCATTGCAAATTTGCTTAGCGAGATTGTATGTTTTTAACTCTGCCCAAAGACCACCGCAAGCAAATTTTTTACCTGTACCGGGAAGTAAAAAGTAAAGTTTTCTCATAATGCGACTTTCCTATGCAAGATTAGCTGTAGGCGCTCCTACCCGCTCAAACTTATCATACAGATGGTAATATGAGCTATTTTTGCAGAATAAGCCATTATTCTATTAAGTCATCCGCCGCAAGTTCACCTGGATAAAAGCGATCGATCGATTGCCACACTTTTAATCGTACCATTGTCGCATACCTGCCCCAGTCAGGCTGCTTATACTGTTATTGTGGATCTAAAACTGTTCTGATATCGTGTCTGGTTGCATCGGTTGCGTAAGGGGAGGGCGAAGCATTCGGATATAAAATCTAGCGTTTTTCGCGAGCAATTGTCGCCCGAATGCTTCGCCCCTACAAATATACACAACCGAAGCTAGCGGACATGATATGATAAGTGCTAAAATTTTGATATCGTCAACGGTTAACAGTTACTTAATTTTAGTACCACAAGAAAAGCCAAAGTTACTTGCATAGTTACGGGATTTATGGAACTCTTAATTGAAGAAATTGTACACAAGCTACATTCTTTACCGGAAGCCAAACTTCAGGAAGTGCTTGATTTCGTAGATTTTTTAACTTGGCATAGAAAAGATTCAACATCAAAGCAAGCGGAATCTCAAAATGAGAGATTTATAAAGGAGTATGAAGAATTTGAAGCGATCGCAGATAATTTAGCCGATCAATTCGAGGCTTGTGTAAGAGGTAATGTGCCTATACTATCAGATTATGCTGTGAGTCGCGCTGGCATTTACGAGGAACACCCATAACTGTGATGTACTTAGTCGATACTAACGTGCTGTTGCGCCTTGTCGATCGCTCTCACTCACTTCATCCAACTATTAGGTCAGCTATGCGAAAACTACGCCAAAATGGTGATAGTTTACTTATTACTTGTCAAATCTGCTTAATCACCTCCAAAGGTAAGTTTAACGCTGCTGCAATTTGTTCGTCGCTTAAGCCAAACTGTCGTAATTTATCAATAGTTTCCATATTAGCTTGATGCTTGCTTTCTTGCTGAAAATTAGCACTTTCTGATTGAATTTTATCTGGAATGAAGTTGGGTTTTTCAGAACAAATGTTGATATAGCCAATCATGTTATTGTCGATAGTTTTATTTTTATTAAAAATAATCTTTATATTTCCTTGCCGTTCTAGCACTGATTTCAGGTTCCTTTTATTAACAGATTCATCAAAGACATCAGATAACATTTGCAGCAACTTGTAACCGACATCCTTAGCATAACCTGCTGAACAACCATTATTGTCTGCAATTTCGGCATATTTTTGGCGCTTCAGTATTCCCTCGATAATTCCACGCTGCAAGTCATTGAGATGTGTGCCTGTCTTGGCGTATACAGATCGATCGACAAATTCCAATACTTCATCAACCTGCATAATCTGGGGTGTGAGAGTAACCCAGTTATTATAGCTGTCTTAATCCGTCTTTTTCTGTCTTAATCCGTCTTTTTCAAAAAAATTAACATAAATCAGTCTTTTTCTACTTTTCAGTTTGGTGCGATCGGTCTAGCATCGGATTAATACTTAACACAAAGTCGGTAGTATGAACCAGCCTTATTTAACTAACTGTGCTGAATGTGAAAGAAAAATAAGTTCTTCTGCTTACCAATGTCCCCATTGCCAGACAACATCGCCTTTTGGTATTACTTGTCACATCTGTAAGAATAAATTGCGGAAGTCAAGAGCTATAGAAGTTTTAGATTCTCAAGGTGAACCTCTTTACTCTGCTCACGAAGGATGCCTTAATTGGGTTAAGGAAGAAGTACTTGGAAACCAAAAAATTTTTTACCAATGTCCAGTTTGTCAAACAAATATAACAATTTCACATTCTACATCAACTCCAACTTGTCCTAAATGCGGTCATTACTTTATGACAAACGAATATTATGCTGGTAGATGCAAACTTTGTAGAAATACAGTATTAAAAGGTTTTGAAATTAAGTATGATTATGAAATTTATCATAAATTGTGTGCGAATAAAGCCTATCCAAATTGGGAAATAGAAGAAAAACAAAGACAGCAAAAAAGACAAGAAAAAGAACGAAATAAAAGGCAATTAGAGGAAGCAAAAGCTGAAGAAGCAAGAAAAATAAGCCTAGAAGAATTAGGCCAGGGAATATTTAACTTTTCTATAGCTTTGCTCTTAGGAGTAACAATACTCTTAATTGGAAGTGGAATTTCTGGATTAGTTGTTGCAGCGATGTTTGGCTTTAGTTCTTTAGGAAAGATTATAGGTCTAATAGTGGCGATTTTGGTGTTTTTAACATATTTATTACCAAAAAAGTAATGCAAAAAATGATTAAATTTAAGTAGCCAATGCTCATTCAATGGTCTGATGAAGATAACTGCTTCTTAGTGGGATTTCCTGATTTTCCCGGACAGCGTTGGCAGACTCATGGTGATAGTTATGAGGAAGCTTTTGCCAATGGCACTGAAGCTTTGGAGTCGCTAATTATGGCTTACGAAGCTACTGGCGAACCACTACCAAAATCGATTACTTTGATTACGTACTAACAACCCGCGTTTGAGCTTTTAAGCGAGATTTAGGTTTACTTTTCACGACAATTTCTACATCTCGACCTAAAGAATTTAAAAAGCGAAACATCTGTACAGTCGAAAAGCTAGAAAATTTTCCGTTTATGAGATAGGATACTTTTATTTGGTCAATTCCTAAAAGGTCTGCTGCTTCAGCTTGCGTCATCTTTTGATTGGTAATTATGCTGCTAATTTTACGGGCGAGTTCTGCTTTCACAAGCAATTCATCAGCGTTTTCTAAACCTAAATCAGCAAACACATTGCCGCTACTTGGTTGTACTTTGATTTCCTCAGTCATTTTTCTCTCCCTTTTGCTGCTTGCTATAGTTTTCTAAATGATGCTCTTTTGCCCGTTTAAGTCTTGTTTCAATTAATTCAATATCTTGCTTAGGCGTCGCAATACCGTGTTTCGATTTCTTCTGAAAGGCGTGCAAAACATAAATAACGCCTGCGAGTTTCACCGTGTAAACCGCTCGATAAGTGTCTCCATCGAAGTCTTCCACAACTTCAAGAACTCCAGCACCTTTAAATCCTTTGAGTGGTTTGGCTGAAGGATGCTTTTCCCCACATTGAGCCAAGTACAAGGCATAGCCCACGACTTGCTGAACGTCCTCTGGGAACTCCCTCAAATCTTCCAAGGAACTTCCAACCCACTCAACTGGTTTCAACGATGAACTCATATCTTAAATATGCTAGTTATGGCATATTATTGTCAAGGGATACAGTCCTAACCCAAAAACAACTTGTAAGCCAAATTGTTGCTTTCATCCCAATAGCGATATCCCAGCGTATCGAGAAAAGCTTCCCACTCTTTCATCTCGTCGGGTGGCACTTGTATTCCTACCACAATTCGCCCGTAATCTGCACCGTTATTGCGATAGTGGAACATACTGATATTCCAGTTCGGACTCATCGAACTGACGAACTTCATTAATGCACCAGGACGTTCGGGAAATTCAAAACGGTAGAGCAATTCATGGTGTGCGAGGGTAGAACGTCCGCCTACCATGTGACGCAAATGTAATTTGGTTAGTTCGTCGTCGGTTAAATCAATAGTTTTGAAACCACAGGATTCAAAACTTTCGACCATTTTGGCTGCGTCGGCACGGTTTTGAATTTGCACGCCGACAAAAATATGCGCTTCTTTTTCATCGGCAATGCGATAGCTAAATTCAGTTAGATTGCGTCTGCCAAGACATTCGCAAAACTTACGCAAACTGCCCGGTTGTTCGGGAATATTGACGGCATAAATGGCTTCGCGACGTTCGCCAAATTCTGCTCTTTCTGCGACAAATCTGAGTCGATCGAAGTTCATATTAGCACCGCAAGCGACGGCAACTAATGTTTGTCCTTCGATTTGTTCTCGTTCGACATAAGCTTTTGCACCTGCGATCGCCAACGCACCAGCTGGTTCTAAGATCGATCGCGTATCCTCGAACACATCTTTTATCGCCGCACAGGTAGCATCGGTATCGACTAGCACAATTTCATCTACGTATTGCTGACACAGCCAGAAGGTTTCTTCCCCCACTTCCCGCACGGCTACACCATCAGCAAATAAGCCCACTTGCGGCAATCTTACCCTTTTGCCAGTTTTGAGCGATCGATACATGGCATCGGCATCCACCGGTTCGACGCCGATAATCTTGATTTCCGGGCGTATCCGCTTCACATACGCCGCAATTCCCGAAATCAATCCGCCACCGCCGATCGCCACAAAAATAGCATGAATCGGTTGCTGATATTGTCGCAGAATTTCCATGCCGATCGTACCTTGTCCGGCAATCACATGAGGGTCATCAAATGGATGTATAAAAGTTAACCCTTTCTCTGCTTCCAACTGACGGGCATAAGCGTAGGCGTCATCGTAGGTATCGCCATGCAACACCACCTCTCCTCCCCTAGCTTTCACCGCATCCACCTTAACTTGCGGTGTCGTGACAGGCATCACAATAATCGCTGTAGTTCCCAATTTCCTAGCACCAAGGGCAACTCCTTGGGCATGGTTTCCCGCCGAAGCAGCAATTACCCCCTGTGCTAACTTATCCGGCGGCAAATTCGCCATCTTATTATATGCACCGCGCAGCTTGAAGGAGAAGACAGACTGCATATCCTCTCTTTTGAGCAAAAGTTTGTTATTCAGGCGTGCAGAGAGGTTGGGGGCATAGTCTAGAGGCGTTTCTTCCGCAACATCGTAGACGCGGGCGGTGAGGATTTGAACCAGGTAGTCGCAGAACATGGGGTCAAGGGGTTGGCAAATGGCAGATGAATATAATCTTACTTTATGTGTATACCCATTCTGCGGGCCATACAAGCGATCGCTCGAATTATCCGGATTGCTATGCGATCGGCCAGTAATATTTAATTATTTTTTTATTTTATTTTTTTACTTCCAATTATTAATAAAACTTTAAATCTTATCCTCATATTAAATATTATGAATTACTCCCCTTTTTGGGGATATCTTAGAATTTAATAAGATTATTGCGTTGTACAGTTCCAGAATAAACACATGGGCAAATCCATTATTCAGCTAGTTGACGAATTACCAAATGATAGTATTACTGTCAAAGCTTTAAAAGCTCTGGATTTCGTTGTCCCAGGTCAATGGAATAATTTGGTGGGGTTTGATAACAGTATCAGTGCTATTACCGGAGAAAGCGATGCCAAAGTAATCCAAAAAATTCGCGATCGAGCTGCATTCTTATATCAAGATTCTCAACAAGGCTACCAAACTGCCATCCAACTTTATCAGGCGATTGATAAAGCAGACGTAGCGATGGGAACGGCGGCTTTAGCCAATAAAGTAAGTGAAAAAATTAGTTTCCTCTCTTTTTTAGGTAATATTACTCCCAAAGCAGACACCGCTCAAACTGTCGATCTGTTATTGAAAATAGCAGTCGAAATTATTGCCTTCTGCAAACTTAACGGTATTCCTAATCCCAACCCGCAAGAGTTTGTTAACTCTCTCAGCAACAATTATCAAGATGCTGCTATGATGCGGATGATCGCTCTAGTCTGCCTAGATGGAATGCTCCCATTAGGGCCAGACTTCTTGAGCAAAATACACCAAATTATTAGCGGTTCAAATGCTGGCGCAGTCGCTCAAAATCCTGCCTTTACAGCCGTCCAAAACTATCTGCCCGGTAGTAATCCCTCTGATAAATTCGGTTTTATTACTCAGAGTTTCAACGCCGTGCAAGGTTGGATGAACGGCTTAATATCTAACACAGGCGTTACTCCCCAAGCCATCCTCAGTCATGTGGGTAGCTTTATCCAAATTGCTGATGATAATTTAGATTTCGTAGCGGCATTTTTGGATCAAACTACTAATTATTACGAGCATACCGGGATTCAAACTGTAGCTCGCCGTTTAATTTTGCAAGCTCACACTTTAGTTAAAGCAGAAATCGAACAAGAAAAACAAAGTTCTCCCCAACATAGCTCGTCGGGTGGACAATCGGCTAGTGGGTATGCAGTCGGTCAAACTGTAGAAGTTTGGGATGAAGACGACGAAGATTGGTATCAAGCAACCATTCTGAAAACTAAAAAGAACGAATACTTTGTTAATTACGTTGGTTACGGTTCATCTGATGACGATTGGGTTGATGAGGAAGATGTGCGTTCTCGCGAACATAGTTCATCCGACGATAATGGATATGCAGTTGGTCAAAAGATAAAAGTTTGGGATGATGATGAAGAGGATTGGTATACAGCAACCATTCAGGAAATCCGAGGCAATCAATACTTTATACATTACCTCGATTATGACTCGTCCTATGATGAGTGGGTCGATTTAGATGAAATTTCGTAAGGGGATTGGTAAGTAGGTAGTAAGTTAAGATACCCGACTTCTCAAAGAAGTCGGGTATCTATAAATGATTATCTTTTAAAGTGTATATATCATCATATACAATTGAAAATTATGAACAGAACTTTCTACAATATTTTAGGTTTCCTCTCCGTAATTGCAGGTATTTCTCTAATCGTGCAAATGCGAGAGATCTTAGCCACCAGACCCCCTGAAAATCTACCATTATTCTATTGGGGTACAGCCGGACTGGTGGGAGTGTGCGTTGTTATTGCCATCTTTTGTTTTTTCCCCAAAAGTCACCCATATACACTGCGAATAATTGGTGCGATCGGTCTACTTTCCACCATCTATTATTTATATGAAGCTTTCCACAATGGGAACTTTTTTCAAGTAGGAACAGCACTTTTATTCTGGTTGCCAGGGTCTATTTACCTAATTGTCAAAGGTAAAATGACCGATTCCTAATCACTGTTATCAAAGCCTATTTCTATCTGCGTTCATCTGCGTTCAAAAATATTCCTAATCTTCGCTACTTTCTATTACCTCAAACTCAACCTTATCGTAAATATCTGCCAGCGTGATTTGAAAAGAAATAGAATTTAACGAAATCGTTTCATCAGCATCATCATACTCAGCAAAAGTCCAGCGTTTATTATCAGTTTTGAAGAACTGCTCGACGTGCATAGTATGTTGTTCGATGAGGAGATATTCTTGAAAGCTGCCCATAGTGCGATAAGCTGAAAATTTCGCATCTTTGTCATAATTTCTGGTTGAATCGGACAAAACCTCAGCGATGATTAACGGGTTAGTAATTGTGTCTCGCCGTCCTTGTTGGAATACCAACTCACCCTGAACTACCATCACATCAGGATAAGTATGGATGCGTTTCTTGGGAATCCAAAGACGTTGATCTGCGACAAAGACTTGATACGGTTGGCGCTTTAGAGCAATATTTAGGGCAGCAGATAGGTTACCAACAATTTGGTTGTGATTTGGCAAACCACCAGTCATCAGAACAATCTCCCCGTCGATGTATTCATGGCGTTCTTCCGAATTAACTTCAAAATCGAGGTATTCTTCAGGGGTGTAATATTTTTTATCTTCAGCCTGCATAATCATTTGATTTTAATCTCCCAAATTTTCGCAATTACACAGAAACCGGGTTTTTCACCAAAAGAAACCCGGTTTCTTATTAAACTACTAATCGGGTAATGCAAATCCCGTGCGAGGATCGCTGATATACAAACCGAGAACTAACGAATTCATCACCGTATCCCATACGGGAGTCAAGCGTTCCGCATCGTCTACCCAGTAATCAAAAGTAATCAAACACTGAACACCAGAACCTAAACCAATACAAATTCTGGAATAAGCTTCGCGGTTTTCTTGCGGGTCGATAAATTTGAATTGAGTCCAAACGACGCGGGCTGTTTGGCGCTTGAGTTTAATAATTTCGCCTTGTTCGATCGGTTTTCGTTCATCTTCTCGAACTAGCTTTTTTAATAGGGGAACTAGCGGAAAATCTGTCCAATCAGCTGGGGGCAACAAATTATACGAAACTTCTAAACGACAATCATCGTTAGGTGGCTTTTTGTCCAAAAACCGGAACGACTTCTCATCCGGTTCAAAATACCAATCTTCCGGGACATCGAAGCGAACAGCCCCCCGCCCAGCGACAAAGATGCGAGTTCCTGGCGCTGATTTCCAGTTGTGGTCTTCTTTTAACTCTAGGGTTTCTTTAATCCATTGGAGATCGTGCTTTTTGCGCTTAGACATAGCCCCTCCCTTGTTGACCTCATTCTTATTGTGCCGTAGGTTGGGGGGAGTTGAGGGGTTGGTTGTGCGATCGAGCTTACCGTAAAATTAACCAGTCTCAGGTACTTGCAGGTTTGCCAATCTGGACAAGAGTATGCACCCACTCAATATTCGGTGGAAGTAAAAGCATTAGATTGGTGCATCATCAAGACTGAATTTTTGCTGTTTCACGTACAGATTCAAGAAAATTAATTATTTCTTGAATAAACGGAGTTTTACGTAAAATTTCAGTATCTTCATTAGATAATCGAGCTATAATTTCTAATGGAGATAGATGATTGTCCTTTTCTGATTGAGAAAGCAATAGGTGTAAAGCTTCTTTAGGTTGAAAAACTGCCAAATTAAGTAAATTTTGAGGAGTTTCGTATCTTAGTACCCGTGCAAGAAGAGAAGCATCTTGGAAAAAGATCGCTTCCATTTCAGGGACAGCAAGCACCACTTTAACTGGTGTATTAGCAGCTACGCCTCCGACTATTTCTTCAATGCTTTTGAGGCGTTCTTGAATTAATTCTTGCACTACTGAATCTGCATCAACTACAATAATCACTGGTACTTGCCGACGCACAACGAGAGATCGCGCAAGTGACTTGACAGCAGATATTCCACCACCTGCAACAACTTCCACATCATTTAGTAATTTTTTAGGCAACACAGTTTTAAGTAATTCTGCATCGGAAGGGCCTTCGCAAACAATGTAAGCAATCATGGGATATATCTCTCTCTAACATCGTAATCAGTTAATCCATTTTCTACACATTGACGATATTTTAGGGTTAATAATTCGCAGATTATTTCATTGTCTAAAGCATATTTTATTTCTTCTCCATTCCACAGCAGAATTGCTTGGGGTAACGAAAAGTATGAAAGGTAACGTGCTGGATCGGTGAAGCCAGTTCGACTGAAAACTAATCCAACTGTACCTGCGGGACGACGTAAAAGTTGATTGCGGAGTTTAGCAATAGGATCGATATTAACTTTTGTTTCGTCTGCAAAGTCTTTGCTTTCAACTAAACAAGAAAGTCCAGAACAATGGACAACACCATCAATTTGTTCAACTTCTTCCCCAAAAAGCTTCACTCTGTAAGGCCATCTTACCGCTGCACCATCAAGTTGAAATGCTCGTATAACGAGATACTCAAAGGCTTTGCCCGGTTCCCATTTTGGGGTGTTGCGATTCTCGATGTTGTCCCATAGCTTTCTTAACCCATCCCATTGCAGCGATGTAATCATACTTTCGTATTCTGCTGCTGTCGCCTATTTTAATCCTCCAACAAAACCTTTTCAAGTTATCTGCTTAACTCTATCAGATTTAAAAACAGCAGACTGAGCCTGACTAGAATTAATCTAACTATTCATTATACCGCAGTTGGGGTATAATATCCCTTACACTAAATTCGATCGCTTCTGGTACGTTCAACAGATGAATCGTGGTAAACTGAGTGCCTAGTTGTTATTTCTGTTTCATTTTAAGCATAAAAACTTATGTTAAAACGCATATACATTGATAATTTTCGCTGTTTGGTAAATTTTGAACTTAATGTTGATGCGATTAATTTGTTCCTCGGTTCTAACGGTTCGGGGAAATCAACTGTTTTTGAAGTATTGCAGAAAATTCAGGCATTTGTTAGCGGTGATAGTAAGGTAGAGGGAATTTTTAAAGCATCAGATTGCACTCGCTGGCAAACTTCGCAAATTCAACGTTTTGAGTTAGAGATTATAGGTAATGGCGGAACTTATAAATATGAGTTGGGGATTGGATGCGATCGCGATCGATCGCGTGTTGAGTATGAGCGTTTGTGGTATGATAACCAACCTTTACTAAAATTTGAGCTAGGCGAAGTTCAACTTTATCGAGACAATCATTCCGAAGGCCCTCAATACTCATTTGATTGGTCGCAGTCGATGCTACCTTCTTTGATGCCAAGAAATGACAATACGAAGTTAACTTGGTTTAGAGAACGGCTCAAACGATTTATTATTGTCCGAATCATTCCCAGCTTGATGGTTGATGAAAGTAACCAAGAAGAAATGCGGTTAACTACCAAGATGGAAAACTTTGTTTCTTGGTATCGTTACCTCTCTGACGATCAAGGCAAGGTAGCTGAAATAGGCAATATTTTACGAAATGTTTTGGATGGTTTCAACAGCTTTAAGTTTGAGCGAGTTAGCGAGCAAAATCTAGTACTAAAATCACGTTTTTCAGGAGGGAGTAATAGCGTTAAACCAATTGAATATCGTCTGGGAGAATTATCGGACGGACAAAAAGCTTTAGTTGCTTTATATACGCTTATTTATGGGACAAAATCGGAAGACTATACTTTATGTATTGATGAACCTGAAAACTTTTTAGCTTTGCCGGAAATTCAACCTTGGCTGATTCAGCTTTATGACCTTTGTAGCGAAGGTAAATTGCAATCTTTACTGATTTCTCACCATCCTGAGCTAATTAATTACCTTTTGGCTTCACCTATTGGCTATTGGTTTGAGCGACAAAGCAATGCACCTGTAAGAGTAAAACGAATTAGTGGTGAAGTGGCTGATAATTCTGGATTACCTGTTTCAGAATTAATTGCAAGGGGATGGTTGAATGAGCCAGCGTAGAGTTCAGATTGTTATCCTTTGCGAAGATAGACAGCAGGAAGTTTTTGCTCGGCATTTCCTAAAAATGCGAGGTTTTGCTGGTATAATTAGAGCAAAAATTTGCCCTTCGGGTAGCCAATCTGGAGAACAGTATGTACGCACTCAATATGCGGCGGAAGTTAAAGCATATCGCCAGAATAGAAACCGCGTTTCAATTGGGTTAGTAGTGTTAATTGATGCAGATACGGGTACATTGCAGGAACGACTAAATCAGTTAGCAGATGCTCTGAGTGAAGATTCCCAGCCAGAACGTCGAGCGGATGAAGCGATCGCAATCTTTATTCCTAAACGAAATATAGAAACTTGGATACATTATTTGCAAGGAGAATTTGTAAATGAGGAGGATAGTTATGCCAAGTTTGAGAATAATGAAGCTTTTTGTAAACCGTATGTTGAGAGTTTGGCAGAGGAATGCCGTTTTCAGAGATTATCTGAAAATGCACCAGAGTCTCTTCAGGCAGCTTGCGGGGAATTACAGCGTTTGTTAATGCTGTTAAAGTAAGGAGGATTTGCAGAAGTGCGATCGCAACTTTGAATAATTAGCACAGGTCTACGATAACCCGGTTCTGAACCAATTTGATCGGGTAGCTGCGCCCACCAAATTTCACCGCGATACACTACCAATTCTCCTTTGGAAGAGACATCCCCAACTGTTGAGCAAGTGCCTCAGCCTCTTCAAAAATTTGGTCTGGAAGAGAAATATCTGTTTTCATAACTAGATTTTAATATTTCAATCTTTCTTTGCTAGGCAGAGGTATTGTTGAGCAGGGCTGATATATCGGTGACACTCACATCAATATATAGATAGAGACATTGGAGTGAATCTTCCACCCGATAAGCAGGCTCATCTGGTGAGATTGAATCTATTTCAACTGCCTCAACCTTCACAGTGATAGATTCAGTATAGCCACTGTCCAGCCCATAGTTCTCTAGTGTTTTTGTGTCAAAGACGGCTATACTAATTTCATCCCCAACTCTAGGTGGAAATGGTAGACATATTTCACTTTGGAGTGTCCAGCCAAGGGAGTAAATACGCTCGATTCCTGTAATTTTGCGAATGCTAACGGCAACCCATCCAGCTTTTCGCAATCGCTCATAATTTAGTTTGCGGTTCTCAATCATGGCTTGACTATAAAAAATATTCATTCAGATACCTCCTGCTGTTGATGGGGCTACGTGGGACTATATCATATTTATAATTTAAGTAGGGAAAACTTCCTTATAATATAAAAACAATCCCATCATTAATTTACCATACCAACAGCTAGTCGATGGCAAAGCCCAGTGTAATATCGATCTTTTCACCATCATTATTCCCCTGCTTGCGCCGTCACAATCTCCGGCCTGAGTTCAAGTGATGCTGGATCAAATCGTAGCACCATAATCTGTTCTGGTCGTAAACCAATAGATTCGTAAGTGCGCCCATTGCGATCGCTGAATTCTACCTCAAATGCTGTCCCATTAGCCAATATCTCAACTACTGTGCCGACTTGACCTTGCCATAAGTTGTATTCCGGGAGATCGACTGTTAGTGCTACCACATCAAGCAACTTGACTGTATTTTTCCTCATTTCATCTAACCTCCAAATGTTATAGGGGATAGCAGGTCGTTAGTTTTGGAATACCGGAATCGTGTTCAATAATCCAACCACTCCGAATAGTGGCACTTCTATTTTGCCATGTCAGCATAAAATCTAGAGTGTAGCGTTGTCCAAATTCATCACGCCGTCCTAGTTGAACTTCGTGAGTTTTGACAACTTCAAGAAGAATCTGACGTAATTCCTCTGCATTATCCGCATTCATACCGAGTATGGATGAAAAAAGTCGAGCTTTGTGTTTTCCATCATCATGCTCTGGATTCAGGCAATAGTCACGAAGCTTGCGAATATCGACTACGGCATTCTCTGCATTCGGAAGATTCATTGAAGCTTAATCCTTGATTTAGTTTAAATCTTTGGCATTTTAAGATCTTGCAACTGTCTTAACCTTGATATCCACATTTAACGTTTTACGAAGGACATCAAATATAGCAGTCAGATTGTCCATCGTAGGATTACCTTTTGCAGATAACATCCGGTGAAGACTCTTACTAGGTTTGGAAGTTTTAATCGCCAGTTGTTCAAACCCTATAGTTGCATTTACAAGCTCTCTTAGTATAAGTCTTGCCGTTTCTGGTTCACCATTGAGAAAAAGGTAAATAGCTTCATCAAGCAGGGCTGTTGCAAATGCAGTATCTCTCTGAATTCTTGCGTTAACCGTTTCTTTGAAATCTCTATTTAATGCCATAATAGCTATTTTTAAAAATGGCTTTACTGATTTTAATATAGTATATTTTAAAATTTCATACTGCACATTAGAGTACCATATATGTTACTCGTTGTCAAGCCTCTTCTCCTCATAGAGATAGATGAGCCTTTGCGATCGCTATGTCAATATCGAACAATTAAAGGTTGCAGGAGAAGATGATGCCGCTAGAGGGTGTAATTTTAGATGTGGACGGAACTCTAATTTTAAGCAATGATGCTCATGCACAAGCTTGGGTAGAGGCATTTGCTCACTATGGGTATGAAATTCAGTTTGAAAAAGTGCGCCCCCTGATCGGTATGGGTGGCGATCAGATAATTCCGAAGATGGTGGCGGAACTCAATAGCGAGGAGGGTGTTGGCAAACAAATTTCCGATCGCCGCAAGGAATTGATGATCGATAAATTCTCTTCCCAGTTAGTTTCCGCCAATGGTTCGCGAGAGTTAGTTCAAAAGATGCAAGACGCTGGGTTACATTTAATTATTGCTAGTTCGGCTACTTCGCAAGAGATGGATGTTTTGCTCAAAATTGCCGATGTAGACGATTTAATTCCGGAACATACAACTTCTAGCGATGCAGAAAACTCAAAACCAGCACCGGATATTGTGGAGGTAGCTTTGAAAAAAGCTAACTTGGAACCGGATAAAGCGGTGATGCTGGGCGATACGCCTTACGATATTGAGTCGGCTGGAAAAGCGGGAGTAGGAGTTATTGCTTTTCGTTGTGGTGGTTTTAGCGATGAGCAATTGTCTGATGCGATCGCAATCTACGACGATCCAGCGGATCTGCTGCAACAGTACGATCGCTCTCCCCTAGCTGAAATGGCTTCCTAGAACGCCAGTCCAGTAGAATAAATTGACAAAAATAACGAAATATGTATTGTGTAGGGGCGAAGCATTCGGGCGACAATCGATCGCAATTATGAACAATCTTTCTCCCCGAATGCTTCGCCCTGCCGAGATCTAAATAGAACACAGATTATGTTTATTTTGTCAACCTCTTTTACTTGACTGGCTTCCTAGAGGGTCAGAAACCGGGTTTCTGGCAATTCACGCAGATAAACCCGGTTTCTTTAGGCTTATTGACAACCCTAAATTTTAAACACCGCAAAAATATCCCGATACCCGTTTTTAGCAGTTGCTTCTAATTCTTTCCTTTCTGTTTCAGTAAAATCAGTTTGCATCTCATTCCCATCATAAAATCGAACTTGTAAACGTCCATTTTCATCGAAAATAGCGAGATCGCCATTATGGAAAAAGCGAATTGCCCTCACTTTATTATTTTGAAACCAAAATCCTAAACCATCTCCCGCTTCGGTGAGAGCTTCCGAAGCTTGCACGGGTTTACCGTTAATGGTACAAATTTGATAGGTAATGTTACCTTGCGTTTTTTTCTTTTCTTGGCAACCTTCAGTCATTTCTTCGAGCTGTTGTACTTGTGCGTTATAAAATGCTTCATCAGTGGCTGGTTCAATTCGATCGCCTAACGAACACACATAACCTGATATAGTTGCTTGTAAGCTATCTGTTTCAATATTTTGCCATATTGCATTCGGTAATGAAACGAAAGTAGCCTTAGTTTTAGATTCAAACGAGCCTTGACGAATTGACCTTTGTTTGTTATTAATGCAATCTGTTTCTATGCGACCGTAACTACCGTCAGGTGCGAGCAAATCGAAGGTAATTACACTTTGACTTTCATCTAATTTTATGCTATTGGTGTCAATATAAATCGGTTCAGATCCGGTTTCTGGAACGGCTTGCCATTTCGCAGCGGTGAAGTCTGCGGATGTGTTTTGATAGGATGCGATCGCAGAACTTGGCATGAAACCAAAGGCGATTAAAATAAAAGAGAGGAATCGTAAATAGTTCATCGGTGAATCCTACGTTTGTTAAGTAAAACTTGCTGTCCAGATGCCCGACTTCTTGAAGAAGTCGGGCATCTAGATTCAATGGTTATTTTATGTTATTTTTAAGCTGTTTCTGCTTGCCGTTAACTGCCCTAGATTCTACGATGAATAAGGGAATTTCTTCCAGTTCGGTTTCGCTCAAACTGTATTGTTCGCAAACTAAACTCAGACGAGTTCCAGAACTTTTCACAGCATTCACAGAATGAGTCAAATCTCCCTGAAAATACACCAGTGTGTTAACCTGCGGTTTAATCTGTCCGACTTGTTGTTTGTAATTCCGCAGCACCAATTCTCCACCTTCCAAATTGGGCGGGACTTGTACGTAAAGCACGCTGACAAACATAGGAGGATCGATCGCTTTGCAGTACGATCGCAAAGAGCGATCGATATGCGGATCGACGCGAGAACCTTCCTTGAGTAGCAGGGGATTGAGGTAAAAAGCGTTACACGTAGGTAGTAAAGCTCGGTCTAGATAAGGTTTGAAGAAGGGAAAGCGCTGTTCCACTTCCCCAATGTGCGATCGGTGAAACACCACCGAAAACCCTTTAGTACCAATAAAGTCGCGGTTGAGGTTATTAGTAGCAAAATAAGGACACGCCAGAATCTCTCCGCGCAAGTCATTGAGGTAATTAATTGAGAAGGCGTCCCGTTGTTGAGAATAGTAACGCAAGTTGCTAGTTATTTGCTTTCTGGGTACGTAGTTGGGCTTTACGCCTCTTATTCTAGGCGTCATGCCCAACTACATACCTAATCTTAACTTGAATAATGTAA